>JAVVET010000018.1:0-47262 GCA_032251235.1 Wenzhouxiangellaceae bacterium
TCGCCCGCTCCGGTTCTTCGGGCTGACCGGCAAGAGCTTCATTCCCATGCTCTCGGGCGTGGCCTGCGCGATTCCCGGCGTCTACGCGGCCAGATCCATCGATTCGCCGAGAAAACGCCGATTGACCTATATGGCGGTCCCGTTGATGCCGTGTTCGGCGCGCCTGCCGGTCTATGCGCTGCTGATCGCGGCCTTCATACCGTCGACGACGGTGATGTTCGGCCTCGTCGGGCTCCAGGGCCTGGCCATGTTCTTGGTCTACTTTCTCGGCCTGATGCTGGCGCTGGTCGTGGCCGGTCTTGCCGCGCGGCGCGATCGCGATCCGGCGCCGGACGTGCCGTTCGTGCTCGAGATGCCGCCGTACCGGTTGCCAGCGCTGGTGCCGTTGCTGCGCCAATCGCTGCATCGTTCCAGGCACTTCGTGACCAAGGCCGGCGGCGTGATCCTGGGCGTGACCGTGGTGGTGTGGGTACTGGGCTATTTTCCGAACGGCGGCGCCGATCTGCAGTCTTCCTGGCTTGCGGCGATCGGCCGGACCATCGAGCCGGTGTTCGCGCCGCTGGGACTGGATTGGCGCTATGGCGTAGCCATCCTGACTTCGTTTTTGGCGCGCGAGGTGTTCGTCGGCACCCTGGGCACGATCTTCGGCATCGAGTTTGCCGAAGAAAACATGCTGCCGCTGGTCGAACGGATTCACGCAAGCGGCCTCGAAACCGCCTCGGGTGTGGCGCTGCTGGTGTTCTTTTCGATGGCCCTGATGTGCGTGTCGACAATGGTCATTCTGGCGCGCGAGTCGGGATCGTGGAAGCTGCCTTCAAGGATGTTCGCTGCCTATGGTATTGCGGGCTATCTTGGCGCGGTCGTCATCTACCAGGTGCTTTCGCTCGACTGGTTTTGAATTCGATCGGCGGTTCCGGCTTCGTTCATAGCTTCCTCAGGCGTCGGCAGCGCCCGGCCGCTGGTCGTCTCGACCCTGCATCGCTACGGTTTGCTGATCGCATTCTTCGCCTGGCGCATCGGTCGGCCTTCGGCAGGCTGACAATCTTGTCTATCGATCCCTTCGCACGCGGGAGGAGGCGCATTACCGGCATTACGCTCAGCATTGGTCTTTAATCTGCGCAAACCGTAATCTGTGGCTGGCTTTGCAACTTGGGGCTGTAATGACCGGCTGACCCGCCTTGCATTCGGATCCCGCCGAACATGACCTACCGAAACGCCGCGGACGCGAGGCCCGGCGGCCTTGCAGCAGCATCGGTGGTGAACAAGGCAGGCTCAGAGCATGAACAGGCAGACCAGCCCGATGATGCAAATGAGAATGAAACTGCCGCTGATGAACAGAACAACGCGGAACGGCCATCGCCCCAGTGCCTGTTCACCCAGATCGGACATTCGGTCCCGGTAACGCAGCGTGGCGACTGCTGTAATCACGATTGCCACGATGCCCAGCAAAGTCGAGCCGGCCAGGATGATGGCCCCGTGCAGCGTGGTCAACTCGGCTTCCATCAACTTGGTCAGCGCGAGTCCGCCGGCCAGAAAGCCGATCGATGTCTTGACCCAACTGTTGTACGTGCGCTCGACGGCCAGAACCGTGCGGGCGTAAGCGAGGTCGGTTCGTCCTTGGGGTTGTTCGCTTTGCTGGTCAGTCATAGGGCGCCCAGGTCCGGAAAGCGATCGGAAACATAGGTGTTGTGGCACTCCACGCAATTGCGCGTCATTTGATTGAAAATCCGGTATTCGTTGCCGGTGTCCTTGTTGCGGCCGGCTTTGGCCAGGGCCGCGGCAAGTTCGTGAAACTCCTGGTCCATTTGAAGGAACCCATCGGGCACCGCTGCTCTGAGATCTTCGCGGTCTTTTTGCGTGAGAGATTGCTTCAAAATGAAGCTGTCGTGCACCTGCTGGGCTTGGTTCGCCACATCATCATGCTGCCCCATGACGATCGCCGAATGGATCTGGCCCATGGCCGCCTGGATCGACCTCATTTCCTGGCGCAACAAAAGATCCAATGTTTCGGTCAGCTTCGGCGTGACAGGTTCGGCGGCCATGGCGGTGGATGACAGAGCAATGCCCAGTGCCAGAAGGCCGGAAAGCGTATGGTTTTTACTCGTCACGATCTGATCCTCCATGGATGGATGCAAGAAGCGCAAACGGTCTTTTGCCTAGAATAACGCAGCGGCCGGATGCTACGTGGGACCGGTGCAGAAATGAGCCGCGCCCAGCGATTCATGACCGGTTCTGGCTGGCCGGCGTGGCGTCGCGCTTCGGCTCGTTTTGCGCAGTCCTGCGAAACAGGCCGGCGGCGGTCAGAAATAGCCCGATGAAGAGCCCATTCAACGCAGCCAGTTCCAGGGTGCCGCTTAAGGGGCGGCCCAGCCCGGCCAGGATCGCGATTGCCGCGATTGCGGCCTGCACGCCGGCCATGGCCAGCAGCGTGGCGGCCAGGCCGCGTGGGCGGCCGCGCACCAGCATGGCGCCGATCAGACCCGTGGCCAGGACACTGCCGTACATCAGGTTGGCTGGGTTGTCCTCTGAGCCGATGATACCGAGGGCCAGGTTGATCCAGGTCAGCAGGATCGCACCCAGCACCGCCAGCCCGAATGCGGCCCGGTAGGCAAGGCTGGGCGACAGCCTTACGGCCAGTTCGAAGCCCAGGCCCAGGGCGAGGAACAAAATGCCCATGAGCACAAAGTCGGATCCGGTCCAGCCGATCTCGTCGGTGAACTGCATCGCTACAAGCGGGATCAGCAATAGCAGCACCAAAAATCCCCAGCCGGTGATTCGCCAGTAGCCGGGTGTTTGAATCCGTCCGTGTTTTGTCACTGTCATTCTCCGTTCCGCCAGGCATCTTCGTGGTTGATTTTTGTGCGCGACCCGGCCCAAGGCTCGATGATCGCCGTTCAGATAATAGCCTGCCACCACGTTCGGGCAGGCGGATGGAAAATTCATGGCGAAATCATGGCAGGGCCGCGGTAGCTGATCGGTGCCGCATCAGTCGATTATTGACCGGGGCAAACCATCCACGCAAACTGCTCGATATCCATGGCGACTTCCATTACGCGGTGGTCGGTCTTCTGGGCGAGAAATGAAAAGGCCATTCACTATTGCTCTAATCGCCGGCTATTCGGGATTGGTGGGCATGCTTCCGTTTGCCGTCAGCATCAAGTTTCTCCTCGATGAGAACGTTCCCGCCTGGGCTGTGTTTGTCCAGCTATTGCCGGCGCTGGTCGTGTTTTCGTTTGTCATCGGTCTGTGGCGCTTGCGGCAGTGGGGCCGTTGGCTGGCTGTCGGCTATTACGGATTCGTGATTGTTCATGTGTGGCCGGACCTGGCCGTTGCTGTTTGGTCGCCTGGCCCGGAGTACAAGATTTACTCAATGCTGGTTATTTGGCAGTTCGTGGTTGCCGGAGCAATTTTGATTTACCTGCTTCGGCCCTCGGCGAGAGCAGCTTTCAAATCCAGAACGCCAAGCGCAGGCGAGGAATGGATGGAGATTCGCCTGGATCTTTCCGGAATTTTCGTTCCGACGCCTCGCATGGTTGATTTATCCGGGATCGATGGCTTCGAGTTCGGCGAGAATGCCCTCGGAGACGGCTTCGTCGGGCATGCGCCAGTCGCCGCGCGGCGACAGCGTGATGGTGCCCACTTTGGGCCCGGCCGGCAGCGTGCTGCGCTTGAACTGCTGGGTAAAGAAGCGCCGGACGAAGGTCAGCAGCCAGCGGTGGATTTCGGCTGGCGGATAGCTGCCGTCGAACGCGATGCAGGCCAGGTGATAGATCTTGGCCGGCCGCGCGCCGTTGCGCATGAAATGGAACAGGAAGAAATCGTGCAGTTCGTATGGCCCGATGATCTGTTCGGTGTGCTGGGCGATGCGGCCTTCTTCGGCTGGCAGCAGTTCCGGCGACACCGGGGTCTCAAGCACCCGGTTGAGCACCTCCGATAGCGCCTTTTCGGCACGGTTGGCCGCGTACCAGCGCACCAGGTAGCGGACCAGGGTCTTGGGCACGCCGGCATTGACGTTGTAGCCGGCCATGTGGTCGGCGTTGTAGGTGCACCAGCCCAACGCGAGTTCCGACAGGCTGCCGGTACCGACGACGATGCCCTGGACCTGGTTGCCGGTATTGAAAAGCACCTGCGTGCGTTCGCGGGCCTGGGCGTTTTCGAACACCACGTCGTCGCGACGTTCGTGTTCCAGATCCTGAAGGTGCTGACGCACCGCGGCGTTGATCGAGATTTCCTTGAGCTTGACGTTGCCCGCCTTTGCCAGCTGTCGCGCCGAGGTCAGCGTGTGCTCGCTGGTGGCCGGCCCCGGCAGGGTCAGTGCGTGCAGCTTGTCGGGCGCGCGGCCGAGCTTGTCCAGCGCTTCCAGGCAGACCAAAAACGCCAGCGTGCTGTCGAGGCCACCCGACAGACCCAGCACCAGCGTCTCGGAACCCGAGGCCAGCACCCGCCGCGCCAGGCCGGTGGCCTGGATCTGCATAATTTCGCGTGCGCGGGCTTCGAAACCAGCCTTGTCGTCGGGTATGAACGGGTGCATTTCGATCGCGCGCGTCAGTGTTGCCAGCCCGGGGGTTTCGCCCAGGACCCGGACGCGCCGATAATCGCCGGGGCGTGGGGACTGGGCGAAGGTCGCGGTCTGGACCCGGTCGTGGTGCAGCTTTTCGACGTCGAATTCGGTGATCAGCGTTTGCGCATCGAACGAAAAACGGTCGCTCTCGCCCAGTGCCTTGCCGTTCTCAAAGGCCAGAAGGTGTCCGCCGTAGACGACGTCTCTGGTCGATTCCATCGGGCCTGAGCCAGCGTACAGGTAGCCGCTGATGCCGCGGGCACTGGCCATGTGCACCAGCGAGCGTCGGAAATCGGCTTTGGCGATGTGCTCGGGACTGGCCGACGGGTTGAGCACCAGTTCCGCCCCGGCCAGGCAGTGGTCGATGCCAGGTGGTCGCGGCGCCCACAGGTCTTCGCAGATCTCGACGCCGAAATGGATGGAGCCTGCCTGAAACAGCTGTTTGCAGCCAATGTGAAAGCGGCCGAATTCGGGGTCGTCGACGAGTTGATCGACGTCGGTGCCGGATGCGAACCAGCGGCGCTCGTAGAATTCGCCGTAGTTGGGCTGAACCTGCTTGGGCACAACGCCCCGGATCTGGCCGTCGGCAACGACGATGGCGGCGTTGAACAGCCGGCCGTCGGGTGCCCACCACGGTGCGCCAACCACGGCAACGATGTTGTCGGTTGCTTCGGCGACCGTCACCAGCGCTGCGCGAACGGCGCGCTGCAGGCCGGTGTTGAAAAACAGGTCCTCGCAGCTGTAGCCGGTCAGGCAAAGCTCGGGGAACAGCGCAATGCCGACGCTCTGACCGGCCAGCTGGCGCAGATGTCCGGCGATTCGGTCTGCATTGGTCGCCGGGTCGGCAAGTGCCAGCACCGGCGCCACGGCGGCGGCACGAACAAAGCCGAAATCGCTCAGATCGACGTGTTTGTCAGTCATCAAATCTCCAAAAATAAAAAATCAACGTGGACATTCATATCATGCGAGATTCGCGCCGTCGGCGCGGGGCTTTGGCTACAGTAAACCAATGTTTGCGCGTTGCGGATGATTTTTAGCCGCATCGACGAATTTCGACCACGACACGCCAATTCTGCGTTGACCCGGGCCTGTTTGTGCCGAGACGATGCGCATTTTGCCGCGAACGTGCCCGGTACAGACCGGCAGATGCGGGCCAACATGCCAGCCAACTCCGGCAGCTCGCCTATACTGGCGGTCAAGTCAATGGCTGGAGCTTCGGAAGATGCGTATGAAGCCGAATTTCGCAACTGCGACTACTCAAATCTCTATTTTCACGCTCAGGGCCGCGCTTGTGTTTGGCTTTATTGCGCTTGCCGGCGCTTGTGCGGGTTTCGGCCAGGGCCGGGAACCGCCGACCGTCAGCGTCCAGTCGTTCAGGGCCGTGCCGGGGCAGGGTTCCGGCCTGCCGACGTTCGAGATCGGGCTGGTGGTGTTGAATCCGAATCCGGAGCCGCTCAGGCTGCAGGGCGTTGCCTATTCGGTTCGCCTGGATGGGCAGTCGCTGCTGGACGGCGTGAGCAACGAACTGCCGGTCATCGAGGGCTACGGACAGGAAACGGTGACGTTGAAAGCCGCGATCAACGTCCTGGGCGGCATCCGCCTGCTCAACAGCCTGATGCGCAGCCCAAGTCAGACCTTCGATTATGAATTCAGCGCAAAGCTCGACCCGGCCGGATTTTCGCGAAACATCCACCTGACCGAATCCGGCCGCATCGATCTGACGAATCCATCGAACTGACAGGGATGGGTTTATGGCCCGGATTGACGAGCGAATTCAGCATGTCTGGCGCGCTGATTGATCGATTGCCGGCGAAATCAAGGCAGCAATTTCTGGCAAAAGCCAAAAAAAAGTCTTGACATTTGCATTTAACCCTGTAATTTCGAAGTTCATGAACAGTAAAACGTCAGCGAAGACTCTGGAACGCGCGGCCCGTATATCGGTCGCGGCCATTGTCGACGAGGGCGTTCGCGCCGACCTGCTCGTAGTCGTACTCGTGCTTATTAGCATTCTCGTCCTTATCGGGACCGGGAGCGGGTACGTCTGACAAGCAGCAAAATTACCACCAGACGAATAAAACCCCGCTTCCAAAAGAAGCGGGGTTTTTTTTTGGTCTGGTTTTTATCGATCGAAATCGGAACCGGCATGCAAAGCGACAAAATCAAGAAAGGACTCCATCGGGCACCGGCGCGGGCCATGCTCAAGGCAACCGGCCTCAGCGATGACGATATCGCCCGGCCGCTGGTTGCCGTGGTCAATACCTGGAGCGAGGTCACGCCGTGCAATTTTCATCTGCGCGAGCTGGCAAAGCCGCTCAAGGATGGCATCCGCGCGGCCGGCGGTACGCCGATCGAGTTCAACACCATTCTGGTCACCGACGGCATTTCGATGGGCAGCGAAGGCATGAAGGCGTCGCTGATCTCGCGCGAAACCATTGCCGACTCGATCGAGCTGGTGGTGCGGGGGCATTGCCTGGATGCGGTCGTGGTGCTGGCCGGTTGCGACAAGACGCTGCCGGCCGCGGCCATGGCATTGGCCAGGCTCGACCGTCCCGGGCTGGTTCTGTACGGCGGCTCGATCATGCCGGGCCGGCATCACGAACTGGCGATCACGATCCAGGATGTGTTCGAGGCCGTCGGCGCCTGCGCGGCCGGGCGGATCGACGAGGAAGAATTGACCGAGGTCGAGAATTCGGCCTGCCCGGGTGCCGGAGCCTGCGGCGGCCAGTTCACCGCAAACACCATGGCCATGGCGCTGACCATGCTGGGCCTGTCGCCAATGGGCGCCAATGACGTGCCGGCGGTTCACCCCGACAAGGTCGCCGAAGCCGAGCGCTGCGGCCGGCTGGTGATGGAGATGTTCGAGCGTGGGCTCAGCGCGCGCTCGCTGATCACCGTCGAAACCCTGCGCAACGCCGCCACGCTGGTGACCGCCACTGCCGGTTCGACCAACGCGGTGCTGCACTTGCTGGCGATCGCGCGCGAGGCCGGCTGCGAATTCCTGCTCGACGAATTCGACGCGATCGCGCGCACCACGCCGGTGATTACCGATCTCAAGCCGGGCGGCCGCTTCATGGCCCCTGATCTGTTCGTGGCCGGTGGCACAAGGCTGGTGGCGCGCGAGCTGCTGCGGGCCGGCAAGATCAGCGACTCGCAGACCAGCTCCGGACGAAGCCTGTTCGACGAGATCGGGCAGGCCCGCGAGAAGCCCGGCCAGCAAGTGGTACGGGCAGTCGAGACGCCGTTCAAGCCGCGCGGCGGCTTCGGCATTTTGTACGGCAAGCTGGCGCCGGCGGGCTGCGTGATCAAGCTGGCCGGCCACGGCCGCCTCGACCACGAAGGCCCGGCCCGCGTGTTCGACAGCGAAGAGGACGCGTTTGCCGCCGTCCAGGCCGGCCGGATCGTTGCCGGCGATGTGGTCGTGATCCGCTACGAAGGTCCGCGCGGCGGCCCGGGCATGCGCGAGATGCTGGCCGTGACCGCGGCCCTGGTCGGCCAGGGCCTGAGCGACTCGGTCGCGCTGGTCACCGATGGCCGCTTCAGCGGCGCCACCTACGGATTCATGATTGGCCACGTCAGCCCGGAGGCTGCCGACGGCGGTCCGCTGGCGTTGATCCGTGACGGCGACCGCATCCGCATCGACGTGGAACAACAGCGCCTGGATACCGACGCCGACCTCGAAGCCCGGCGCAGCCAGTGGCAGCCGCGATCGCCGGCTGCCTTGCAGGGCGCTTACGCACGCTATATCGCCCAGGTCTCCAGTGCCTCGGAGGGCGCGGTGACCGCATTCCCGTTTTCCAGTCCCGCTCATCCGCATTCCAATTAACCCACAAGCCATTTCAGGAGATTTCACATCATGAAAATCTGGACCGAAGCCGACCACCAGCGCAACGCACTTGCCGAGACCACCATTGCCGTGATCGGCTATGGCAGCCAGGGCAAGGCGCATGCCCACAACCTCCGCGACAGCGGCCACGAGGTCATCATCGGCGCCCGCCCGGGCGGCCCGAGCTGGGCCCGCGCCGAGCAGGCCGGCTTTCGCGTGTTCGAGCCGGTCCAGGCCGCGGCCGAAGCCGGGCTGGTAGCCCTGCTGGCCCCGGACATGGCCCAGCCCGGGCTGTACCGGCAGATCGCCGACCAGCTCAAGCCCAACAGCGCCTTGCTGTTTG
Organism: Wenzhouxiangellaceae bacterium; assembly: GCA_032251235.1. Classification (GTDB taxonomy): domain Bacteria; phylum Pseudomonadota; class Gammaproteobacteria; order Xanthomonadales; family Wenzhouxiangellaceae. Next base: position 8,728 of record JAVVET010000018.1, read on the forward strand.
CGCACGGTTTCAACATACATTTCGGCAGCATCCGGCCGCGCGACGACATCGACGTCATCATGATCGCGCCCAAGGGGCCCGGCGCGCTGGTCCGGCGCCAGTACGAGGAAGGCCGCGGCGTGCCGTGCCTGCGCGCGGTCGAGCAGGACGCCTCGGGCCAGGCCCAGGCCCGCGCGCTGTCGTATGCGCATGGCATCGGCGGCACCCGCGGCGGTGTCATCGACACCAGCTTCCAGGAAGAAACCGAAACCGACCTGTTCGGTGAGCAGGTTGTGCTGTGCGGCGGCACGGCCGAACTGGTGCTGCGCGGTTTCGAAACGCTGGTCGAGGCTGGCTACCAGCCCGAAGTGGCGTATTTCGAATGCCTGCACGAACTCAAGCTGATCGTCGACCTGCTCCACGAAGGCGGCATGGCGCGGATGTACGAGTTCGTTTCCGACACGGCAGCCTACGGCGACCTGACGCGCGGGCCGCGGATCATCGACGAGGGCACCCGCGAGCGCATGCGCGAAGTTCTGGCCGAAATCCAGAGCGGCGAGTTCGCGCGTGACTGGATTCTGGAAAACCAGGCCGGCCTGCCGCACCACACCGCGCTGATGAAGCAGCGCACCGGTCACCCGATCGAGCAGGTCGGACGAAGCTTGCGTGCACGCATGAGCTGGCTCGAGCCCAGGTCTGAAACCAAGACCGAAAAAGCGGCCTAGGAGAATCATCGTGAGCATGCCCGAACTGCAAGCCCAATCCGACACCGCTGCCATCAGCGGTGCGCGATTGCTGGTGCGGTGTCTGCGCGAGCTGGAAGTCGATACGATTTTCGGTTATCCCGGCGGTGCCATCATGCCGGTCTACGACGCGTTGCCGAATTCCGGCATCCGCCACATCCTGACCCGGCATGAGCAGGGCGCGGCGCTGGCGGCCGACGGTTACGCGCGTGCTTCCGGTCGGGTCGGCGTGTGCCTGGCCACTTCCGGTCCCGGCGCCACCAACCTGGTCACCGGCCTGGCCAATTCGATGCTCGACTCGGTGCCGGTGGTGGCCATCACCGGCCAGGTTGCGACCGGGCTGATGGGCACCGATGCCTTTCAGGAGGTCGATGTCTTCGGCATTACGCTGCCGATCGTCAAGCACAGCTATATCGTGCGCGATGCGGCCGATATCCCGCGCGTGCTGGCCGAGGCCTTTCACCTGGCCGCCGAAGGGCGGCCAGGGCCGGTGCTGATCGATCTGCCCAAGGACATCACGATCGCCCAGGTCAGCGCAGCGGTTTGTCTGCCGACCTTTGCCAAGGTGAAGCCGCAGCCGGGGCCGGGCATCGAATTGGCGGCATCGATGATGGCCGCCTCGCGCCGGCCCTTGTTTTACCTGGGCGGCGGCATTGAAATCGCATTCGCCGAGAACGCCGTGCGCGCGCTGGTCGATGCAAGCGGTTTTCCGTGCGCGATGACGCTGAAGGGACTGGGCGCGGTGCCCGGCGATCACCCGAATTCGGTCGGCATGCTCGGCATGCACGGCAACCAGGCCGCCAACCTGGCGGTGCAGGAATGCGACCTGCTGATCGTCGTCGGCGCCCGGCTCGATGATCGGGCCACCGGCAAGCTCGACGAGTTCGCTCCCGGCGCGCGCGTGATTCACATGGATGCCGACGCCGCCGAAATCAGCAAGCTGCGCCACGCCGACGTAGCCCTGGCCGGTGACCTGATCGCCGACCTCGAAGCGCTGAGGAAAGTCTTTGGCCAAATGCAGCCGCCACCGATCGGCCACTGGCGCCGCCACACCGGCGAGCTGCGCGAAAAGTATCGATGGCGTTACGACGCTCCGGGCGACACGATCTACGCCCCGGCCCTGCTACGCGACCTGGCCGATCAGGGCGGCGACGGACTGCTGCTGGCCTGCGATGTCGGCCAGCACCAGATGTGGGTCGCCCAGCACTGCCGTATTCGCCACCCGCGCCGGCACTTGAGCTCCGGTGGCCTGGGCACCATGGGCTATGGCCTGCCGGCCGGCATTGGCGCGAAGCTTGCCTGTCCCGACAGCACCGTTGTGGTGGTGTCCGGCGACGGCTCGATCATGATGAATATCCAGGAGCTGGCGACGCTGAATCGATACCGGATCGATGTGCGCATCGTGTTGCTGGACAACGCCTCGCTGGGCATGGTGCGGCAGTGGCAGGAGCTGTTTTTCGACGCCAATTATTCCGAAACCGATTTATCCGACAACCCCGATTTTGCCGAACTGGCGCGGGTGTTCGGCTTGCAGGCACGCACGATCGATCGGCGCGACCAGGTTGGCGAGGCGCTGGATTGGCTTTTGACCACCCCGGGCCCCTCACTGCTGCACGTGCGCATCGACCCCAGGGCCAACGTCTGGCCGCTGGTTCCCCCCGGCAAGAACAACGCCAACATGATGACTGGAGAGCAACGATGAGTGTTCAATTCGAGATCCGACTGACCCTGACCGAAGGTGCGCTGCTGCGAACCATCGGCCTGATCCAGAGACGTGGTTTCAGCGTCCATGAAATGGCGCTTCGCCATGAACCGGGACGCCAGTTGCTCAGCCTCAGCCTGGAAAGCGAAGGTCGCTGCCCGAACATCCTGGCGCGCCAGATCAACCGACTGCACGACGTCGAGCGCGTCGAGCGGCTCGAGAGCGAGTCCTGGCAAACGACCATGGCCGATTGTGTTCGCGCGCTGGGCAAACTGCTGCCGGTCCAGGAACAGCGTTCCGGGGTGGCTATCGAGATGGGGCGATAGCGCAATGGCCGATCGAGTCATTATCTTCGACACCACGCTGCGCGACGGCGAGCAATCGCCCGGCTGCAGCATGAGCGTGCCGCAGAAACTGCGGCTGGCCAGAACGCTGGCCGACATGGGCGTGGACGTGATCGAGGCCGGCTTCGCAGCCGCCTCGCCGCACGATTTCGACGCCGTGCACCAGATTGCCCGCAGCGTCACCGGCGCCACGATTTGTTCGCTGGCCCGCTGCAGCGAAGGCGACATCCGGCTGGCTGCCCGGGCGCTGGCGCCGGCGCCGCAACAGCGCCTGCACGTGTTTATCGCGACCAGCCCGATCCACCGCAAGCACAAGCTCGGCATGAGCCGGGGCGAGGTGATCGAGCGGGCTGTGGCCGGCGTGCGCCTGGCGCGGGAATTCTGCGACGACGTCGAGTTTTCGGCCGAGGATGCGATCCGGACCGAGCCGGAATACCTGGCCGAGGTGATGGCCGCGGCCATCGAGGCCGGCGCGACCACGCTGAACGTGCCGGACACGGTCGGCTACACCACGCCCGAGGAAATGAGTGCCCGCATCCGCTACCTGAATGCGCACGTGCCCGGCATCGAGCGGGTGGTGATCTCGGCCCACTGCCACGACGACCTGGGCATGGCGGTCGCCAACTCGCTGGCGGCGGTGCGCGCCGGCGCGCGCCAGGTCGAATGCACCATCAATGGTATCGGCGAGCGGGCCGGCAATTGCGCGCTGGAAGAGGTGGTCATGGCGCTCACGACCCGGGCCGATTATTTCGGCTGCCGGACCGGCATCGATACCCGCAAGCTGTACCCGGCCTCGCGCCAGCTGGCCGCCATCATCGGCAGTTTCGTGCCGGCCAACAAGGCCATCGTCGGCGACAACGCGTTTGCCCACGAAGCCGGCATTCACCAGCACGGCATGCTGGCCAGTCGCGAAACCTACGAAATCATGCGTCCCGAAGACGTCGGCATCAGCCGTTCGAAGCTGGTCCTGGGCAAGCATTCGGGCCGCCACGCACTGGCCGACCGCTTGCACGAACTGGGTTTTTCGGTGACCGAGACCGAGCTCGAATCACTGTTGGTCCGATTCAAGAACCTGGCCGACCGCAAGCGCCAGGTCTTCGATGCCGACCTCGAGGCATTGGTGATCGGCGAGCACAGCGGCGCCGGCGGGCCCTGGAGGCTGGACCATCTGCATACCAGCAGCGGCATCGGCGAATCGCATCTGCCCAGTGCGGCAGTGGCCGTGACCGGGCCGGATGGCCGGAAGGTGCGCGAGGCCGCGACCGGCGATGGCCCGGTCGATGCCGCGTTCAAGGCGCTGGCGCGCGCGACCGGCATCGAATTCGAGCTGGTCGGCATGCGCGTGCACTCGGTCAGCGAGGGCGAAGATGCCCAGGGCGAAGCCGAATTGCAGATGCGCATCGGCGGGGTTTCCTTTTCCGGCCGCGGCGTCGATACCGACATCGTCAGCGCCTGCGCCCGGGCTTTCGTGGAAATCATCAACCGCGCCAGCCGCCAGTCGCCCGGCGCGCCGGTACCAAGCGAAAAGGCCGTGGCGGTCAATGGATGATGCCGCCATGACCTCGAAGCGTGAACATCCTCAATCTGCAATGCCTGATGCCCGGCCAGTCCGGGCCGCGGCGGCTTTGTGCTCAAATCAAACGACTGAAGGAAATCAAGCATGGCTATTCAAGCGTCCAGCTATATCTGGAAAAACGGCGAACTGATCGACTGGGAAAAGGCCACGGTGCACGTGCTGAGCCATGCCTTGCACTATGGGTCCAGCGTGTTCGAGGGCATCCGCGTGTATGCCACGCCCGACGGCCCGGCCGCGTTCCGGCTGCCCGAGCATATCGACCGATTGTTCGATTCTGCGCGCATCCACCGGGTGCCGATGCCGTTTGATCGCGAAACGCTGCTGGTGGCCTGCCGCGACACGGTGCTCGCCAACGGCCTGGAATCGGCGTATTTGCGGCCGATCGTGTTTCGCGGCTACGGCGGGCTGGGCGTTGTGCCCGGTGATGATGTCGATACCGAAGTGGTCATCGCGGCTGTGTCCTGGGGTCGCTACCTCGGTGAGGAGGCCATGGAGCGCGGTGTCGACGTGGCCGTGGCTTCGTGGCAGCGCCCGGCGCCCAACACCATTCCGGCAATGGCCAAGGCCGGCGGAAACTATATTTCCGGCGCGCTGATCAGCGCCGAGGCCAAGCGCCACGGCTATGCCGAGGGGATTGCGCTGTCGACCGACGGCCTGGTCAGCGAAGGCGCCGGCGAAAACCTGTTCGTAATTCGAGACGGTGTGCTCTACACGCCGCCGGTCACCTCGTCGATCCTCAGCGGCATCACGCGCGACGCGGTCATCCGAATGGCCGCCGATCTGCGTTTCGAGGTCCGCGAGCACGCGATCCCGCGCGAATTCCTGTACCTGGCCGACGAGCTGTTCTTTACCGGCACGGCCGCCGAAATCACGCCGATCCGCTCGGTCGACGGTATCACCGCGCGTGCCGGCGGCCGGGGTCCGATGACCGCGGCCATCCAGGATCGTTTCTTCGGCCTGTTTTCCGGCGCCACGCCGGACAGGCACGGCTGGTTGACGCCGTTTCGCAGCGGTTCAGGCAACAACGTCGAGGAGATGCCCCATGTCGCGAACGCTGTTTGACAAATTGTGGGATGCTCACGTGGTGACGGCCGAAACGCCCGAGACGCCTGCGTTGCTGTACATCGACCTGCATCTGATTCATGAAGTGACCAGCCCGCAGGCCTTCGCCGAGTTGGCCCGGCGCGGGCTTTCGGTGCGGCGTCCCGAGCGCACGGTCGCGACCATGGACCACTCGACGCCGACCTGGTCGCCCGACCTGATGGGCCAGCGCCGCTACGCCAGCGAGCAGGCCTGGTCGCAGATCGAGCGGCTGGAGCAAAACTGCGCCCGTTTCGGCATCGAACTGCACGGCTGGGAAAGCCCCGACCGCGGCATCGTGCACGTCATCGGCCCGGAACTGGGCCTGACCCGACCGGGCATGACAGTGGTTTGCGGCGACTCCCACACCGCGACTCACGGCGCATTCGGCGCGCTGGCCTTCGGCATCGGCACCAGTGAAGTCGGACACGTGCTGGCGACCCAGTGCCTGATGCAGCGCAAGCCGAAGTCGATGCGCGTAACGGTCGACGGTTCGCTGCCGGCGGGCGTTACGGCCAAGGACCTGGTGCTGCACCTGATTGGAGAAATGGGCGTCGATGCCGGCACCGGGGCGGTCATCGAGTTCGCCGGGCAGGCGATCCGCGAACTGGGCATGGAGGGCCGCATGACGGTCTGCAACATGGCGATCGAGGCCGGCGCCCGGGCCGGCATGATCGCGCCCGACCAGACCACCATCGATTGGCTGCGCGGGCGCCGGCACTGTCCAAAGGGCGAGACCTTCGAGCGCGCCGCAGCCGAATGGCTGGTGCTTGCCGGCGACGCCGATGCGCGTTTTGACCGCGAGCTTCGCATCGATGCGGCAACGATCGCGCCGACCATCACCTACGGCACCCATCCCGGCATGGTCGTCGCCATCGACCAGCCGGTGCCGGCGGCCGATACGCCGGCCAGGCGCCGGGCGCTGGAGTACATGCAGGTCACGCCGGGCCGGTCGCTGCTGGGACACAAGGTCGACGTCGTATTCATCGGCTCATGCACCAACGCGCGCCTGGGCGACCTGCGCGCGGCGGCCGAGATTCTCAAGGGTCGCCGCGTGGCTGCCGGCATCCGCATGCTGGTCGTGCCGGGTTCCGAGCCGGTGCGACGCCAGGCCGAGGCCGAAGGGTTGCACAAGGTCTTTATCGAGGCCGGTGCCGAATGGCGCGAGCCGGGCTGTTCAATGTGCATTGCCATGAACGGCGACCAGGTCGGGCCGGGGCAAACCGCGGTCAGCACGTCGAACCGCAACTTCGAAGGCCGGCAGGGTCCGGGCAGCCGCACCTTCCTGGCCAGCCCGGCGACCGCAGCGGCCTGCGCCGTGGCCGGTGCCGTGGCCGACCCGCGGCGAATCGGTGGATGGCGCGAGACCCGGGTCGGCGTGCCGTCGCCGCGGCACATGGAGGCCTGCGCATGAAGCCGATGACTCGCCTGAGTTCGGAAACGCTGGTTCTTTCCGAAGCCAATATCGATACCGACCAGATCATCCCGGCCCGATTTTTGACGACCACCTCGCAGGAAGGTCTCGGGCAGGCAGCGTTCGCCGACTGGCGCTTCGACGAGCAGGGCCGCGAAAGGCCCGATTGTGTGCTCAACGGTGCCGGGGCGAGCGGCCGCAAAATCCTGGTCGCCGGTGAAAATTTTGGCTGCGGGTCTTCACGCGAACACGCGGTCTGGGCCTTGCGGCAGTTCGGCATCGATGCCGTCCTGAGCCCGCGCATCGCCGATATTTTCCGCGCCAACGCGCTCAAAAACGGGCTTTTGGCGGTCGAAATCGACCTGGTCACGCACCAGTGGCTGATCGAACATCCCGGCGCGCAGGTCAGCGTCGATGTCGATGCCTGCCAATTGAGCCTGCCCCATGGCCGATGCGTGGCTTTCGATCTGGACCCGTTCGCGCGCGTCTGCCTGCTCGAAGGCGTCGATGCGCTGGGCTACCTGATCCACTGCGAAGACGCGATTAGCGGCTTTGAGCGACAACGCGCCGCCCGGCAACAGCAGGAGTTCATGTAATGCAAGCCACCATTGCCTTGTTGCCGGGCGACGGCATCGGCCCGGAAATCATGACCCAGGCCGAAACCTTGCTGCAATCGATCGCGGCCCTGGGGGGCCATCACTTCGAGTTTGCGCGCCGGCCGATCGGCGGGGCGGCGATCGACGCGCTGGGTATGCCGTTGCCGTCGAATACGCTGGCGGCCTGTCGTGCCGCCGACGCGGTCTTGTTGGGTGCCGTCGGCGGGCCGAAGTGGGACGACCCCAACTCGAGAATCCGGCCTGAACAAGGGCTGCTGAAGTTACGCTCGGAACTGGGGCTGTTTGCCAACCTGCGCCCGGTCGTGACGCACCCGGCGCTGCATTCGATCAGTCCGATTCGTCCGGAGCGCCTGGTCGGCGTCGACCTGGTGGTGGTCCGTGAGTTGACCGGAGGCCTGTACTTCGGCCGCAAACTCGAGCTTGAAGACCGTGCCGAGGATGTCTGCAGCTACCACCGCGATGAAATCGAGCGCGTGGTTCGGCGCGCGGCCGACCTGGCGCGCGCACGACGCGGCCGCCTGACGCTGGTCGACAAAGCTAACGTGCTGGCAACCTCGAGGTTATGGCGGCGCACGACCGAGGCCCTGATCAAAAGAGATTACCCGGACCTGGCGTTCGAAATCCTGCTGGTCGATGCGGCAGCCATGCACCTGCTCAGTCGCCCGGCCGATTTCGACGTGCTGGTCACCGAGAACCTGTTCGGCGACATCCTGACCGACGAGGCGGCCATGTTGTCGGGCTCGATGGGGATGCTGCCGTCGGCATCGCTGGGCAACGGCCGGCGCGGACTGTACGAGCCCATCCATGGTTCGGCGCCCGATCTTGCCGGCCGCAACATCGCGAATCCATTCGCGATGCTGCTGTCGGTGGCCATGATGCTGCGTCTTTCGCTGGGCCTGGAAGACGAGGCCGGGCTGGTCGAGCGGGCGGTCTGGGGCTGCGTTGCCGAAGGCCAGACCACGACCGACCTGGGCGGCAAGCTGACGACCCGGGCCGCCGGCGACGCGGTCCGCTTCCGGCTGGCGCGGGCGGCGGCATGAGCCAGAGCCCGGACGTTCTCGACATGCTGCGGCGGATCGTCGCCGCGCCGGTGCATGAAGTTGCGCGCGAGACGCCGCTGGACCGGGCGCATTTGCTGAGCGAGCAGCTGGGGCGTACGGTATGGCTCAAGCGCGAAGACCTGCAGCCGGTGTTTTCGTTCAAGCTGCGCGGCGCTTATGCGCGCATGGTGCGCCTGGATGCCGGCGAGCGCAAGCGCGGCGTGGTCGCTGCCAGCGCCGGCAATCACGCCCAGGGCGTTGCCCTGGCCGCCTCGCGGCTGGGTATCCGGGCGCGCGTGGTGATGCCGCTGACCACGCCGGCCATCAAGGTCGACGCGGTGCGCCGCCTGGGTGGCGAGGTGATCCTGCACGGCGACAGCTTCGATGCCGCCCAGGCCCGTGCGGTCGCGCTGTGCGATGAGAATGATGCGGTATTCATCCACCCGTTCGACGACCCCGACGTGATCTCCGGTCAGGGCACGGTGGCCACGGAACTGCTTCGCCAGTGCGAGCAAAGCCCCGACGCGGTGTTCGTGCCGGTCGGTGGCGGCGGCTTGCTGGCCGGTGTCGCGGCCGCGGTCAAGGCCTTGTCGCCGGCGACCCGGGTCATCGGCGTCGAGCCCGAAGGTGCGGCCAGCTTCGCCGCCGCGCTCAAGGCCGGCAAGCCGGTCGACATCGGTCCGGTCAACCTGTTTGCCGATGGCGTGGCCGTGCGCAAGGTCGGCGAATGGCCGTTTCGGATCGCGCGTGACCTGGTCGACGAGATCATTACCGTGAGCATCGACGAAATCTGCGCGGCCGTGCACGATGTTTTTCTCGATACGCGCACGGTTTCAGAGCCTGCCGGCGCGCTGGCCGTGGCCGGACTCAAGCGTTACGTCGCCAGCGGCCAGCCCGGCCAATGCCTGGTGGCAATCAACTCCGGCGCCAACATCAGTTTCGAGCGCATGGCCCATGTCGTCGAGCGCGCCGAGATCGGCGCCGGGCGCGAAATTCTGTTCGCAGCAACAATCCCCGAGCGCCCGGGCGCGTTTCTTGAATTCTGTCGCGCCCTGGGTCGGCCGGAAGTCTCGGAATTCAACTACCGCTTCGGCTCGGTTGAACAGGCCCACGTTTTCGTCGGTTTGCGCATGAGTGGCGGTCGGGCCGCGCGCGAGGCCCTGTACGAGCGCCTGCGACAGGCCGGTTTCGAAGTGCTGGACCTGACCGAAAATGCCGTGGCCCGCGATCATTTGCGCCACATGGTCGGAGGACGTTGCGCAAGCCCCGAACGTGAACTGCTGTACCGATTCCAGTTTCCGGAAAGGCCCGGTGCGCTGGAACAGTTTCTGACCGGCCTGGCCGGGCGCTGGTCGATCAGCCTGTTTCATTACCGCAACCATGGCGCGGCTTACGGTCGCGTGATGGCGGGCTTTCTGGTGCCTCAAGCCGATCAGCTGCGCTTCGAAGGCTTTTTGCAGCGCACCGGTTACCCGTGGCAACCGATCGACGACGAAGCCTGTTCGCGATTCGTCGGCGGACCCGGTCACGACCCGGCCAATGTTGACCCGGGCGACGATTTTGCGATCGACTTTTGCAGACGGTCAGGAATGGTCTCCGGCATTTCCTGAAGCGGAGTCCGACGACCAATGGTCGTCTTTGCTCGATGAATTATTCACCGAAAGTCCGTGCGCAAGGAGCGCACGGATTTCGGTCGAATTGAAGGATAACGATTCTCCGGCCGCGGCTTGCGCGGCCGGAGAATCAGCCGATCAGTAGGCTTGGTAGGCTTGCGCTCGAATCAGTTGAGCGTATCGACTTCGGCCCGAATGACCTCACCGGTCTCGAGAAGCTTGGCCGGTTCCAAGGCAACTTCCTTTGCTTCTACCCGGATGCAGTCATTTTTTTCTACCGTGGCCGTTTTGTCGTCGTAGATCACCTTGAGCGGTACGAGGTGGCGACTGTCACCGGTGCAGATGCGCACAACACGCTCGGTCTTGTAGGAAACGACCTGTTTCCGATCATCTTCGAAAAGGTAATAAACGTCAGGGTGGGCGTTCATCATGAGCCGATATTCGAGGTAATCCTCAAAGTGAGCATTGGCCGGCGTGAAAGCCGTGGCGGCCATCAAGCCGATCAGAAGGGTTGCTGCTACGCTGCGGTATCTCATGCTTCCTCCTTTGCTTCTGCGAGAAAAAATTCTTGCCAAGAGAAAAAGATTGCTGCTGTGTAACATCAAGAATAAACAAATGTTCGCAAGTCAATCTTGCAAGTATTAGTATATTCGCACCTATCAAAAAAATCAACCGTCGCGCCATGAAAGAGCTTGAGATCTCCGCCGTTTTTTTACCGAAGCACGGCGAAGGTGCCTGTCTCGGCTTGGTGCCAGCTTGCCTTCCAGCTTGGCTTGACGATCGATCCAGGTTTGATGGCAGCCCCTTTTCGTGGACCTCTTTTGTGGATTTCAGCTTTGATCATGACTCGGGAGCAGGAGCCAGTCAGACCTGACGCTGATCGACTGCCCTAAAAGCCGGATTGGCCCGATGATTCGCCTCAAAAGATTGAAAAATCCGGCTCCAACCGGGTTTTCCTCAGCGAGGATCGATCGAATCCGACAGGCTGCGCGGGAAGCTGACGGAGAAATCCGGTTAATCAGGTAAAATCTCGAATGTTCCTGCTTTTCTTCCGGTGTCGGAAAGATTAACGAAGCTGCGCCTGTCCTTTCCTTGGGTATTTCCTTGGGTTTATTGCCGATCAGGTAATCCATTCGAAATCCGGTTGAAGGTTGGGGCCGAACGTGCCGGACAGGAATGAGCTCCGTATCGGCGACCAGCGAAGCCGGATCGGCGCAGCTGCGTGGAAAGAGCCTGAATTGCAACAGGACACTGGGTCTTTTTATACTGATCAGGAGAACGACGATGAACGACAGCAACGATTCGATTGACCGCTCGATTGATGGCAAGGTCGTGATCATCACGGGTGCCAGCAGCGGCCTTGGCGAGGCCACCGCGCGCCGGCTGGCCGAGCGGGGCGCCAGGCTGGTGCTGGCGGCCCGCCGGGAAGACCGGCTCAAGAACCTGGTAGAGGAATTGAAGGCCACCGGCGCCGAGGCGATCTACCGGGTGACCGATGTGACCGAGCGCGACCAGGTCGAGTCGCTGGCACAGGCGGCAAAAGATGAATTCGGCCGCATCGACGTGCTGGTCAACAACGCCGGGCTGATGCCGCTGGCACCACTGGATGCGCTGAAAGTCGATGAATGGGAGCAAATGGTGGACGTCAACATCAAGGGCGTGCTCTACGGTATTGCAGCGGTGCTGCCGACCATGCGCGAGCAGCACAGCGGTCACGTGATCAACCTGTCCTCGGTGGCCGGTCACAAGCTGTTCCCTGGCGCTGCGGTCTACTGCGCGACCAAGTTCGCCGTGAGGGCACTTTCCGAGGGCCTGCGCATGGAAGCCGGCGACGAAATTCGCAGCACCAACATTTCACCGGGTGCGGTTGCGACCGAACTGACCAGTACGATCACCGATCCGACCGCCGCCGAGGCCGCCGAGGAGCTCTACAAGGTGGCCATCGACGCCGACGCCGTGGCCCGTGCGATCGTTTTTGCCATCGAGCAGCCGCACGATGTGGATATCAACGAAATCATCCTGCGGCCGACGGCACAGGAACTGTAGCCCGGTTCCGGGCTGGCGGCACAATGGGAGGCATCGGCGGGCGCCCTGGCTCCGAAAATGCTGACCTGCCTGTCATCGCCATTGTCAAAAATGATGTACCGCGGGGTTCGCACGCCCCGCTGAACCCTTGTTTTTTTTGGAGAAAATTGCGTGGACAACAGCCGCCAAACCTACGACGACGTACAAGACTACTACGGCCGTCAATTGCAGAGTTCCAACGATTTGAAAACCACCGCGTGCTGCGACAGCTCGCAAATGCCGCAGTGGCTCAAGCCCTTGCTGGCCAACATCCATCCAGAGGTGCTGTCGCGCTACTACGGCTGCGGCCTGGTCTGCCCCGACCAGCTGGCCGGCTGCCGGGTGCTGGATCTCGGCTCCGGGAGCGGCCGCGATGTCTACGCGCTGGCGCAGCTGGTGGGCCCTGAAGGCGAAGTGGTGGGCGTGGACATGACCGAAGAACAGCTGGCCGTGGCCCGCGACCACCAGGACCATCACCGCAAGCGCTTTGGCTACGACAATGTGCGTTTCGTGCACGGCTATATCGAAAAGCTCGACCAGTTGGGACTCGAGCCCGGCAGTTTCGATGTGATCGTCTCCAACTGCGTGATCAACCTGTCGCCCGACAAGGACGCCGTGCTCAAAGGCGTTTACGAACTGCTCAAGCCCGGCGGCGAGTTCTATTTTTCCGACGTCTATGCCGATCGCCGGGTGCCGGAAGCTGCGCGCCGGGATCGGGTGCTCTACGGCGAGTGCCTGGGCGGTGCCTTGTACTGGAACGATTTTGTCCAGCTTTCCCGGCGCCAGGGTTTCAACGATCCGCGCCTGGTCGAAGACCGGCCGCTGGAAGTGACCGATCCGGTGCTTGCCGACAAGCTGGGCAAGATCGCTTTCTTTTCGGCCACCTACCGCCTGTTCAAGCTCGATGAGCTGGAAAGCGACTGCGAGGATTACGGCCAGGCGGTGATTTATCGCGGCAGCATCGCCAACGCGCCCCATGGCTTCGTGCTCGACAAGCACCACCACATCGAGACCGGCCGGGTGTTCCCGGTATGCGGCAACACCTGGCGCATGCTCCACGACAGCCGCTTTGCCTGCCATTTCGAGTTCATCGGCGACTTCGGCCGGCATTACGGCATCTTCGAAGGTTGCGGCGTGAGCTTGCCGTTCGATCGAGGGCAGGGGCAGCAGCCCGGCACCGTCGAACAGGCCGCTGCCGCCCCATGCTGTTGATGCCCGAGGTTTCGGAACAAGCGCCGTTGTCGGTGCTGGTGCTGTGCACCGGCAATTCGGCGCGCAGCATCATGGCCGAGGCACTGTTCAGCCATTACGGCGCCGGCCGGATCCACGCTTGTAGTGCCGGCAGCCATCCGGCCGGGTGGGTGCATCCCATGGCGCTGGCCCAAATCGCGGCACTCGATCGCCCGGGCACCGAGCCGGCCAGCAAAAGCTGGCATGAATTCACGGGCCCCGAGGCGCCGGTTGTGGATGTGGTGGTGACCGTCTGTGGCAATGCCGCCTGTGAAACCAGTCCTGAATTTCCCGGCACACCGCTGCGAGTGCACTGGGGCCTGGACGATCCATCGATTATTGAAGGGGATGACCAAAGGCGCGAGGCTTTTTCGGCCTGTTTCGGTGCCCTCGAGCGTCGAATCCGGATTTTGGCACAGCGATTGCAAATCAACACCAGCCGGACCGAGGCTTTGCGATGGATGTGTCGTATCGCCAAAAAGGAATTGCAGTCATGAACCGATTATTTCAGACAACTATTGCCGGGCTGGGCCTGATGGGCCTGGTCGGGCTGGGCCATGCCGAGGACCGGCAGCTGACGATCACCGGCTCGAGCACCGTGGCCCCGCTGGTCATGGAAATGGCCAAGCGTTTCGAGCAGCGCCATGCCGATGTGCGCATCGACGTGCAGACCGGTGGTTCCACGCGCGGTCTGATCGATGCCCGCCGAGGCACGGCCGATATCGGCATGATGTCGCGCGCCCTGACCGAGAAAGAGGCGGACATGGTTGGCCATACGCTGGCCCTGGATGGCGTTACGCTGATTGTCCACCGGGATAATCCACTGGAAGATATCGACAAAGCCCAGGTGCGCGCCATTTATCGCGGCGAGATTCAGAACTGGTCGGCGCTGGGCGGCCCGGACCAGCCGATCACCGTGGTTCACAAGGCCGAAGGACGCTCCACGCTGGAAGTCTTTCTCGCCCATTTCGAACTGAAAAACAGCGAGGTCCAGCCCGATGCCATCATTGGCGACAACCAGCAGGGCCTGAAAACCGTGGCCGGCAATCGATACAGTATTGCCTATGTCTCGATCGGTGCGGCCGTCTACGAGCGTAATCGCGGCGCTGCCATCAAGCCGCTGTCGCTGTCCGGCGTGGCGCCCGAAGTGGCCAGGGTGCGCACGGGCGAGTTTCCGCTTTCGCGGCCGCTGAACCTGGTCACGGCCGAGCCGCCGCAAGGCCTGGCCCGGGAATTCATCGAGTTTGCCCGCTCCGCCGAGGTTCACGACTTGATCGAGGCCCAGTTCTTTGTTCCGTTTGGTGACTAAAGACCGCGCGCTCGGCAGCGCCTTGATGCTGATCGCAGTGCTGGTCGGCTCGATCCTGCTACTGGTCGTCGGTTTTCTGGCGCGCGAATCCTGGCCGGCTCTGAACGAGGGTCCCGGCGCGTTTTTCAGCGCATCCGGCTGGTACCCGATGGAGGGTCGCTTCGGCTTGCTGCCAATGCTTTGGGCCAGCCTGTTGATCACCGCCGGCGCCATCGCGCTGGCCGCGCCGCTTGGCTTGATGAATGCCATCGCGCTGCGTTTTTTCCTGCCGCCCGGGCTGGCCGCCGGCTACCGGGCATTGCTGGCATTGCTGGCCGGTATCCCGTCGGTGGTCATCGGGCTCTGGGGGCTGGTCAGCCTGGTGCCCCTGATCGCGCTGTGGCAGCCGCCCGGCGCTGGCCTGTTGACCGCGACGCTGGTGCTGGCGCTGATGATTCTGCCCACGGTCGCGCTGACCAGCAGTTCCGCACTGCACGCGGTGCCGTCGGACTGGCTGCGCGGGTCGGCGGCGCTGGGCCTGTCGCGCTGGGGCACGATCACCGGCGTGGCGCTGCCGGCGGCACGCCAGGGCATCATCGGCGGCATGCTGCTGGCCATGGCGCGTGCGGTCGGCGAGACGCTGGTGGTCTTGATGGTCGCCGGCAACGTCGTACAAATGCCGTCGGGCCTGTTCGACCCGGTGCGCACACTGACTGCCAATATTGCGCTGGAAATGGCCTATGCGATGGACCTTCATCGCTCGGCGCTGTTCGTGTCCGGGCTGTTATTGGTGGCGCTGGTCACCATCCTGGCGTTGATCGCCGGTCGCCTTGGGCAAGGCCAGGTTCATGCGGCATAGGTGGCGCGACCGGCTATTGACGACGCTGCTGTGGCTATCGATCGCCGTGCTGCTGGCGGCGCTGGGCTGGCTGCTGGCAGACCTGGTGTGGCGCGGCTGGCCCGGCCTTTCCTGGTCGTTTCTGCTGGATGCGCCTCGCGATGCCGGCCGGGCAGGGGGCATCGGTTCGATCCTGGTGGCCACCGGCCTGATCCTGCTGGTGGCCCTCGGTACGGCTTTGCCGCTGGGCCTTGGCAGCGCGATCTGGCTGAACGAGTACACCCGCGCCGGTAGTCGAGCCGGCCGATGGACGCGGCTGAGCCTGGATATACTGGCCGGCGTTCCATCGATCGTGTTCGGCCTGTTCGGTTACGCTTTTTTCGGCCTGTTCCTGGGCCTGGGCTATTCGATACTTTCGGGCGGGCTGACCCTGGCCTGCATGATTCTGCCGATCCTGATTCGCACCATCGAACAGGGCCTGGCGGCTCAGGGTGACGACTGGCGCCAGGCCGGCGCCGCTTTGGGCATGAGCCGGGCCAGCCTGCTGTGGCAGGTGCTGTTGCCGGTGTCGGCACCGGCAATTGCCACCGGAACCCTGCTGGGCATGGGCCGGGCCAGCGCCGAAACCGCGGCCTTGCTGTTCACCAGCGGCTACGTGGACCGCATGCCCGAGGCCTTGAGCGATTCCGGCCGGGCCCTGTCGGTGCATATCTACGACCTGGCCATGAACGTGAGCGGCGGCGACGCGGCCGCCTACAGCGCAGCACTGGTATTGATCGTGTTGATTGTCTTCATCAATGGCCTGACGCTGGGCGCAAGCCAGGTCTGGATGCGAAAACGAGTGAGTTATGGCTATTACTGAATCCCAATCGTCTCATGCCACGCCTTATACGGTGGGCGAAATGCAGGCCGGCGCGCCGTGCTGCGAGCCGGTGCCGCTGTTGCAGATCCGCAATCTGTCTGTGGCCTATAGCGGACAGAAAGCGCTCGACGGCATCTCGCTGGATATCCATCGAGGCTGCATTACTGCATTGATTGGGCCTTCCGGCTGCGGCAAGACCAGCCTGCTGTCCAGCCTGAATCGCATGACCGACCTGTTGCCGAACGCGCGCGTGGAAGGCCGGATCCTGCTGGACGGCGTCGACCTGCTGGCGCCTTCCTGCGACCTGACGGCACTGCGTCGCCGGATCGGCCTGATCTTCCAAAAGCCCAACCCGTTCCCGCTGTCGATCTGGCGCAACCTGGCGCTGCCATTGAAAGAGCACGGCACGACCGGCAAGGCCGAACTGCACGAAAAAATCGAGCGTGCGCTGAACGATGTCGGCCTTTGGGAAGAAGTCAAGGACCGGCTGGATGCCCCGGCGCTGGCGCTTTCCGGCGGTCAGCAGCAGCGCCTGTGCATTGCCCGGGCGCTGGTGCTGGAGCCGGAAATACTGCTCATGGACGAACCCTGCAGCGCGCTGGACCCGATCGCCGGGGAAGTGGTCGAACAGTTGATTCGCCGTTTGCAGGGCCGCTATACGCTGGTCGTGGTCACGCACAACCTGGCCCAGGCCCGCCGAATCGCGAACTATGCCGCCTTTTTCTGGATGCGCGAGCGGGTCGGCAACCTGATCGAATTCGGCGCCTGCGAGAATCTGTTCGCGCAGCCCACACACAAGTTGACTGCCGCTTATGTCAATGGCCGGCAAGGCTGATCGTATCCGTCATCCCGTAATCCCGGCTTATTCACCACCCGATCGTCGCGAGGCGGTTCCGGGCCCTGTGGATACGGTGTGTTCGCGACCGAGCGCACCGGAGGCATACTCGCCTGTCCGGTGAGGATGCGCGACCGAGCAACCCGCCGTAGACGCGTGGCCTGGGACCGACGCAGTAGATCGGGTGGTGAATAAGGCGGGGTAATATTGCGCGGAGCGGACCGTGCTTGACTGCGCAGGGCGTGAGCGCCGGCTGGCCGGAGAGCCCTTGTCATCAGGCCATCGCAGCGAACGGGATCCAGGTTCGAATACTTTATACATGCAGGAGTCAGAGATCATGAACGCGCGCAAGCCCGACGATTTCCCCTACCCATCCCGTTACGCCGATGTACTCGGATCAAAAATGCACTACGTCGAGCACGGCGCCGGCGATCCGATCCTGTTTCTGCACGGCCAGCCGACCTGGTCCTACCTGTGGCGCCGGGTATTGCCGGAACTCGAAGGCAAGGGCCGGCTGATTGCCGTCGATCTGATCGGCTACGGTCTTTCCGACCGGCCCGACATCGACTATGGCATCAGCGATCATGTTCGCTATCTGGACGCCTTCATCGACAAGCTGGGCCTGGATCGGCTGACCCTTGTGATTCACGACTGGGGCTCGTTTTTCGGGTTTCATTACGCGCGCCGTCATCCCGAGCGGATCAAGGGCCTGGCCTTTATGGAGGCGCTGCTGTTCCCGATTCCGGGTTATGAGGCCTTCGACCCGGAAACCCGGGAATTCTTTCAGACCTTGCGCGCCTCGCAGCAGAACGCCGAGCGCATGATGGTCGATGAGAATCAATTCATAGAAGGCATTTTGCCGGCGATGACGGTGCGCGCGCTGGAACGGCACGAACTCGATGCCTACCGCGCCCCCTGGGCAGACCCGGCGGCGCGCCGGATCCTGTGCAAGTTTCCGCAAAATCTTTGCATTGGCGGCGAACCGGCCGAGGTTTGCGACGCGCAAACGGCCTACATGGACTGGCTGCAGAAAACGGATTTGCCGAAGCTGCTGGTCCATGCCGACCCCGGTTTGCTGATTTCGCCCGATACGGCCGTCTGGTATCGTGATCAATTACCGAACACCGAGACCGCCAGCGTGGGCCCTGGACTGCATTACATTCAGGAAGATCGGCCGCGCGAAATCGGCGCGGCGATTGCCGAATGGATGGGACGCCACGGCTTGTGACCGGGTACTCGCCGGCTTTCGAAATGGTCGATCGGACACGGCTTGTTCGGCAGGCTCTTAGCCATTTTCTGTATTTAGCGGGCTTGGCACCCTGGAGTTCGAAAAAGTGGATATGACGTTGCCCGTATGGTTGTTGCCGTTGGTCGTGTCGGTGGTTTTTCTGACGCTGTTTTTGCTCGAGCGGCGTTTTCCGCTGCGCAAGGCGCACCGTTCCCTTTGGCCGCGGCTGTTGGTCAATGTCGTGATTACCGGTCTGGCCGTGGCCACGGCCGCGATCACGGTCAGGCCAGCCGTGGAACACCTGCTGGCGCTCTCGCCCGAGCAGCATTTCGGCGCGCTGGCCATGCTGGAGTTGCCGATGGCGCTTGAATTCGGCATTGCCTTTGTGCTGTTCGACTGGTCGTTTTACTGGTGGCATCGGCTGAACCACCGCGTACCATTGTTGTGGCGATTCCATAACGTGCACCACGTCGATCCGGATCTGGATGTGACCACGGCATTCCGTTTTCATGCCGTGGAGATTGGTTATTCGTCAGCATTCCGTGCCACCCAGGTGCTGCTGATTGGCCCGGCGGCCTGGATGTACTTCCTGTACGAACTGGTCTTCCAGGTCGCGACGCTGTTTCACCACAGCAACGTGAAGATGCCCCTGGCGGTCGAGCGGGCGGTGAACCGGGTATTCGTAACGCCCAGGATGCACGGCGTCCACCATTCGCATTTTCACCACGAAACCGATTCGAATTACTCCACGGTGTTCTCGTGGTGGGACCGGCTGCACCGCTCGCTGCGGCTGAATATTCCACAGCAGGCCATCCGGATCGGCGTCCCGGCCTATTCGCAGCCCGACGACAACCGCCCCGAAAAATTGTTGGCCATGCCGTTTGCTCAACAGCGGCCTTACTGGAAGCGCCCTGACGGAGCGATGCTGGAGACCCGGCCGGCATCGGCGGCACCGGCGCCTCCAAATCGAATGCAGGGATAGGCTCCCAGCCTGTCTCCGCGTGCTTGGACGCGATGACTGGACCCGCGCCATTTGGGCCAGGCCCGGTTTGGCGTTCTCGATGTCGATCAACTCGACGTTGCGTTCAACTGTGTCGGCAAATGCGGGGTTTCCACGAAGTTCGTGAAATTCCGGTTCGATATCGAGTTGTCGATTGAGCTGGCAGCCTGTCGGACTTAACGCTGATCTGTTGTTGATGTACTGCCGCGGAAAAGCCGGATTGGGCCGGATTTCCCGCTCTTTATCGTTAACGGTCATTGCGGGGTTTGCCGCCATCTCGGAGGATGAAGGATCCTATGGCCGCGAAGCGGCGGCAAGCAGGTCGTGCTTTTCTTTGGGAGCTTTGACCCGGTTCGTTAACATGACCTGCCGGATCGCCTCGTATCCCGGATTGCCTCTTTTTGAGAGCGAGCGCTAAAACGGCCCCCGGCGCCTCGGCACCCTGCTAGCCGTCTTCGATCGCATGGGCGACATTGAGCGGTCCACTGATTTCGGGACTCGGCAGGACCCTGGCGGCATAGCGATGGCGGCCGCGCCGCTTTTTTTGAACTCGGTGTTTGCGGGGCTTGTTTTGCTTTTCGAGCGCCCGAATGGTAAAAAGAAGGACGGTCCAGTTACAGGAGTAATGCAATGAAAACGAATGCGACATTCGGTTTTGGCCCGGCGCTGCTGATCGGCTTTGTATTGTTGGCAGGCTCGGCTTTAGCCTCGATGCGATGCGGCACCGACTTGGTGCAGGAAGGCGATTCGAAGCTGGAGCTGCTGGAAGCCTGCGGCGAGCCCGATGAGGGCAATGTCGAGTTCGACACCGACATCTGGTTCTACCGGCTCGAAGGCGCGATCTACGAAGTCCACATCAGCAACGATAAGGTCGAACGCATCCAGGTAACCCAGACCAGCGCGACGCCCTGACGGCATCGACCGTGTTCGGCGGGGCCTGGCGGCTGATGTTGCCGGCCGACGCTCCGTCGGCCGGCACGGTAATCATTGCTCGCCCGAATTCGAGTTTCCAGGAGCTCGATAACCTGGTCGCGCTCCAGCGTTTCGTATTCCTGCAGCGCGCAGGCCAGGGCTTCGAGACGGTCGCGATTTTTCTCCAACAGTTTGTTGCCCTGGACTCGATGTCTTCGAGCAGGTCGTGAATCTCTTCGTCGATGATCGCGGCGGTGGCGTCGCTGTGCTCGCGCCTTTGCGCCATTTCCTTGCCCAGAAACATGTGATCCTCGCTTTGTGAAAACGCGGCCGGACCCAGTTGCTTGCTCATTCCCCAGCGCGAAATCATCTTGCGGGCCAGGCCGAAGCTCTTTTGCATGACCTGTTCGGGATCGTGCTTTCCGTCTGAATTCGACGAGCCTTGGGAGGGCTGCCTGGAGCGTTGTTCGGGTTCGTTTTTCGAAGGCATAAAAGACGCCGCTTGAAGATCGTATTGACATGCGGGGCCGTGTAGAAGCCGCTTCGAGGAACTGGACAGGCAGTCTGTTTCCGTGCAGTCTATTTCGAACGATTCCGGGACTGATATTCGATTGATACGCCGTCGGAACCGGCCCAGAAAACTCGCAAAGAATCATTCGCTTCCAGTTTAACGCGGCTTGATGCAATAGCGCTTCAGCCATGCGCCGTGTCGGGGAGGCACCTTGTTGATTGTATTGCTTGGATGTCCAGTCATCGAGTAGCTGATTCAACAAATGAGGCAGGCCGGCGATTGAATAGGGAACGGGTTCGCTCTCGGTGCCGGCTCGCCAAGGGAATCTTTCCGATAGGCCTCTGGAAGGTTTAAGATGGCGCAAAGCGGAAGTAGCCGGGCAAATGGCCGGCTGCCTGGCCCTCAAGAACGGAGAACCGAACGATGAATGCAAAAAAAATGATTGGCCTGATCCTGGTTGCGGCAGGTGCGGTGTTGCTGTACCTGGCCTATGAGTCGTCGCAGGCGCTGGATGACCAGATCAGCCGGACCGTGACCGGCGAATTTACCGAAGCCACGATTCTGTATGGACTGCTCGGTGTGGTTTCGGCGGTGGTTGGGATCGTCATGCTTGGTTTAAGGAAGTAGCACAAAGCGGCACTTTGCCGGTTTTACGCCGAGTCCTTGTGTTGTCGCGCTAATACGACAAACCTGCGCCTTTTAGAGGCAGTTTTTATGCGATCACGCCGTCTGTCCAACTTGATCATTGCCGGTATTGCCGTTGTCTGCACCAGCATTCCCGGTCTGGCGCACGAAAGCCGAGACGATGCGCTTGCCGGGTCCGCCAGGGTGCTCGGGCAGATCGATTTCCCGACCAGCACCGATTCGAAAGCGGCGCAGGAGGCGTTCATCTCGGGCATGCTGCTGCTGCATCTGTTCGAATATCCGTATGCCGAGGCCGAGTTCAGGCGCGCCAGAGAGATCGATCCGGGTTTCGCGATGGCCTATTGGGGCGAGGCGATGACGCACAATCATCCGATTTGGGATGAGCAGAACATCGGAAAGGCCAGGGCAGTGCTGGCCGAGCTGGGAGACACGCCGGAGCAGCGGCAAGCAACGACCTCGTCGCAAAAGGAACGGGATTACCTTGGCGCGCTGGAGATTCTTTACGGCGACGGCGCCAAGGACGAGCGTGACCAGGCGTATATGCGCCAGATGCGGGCGATGTCGCAGCGTTACCCGGACGATCACGAAGTGCAGCTGTTTCACGCTTTGTCGTTGTTCGGGGTTCATGCCGGCGTGCGCGATGTCCCCGCCTACATCGAGGCCGCCGCGATTGCACAGCGGGTGTTCTATGCCAACCGGCAGCACCCTGGAGCTGCGCATTACTTCATCCATGGCGTCGATGATCCGGTCCACGCGCCGCTGGCCTTGGAGGCGGCTCGTGCGCTGGCCCAAATGGCGCCCGACGCAGGGCACTCGCTGCATATGACCTCGCATATCTTCATCGCGCTGGGGCTTTGGTCGGACATGGTGGAGGCCAATGTCAAGGCCGTGGCTGCGTCCAACCGCATGGCTGGCGAACGCGGCGGCTCGGCGCGAAGCTGGGGGCATTACAACTTCTGGCTGCTGTACGGGCTGTTGCAGCAGGACCGTCGGGACGATGCGCGCAAGCTGTTGCTCGATGCACGCAAAGGGCTTCAGGCGGTAAACGCGGTACCGGTCGACCCGCTCGAACTCGACCCGGACCGATCGCATGTCGGTTCGGTGGTTCAGATGTGGGCGCGTTACATGATCGAAACCCGCGGCGCGGACAAGGCGATCGGAGACTGGAACTTCGAGACGGGCGACGCGTTCGACCCGGCGCTCAATTTTCATTACGTGCATGGCCTACTGGCTTCGGATGCGGCAACGGTGATTGAACACCAGCGCGCGTTTCAGTCTCTGAAACGCGATTTGCGCGCAGCGGTCCTGGAATCGCACCGCCAGGCACCGTCGGAGCTGCTGTATCTCGATCGCCTGGACGTGATCGATCACCAGCTCCAGGCCGCGCTGGCGCGCGCCCAGGGCAAGCTTGAGCCGGCGATCGAGCAGGCCGTTCAGGCGAATCGGCTGGAAGCCGAAATGCCGCACTCTTTTGGTCCGCCTTTCGTCGATTTTCCATCGGCCGAACTGCTCGCGCAGTTGCTATTGGAGGCCGGGCGTTTCGACGAGGCAGCCGAGGCCTATGCGCTGCAACTGGAACGCACGCGCGCCCGCCTGCAAGCCTTGCTGGGGCAGGCCGAGGCCGAGCGCCGGCGCGGCAATACGGATCGGGCCGAACAGGCAATGGAGCAGGTCCGCACGATGACTGAAGCGCCCAAACCGTAACGGGATTCAATGGCAGGTCTGCAGGCGAATTCGCAACAGATCGACGGCTTTCAGGAGTTCCGGCTTGATGTGCTCGAAGTAATACAGGCTGTGTACAAAACGAATCACATCGAAGTCCTGGCCGGGTCGGAAGGCCGCGAACATCCCGGTAAAGTTCTCGACCGGGATTTGCAGCATTGTCGTGAATGCGTCCATCGCTTCGAAAGTTGATTTGCCAAGGGCCATGTCGAAGTCCGATTCAAATTGCAATGCAGGACCTGCCCGATTTCCGGAGCGTCAGCGTTGCAGGTGGATGCTGCCGGTCCTGATCGGCGTCGTGGTGGCCGGGTGCGCCGCGGTGGATCCGGAGCGGCTGGGTGACGGCGCCGCGGCCGTGGATGCCGAAATGCGACGCCTGGAGCAGCGCGGGTTCGCCGGCCAGGTGGTGATTGCCCATGGTCAGCAGGCACTATTGGTCAAAGGCTACGGCAGCGTGCAGCCCGGCAGCGATGCACCGATCGACGCCGATTCGGTCATGCCGCTGGCATCGCTGACGAAGGCCTTTACTGCCAGTGCCGTGCTGGCCATGGCGGCCGACGGCCGGCTGTCCCTGGCCGATCCGGTGGGTCGATACGTGCCGGACCTGGCCGCACCCTGGGCCGGCCTTCCAATAGACCAGCTAATGACCCACAGCGCCGGTTTGCCCGCCGAAATCATCAACAGAAACTGGGCCGGCCATCCGCAGTTTGAGCCGGTCGACCGCGAGACCTTCATCAACCGGATTCAGCATTTCCCGCCCGATCCGTTGCCGGGCGCGGCGTTCAATTATTCGAACCTCGGCTACGGCTTGCTGGCGGTGCTGATCGAGACCGTGTCGGGAAAATCATACGAAAAATTCCTGCACCAGCGCCTGTTGCATCCGGCCGAGGTTCGCGAAATTGGTTTTTTGATCCCCCAATGGGCCGAAATCCGGCGCGTGCACGGGCGCGAAAACGGTCGGGATTGGGGCAGCTATTTCGATCGACCCCGGCTTGAAGAAGGCCTGGGGTTTCTGCTGCGCGGCTCCGGCGACTTGCATGCCAGCGGCATGGGCGTTCTGTCATGGTGGCGCGCGTTGCAGCAGCGGCGCTGGCTCGCCGAAGACTGGATGGAACGCTGGCTGCAGCCCAGGGTTAATGAGCCCGACGGCAGCCGCTACGGCTATGGGCTGAACTTTCGCGAAACGCCTTTCGGCACGGCCATTGGCCATACCGGCGGCAACCGGGTGTATTCGGCGGATTTGAGCTGGTGGCCGGAGCACGAGCTGATGGTCTACATCGCCAGTGCCGAGGCCCATTTCGATGGCCGATCGGGTTCGTGACCGGCTTTACCGGCACTTGTTTTCGCGAAATCCGAAACCTCGATAAGGGGCCGCGTGGCTCGTGCATCAAGCGGTCGCCCGAAGATAATTTTTGCTGCCCGGAGCGCATCCTGTCGAGATACGACGGAGTATTCTTGACCTTAGACGCCCATATTCGCCATTGCGGTCGCGCAGCTGGACGCCGTACATGTTCAGACTGTTGCACAGGCCAACAACGACTGGCGCGATTGAGCATCGACGCTCCCGGTTCGCGTCTAGTGACCGGTCCTGATAGTGGCGTGCCCTGCACTGAGCGAGCAGGGCCGCAGAGGCGTGCGCGGCGGCTATCGCGGTGCGCACTGGCACAGCGTGCGCACGGCAATTCAGTTTCCGGGCCCGGCCTGGCCGGAAAGTGAAACGCCGAATGTGTACTGCCATCCTGGCATTCATGCGGTGCATTCATCGTCGCTAGCGGCGAAGCATCGCGACCTGTCTCGGCGCCAGCCAAAGCAATTTCACGATAACCACGAACCTGTTCATTCTCAACGCAGCTGGCTACTACACCGCGTGCAGTTATTTGAAACCGTCGCTGAAAATCTGGCTGGCCTTCAATCGCACTTATCTCGACTGCGCCGATGTCGCACAAGGCGCCGGCGATCTGGTCGCCGTCCTGGAGACGATCGATGCCGCGTTGATCCATGCTCATGTCGTGGCAATCAGAACCTATCGGATTGACCAGAACGCTGTCGGCACTCGGTAGGAAAGTGTTGGTCGGGCCGCCATGGTTGCCGGCATCTCCGGCGAACGGATACGCGATGTTCTGGAATGAATTGAAGCCGGTGAAGCCGCAGGACTCATCCGAACAGGCCTTGATGTTGAAGGTGATATCGAATTCCGGCTCGCCGCTGGGAATCTGGTTGCAATCGGCCGTGTGTCCTACGATGACGGTGTTGTCTACCATCAGTTGAGTCTGGCCCAGCATGTCGGGATTGGGCAGGAAGCGGAGCCCGCGCTGGTTGTTGTCGACGATGGTCGAAAAGATCAGCACCGTCGGGACGCCATCGGAGAAGATGCCGTTGGTATTGTCGTAAAAAGTGGAATTGATGATCTGGGTCAGCAGTGTGCTGGAAAAGCCAACCTTGCTGTGTACCGCATATTCGCCGGCCAGGAATTGTCCTGGTTCGGCGCCCGGGATCACGCCATTGGACCGGAAGGTCGTGCGGTTGATCGTCAGCAGGCCCCGGCTGAGGATCGCGGCGCCGTCCGTGAATTCAGGCAATAACTGGTCATCGCTAAGCACATTGAAAAGAAATTCGCTGTCGGCGATGTTGATGCTGCCGGCGCTGTAAATGGCGCCGCCCTGGTTTGCGATATTCGAATAGACACTCGATTGTTTCAAGCTCAATCTTTTGGCATTATTGACATTGGCCCGAATATTGAATGCGCCGCCGCGACTGGTGCCGGCAACATTGGTCATGCCGGCCGCGATCTTTATCACACAAAAAAATTTCCTATTTTTAACCCGGCTGATCTACCAGGCGGCTTGCAGTTGCCGCCCGGAGCTTGACGGCGCTCGCTCAGGGATGCCATTTCCGGCGGCCTTGATGCGCCGCTTTCGCGATGTGGCTATACCCGTTTCGAAAAGGCGCGTGATTTATATTCGACGGGCACCGAGTCTGCGGCTGGAGGTTCGTGCCGAAGGTGATGCGGATTGAGCTTTATCCCGCCTTATTCAGCACTCTTCGGTTGCGAGAGGGCGCCGGATCTTGTGGCTGCGGCGTTTTGCGACCGAGCGCACCTGAGGCGTACTCGCCCTGTTTTTCAATAACGACTGGTGGAGGGTGCGGGACCGAGCAAAACGCTGCAGACGCGGGGCCTGGCGGCGCCGCGTTAGGAAGGGTGGTAAACAGGCGGGTTTATTGGTTGGTCTGCTCGATTGTTGGGTTATGCTCAGACGGAATCGAGAAAAGGTGTCTGTCATGTTCTTAAGGGTTATTGCATTGGGCTTGCTGGCGCTGGTCTGCTCTGGAACTGCTTTGGCGGGCAAGGCCGAAGACGGTGGCGATATCGGCCGCCAGCCGATCGACGTCGATTTCACCTGGGGCGTCGAGATTCCGATGGCCGACGGCGCGCTGCTCAACGGTACGCTGTATCGGCCAAAGGCGTGGTCCGACGATGCCGACCGGCGTGAACCACTCTCCACGATCGTGACGATCACGCCCTATATCAGCGACCGTTACCACCCCGACGCGCAGTATTTTGCGCGCCACGGCTTTGCCTTCCTGGTCGTCGACACGCGCGGTCGCGGCAACAGCGAAGGCGAGTTTCGGCCGCTGGACCTGGAAGACGGCAGGGACGGCCGCGATGTCGTTCAATGGGTTGCCGAGCAGCCGTGGTCGAACGGCAGCGTCGGCATGCGCGGCGGTTCCTACGGCGGCTACAACCAGTGGGTGACGGCGCGTTACTTCCCAGAAAATCTGACCACCATCGTGCCGATCGCCTCGCCTTACCACGGCATTGACTTCCCGATGAACTACAACGTCCAGTATCCGTATTCGATTCGCTGGCTGACGCTGACCGCCGGCGTTACGCCGCAAGGCCGGATTTTCGGCGACGCCGAATTCTGGAATCGCAAGTTTCTCGAATACCACCAGTCGGGGGTGGCGTTCGAGAACCTCGACGAACTGGTCGGCAACCCGAGCGAGACCTTTCAGCGCTGGGTGTCGCGTCCCTACCTGGATGACTACTGGGCCGAACGCGTGCCGTCGGCGCAACAAATGCGCCAGATCGACCTGCCCATTCTCACGATTACCGGTTATTACGACGGCGACCAGCCCGGCGCCATGCAGTACTACCACGACCACATGCAACACGGCAGCGAGCAGGCAAAGGCGAATCACTACCTGGTGCTCGGCCCCTGGGACCACAGCGGTACGCGCAACCCGCGCCAG
The DNA here is from genome assembly GCA_032251235.1 of Wenzhouxiangellaceae bacterium. GTDB lineage: Bacteria > Pseudomonadota > Gammaproteobacteria > Xanthomonadales > Wenzhouxiangellaceae. The sequence goes on from JAVVET010000018.1 coordinate 36,222, forward strand.
GCATTCGGCGGCCATGAATTCGGCGACAACATGATGTTCGACGCCTTCGCGCTGGACCGCGACTGGTACCGCTGGACGATGGGTGACGGAGAACGTCCGGCGTTCATCGGCGATCGGGTGACGTATTTCGTCGCCGGCGGCAACGAGTGGAAATTCGCGCCTTCGCTGGAAGCAGTGAACGATTCGGAGATGGTGCTGAAACTCGGCGCGGACCGTGCGCGCCACGACGTTTTCCACTCGGGCGTGATGGCCGGGGTGCCGGATACGACGTCGGCCCATTCGCAATATGTCTACGACCCGCTGGACACATCCAAGGCCGAACGCGGTGCATCCGCCGATTACATCATCGATCAGGGCGAGATCATGAACGTAGCCGGTGATGGGTTGATCTTCCATAGCGCGCCGTTCGACGAGGCCACCGAAATCAGCGGCTATCTCCGGCTCGAGGCCTGGGTCGAAATGGATGTTCCCGACACCGATATCAATGCAACCCTGTATGAAGTGCGGGCCGACGGGACCAGCATCGCGCTGGCCGGTGAAACGTTGCGTGCCCGCCACCGCGAGGGCCTGCGCGAAGTACGCATGATGGAGCCCGGCGTGGTTGAAAAGCTGGTATTCGAGCGCTTCTACTGGTTCTCGCGCCTGGTCGCCGAGGGCAGTCGTCTCCGATTGTTCATTCGCCCTGCCAACGGCCTCCAGCAGCAGCGCCACTATAACTCGGCTAAACCGGTACACGAACAGACCGCGGATCAGGCACGCACCGCCACTGTCCGTCTCCACCATTCCGAAGACTACCCGAGCCGGCTGGTGCTGCCGGTGGTTTCAAGGCAAAGCCAATGAGGGGTTTCGGGGCGGTTTTCAGGCTGGTTTCCGGCACCCGGGCAAAGCCGGCCAGAAGTCGACGCGGGCGCGGAGTCAGTCGATAAAGATCACTAGGCGTCTGCGCAATCTTGCCCCAGCGCGGCGATCATTTCTCCAATGCGATCCGTCTCGATCAGGTCGGCACCACGCTTCAGGAGTGCACAGGCTTCGTCTGGTTCGTCGACGACATAGACCACCCAGTGCCAATCACCGGGCCAGAGCGGCCTGTTGCGTGCCGGGATGCGGTCGGAGCGGATGAACAGGTATTCCGGCGTCAGTCGTGCGGCTGCGCGTCGATCCGCGGCATCCCAGGCCCCGATCGCGAGGCCAATCGGGTAATCGCTTCGGGCCCGGACCGCTTCCAGCGCCGTGGCTTCGAACGAAATCGCGACGCTGTTGCTGGAGGCCCGCCGAAGTTCGGCAAGCACTGCATCGACAACGGTAGCGGTTCCGAATCGTTGCAGGCTTTCGCTCTAGATTTCGACAAAAGCCGTGGTGCCCGGGTATCGATCGACCAGCGCGAGCATCTGTGCCAGGCTGGCCACTCGCTCGTCCCTAAACGCTTCGCCGAAGCGCTCGGGTTCGCCAATCCTGCGGGTCGAAAGAGTTTCAAGATCCAGCGTGCCGATTTCTTCGTCATTGTCGAGCCCGGCGCCAACACGCCGGAGCGTGGCGTCGTGAACGACGACCGGCACGCGGTCGCGCGACAACTGAACATCGAATTCGACGAAGCGCGCGCCGGCCTCCAACGCGGCCTGGACGCCGGCCAGCGAGTTTTCCGGATAGGCTTCGGGGAAGCCGCGGTGCGCGACCAGACGGTCAGCGGCGCCGGATGCCCGTGACTGGGAGCCGGTCATGTTTTTCTGAAACCGGAAAAGCGCCGTCGGGTCCAGTCATCAAGTCGCCGCTCGGCGTCGGCGAGATCATCGATCAACGCCGCGACGAATTGGAGTAACGGGTAGTCCGACAGCTCCAGCAGGCCGTGCCGGCGCAACTGGGCCACAGCATGTACGCCTTCGCTGCGCACGTTGGCGCCGGTTTCGCTCACCTCGTCGAGATCGCCGCGGGCAATGGCCTTGCCGATGCCGCGGTGATGCGAGTTGGCGCTGGTCGCCGTGGTCACCAGGTCCCCAAGGCCGGCCAGGCCGTACGCGGTGTGCGGGCGCCCACCCAGTTGCTCGACGATCGCCGCGAGTTCCTCGAGCGCCTCGGCGATGAGAAAGCCGCGCACGTTGTCACCCAGCTCCAGTTCGTCGGCCATGCCGACCAGCGGGACATGGATATTCTTGAGGATTACCGACCAGGCCGCACCACCGGGATCGTCGCTGGGGCGCAGCCGGAACCGCCAGGATCACCACATCGTTACCCGGTGCCAGCATTTCAAGCGGCGCGCTTTCATGTCCGTTTTCCGGATCGCGATGCCAGGTCCTTAAGTCTGCCGAAGCTTGCAGCAACGACTTGAACATGCTGCCCATTGCGCCAGTACCGAGAATCAGTATGCGCAGGCGGGTTTCTTGCGACATCGCGTATCTCCTTTTGAGCTTCGTTGCACGAATTGCCCGGGATCGTCCGGTCGGCTCGCTTGCATCGCGGCATTTTGCCGGTACATGCAGCGAGCCCAGACTGCTGCCGAGGCATCATCATCCTGACGACCCGATGCCTTATCATGCGCCAACTGCCCTTTCCGAGAGTTGATTGTCGATGAACAGATTCATGGTTTTACTTTGCGCTGTGTTGCTGTGCAGCCAGGCACATGGTTGGGGCGCCACCGGGCACCGAGTGGCCGCGCAGATTGCCGCTGGCTACCTGGCGCCCGAGGCCCGAATCGCGGTCGCGGAGATTCTCGGCCCCGAAACCCTGGCCGAAGCATCGACCTGGCCGGATTTCATGCGCGCCAACCCGAGCGAGTTCTGGCAGGTCACGGCCAACCCATGGCATTACCTTACCGTGCCACCCGGCAAGAGTTACAGCGAGGTCGGCGCGCCGCCGGAGGGTGACGCCCTGACCGCGCTGGAAGGGTTCGCCGAGACGCTGCGAGACCCGGAATCGTCGACCGATGACAAGGCACTGGCGCTTCGCTTTGCGGTTCACATTATCGGCGACTTGCACCAGCCCTTGCACGTCGGCAACGGCTCGGACCGCGGCGGCAATGATTTCCGAATCACCTATTTCGGCCAGGGTTCCAATCTGCACCGGCTCTGGGACTCGCAGATGATCGATCGCAGGCAGCTTTCCTACACCGAAATGAGCGATTGGCTGCAGGCCAAAATCAGCCCGGCCGATTACCGCGGCTGGAACAGCGCCGATCCACTGGTCTGGATCGCCGAAAGCGCTGATTTGCGGGACCGGATCTATCCCGACGACACGGAACTGGGCTGGGATTACGGTTTCCGCTGGACCGATGCCATCGACCGTCGGCTGTCGATGGCCGGCGTGCGCACCGCAGCCTATCTGAACCGCCTGTTTACCGATTAAGCCCGCCTTTATTCATCACCCTTGCGTCGCGAGGGAGCGTCAGGGCCGGTGGCTGCGGCGTTTCGCGACCGAGTGCACCGGAAACGTACTCGCCCTGCTGGTCAATAACGGCAGGTGAGGATGCGCGACCGAGCGCAACGCCGCAGACGCGTGGCCTGGTGGCGCCGCAATAGGCACGATGATGAATAAAACTCGCCAAGCCCAATGCTGTTGAGTTAAGGATTGGCACTTCGTCGAAGCCTGCTTGCAGGCGAATGGCTACGGAGTCCCTTTGTTCGCCTGCAATCAAGCTCCTGCGAAAGCTGCTTCACTCAACTGTATTTGGGGCTAAGCCGTTCGCTTGCGAGCCGGGCAGCGGGCATTTGGCAGGCCGCCAGACGCCTGCGCTGCGATCTCGTCCGGGTTGCAACGTGAAATCGCGCAATCCCGCAATCCCGCCTTCATGCCTATTGCGCACTCACGTCACGGCACCCGCCGACAGGCACCATTGATTACGACATCGCGATGGTGTCTCGACTACTCCTGGTCGGCCGGCTGCAGCATCTGTGGAAATGCGCTGATCGGCTGATCCTCGTCCATCATCGCCTTGCGCACCAGTGGAATCGGCGGGCCGCCGTAGCTTAGAAATTCATCGTGAAAGGCCTTCCAGGCCTGGCGGCCGCCGCGGCTGGCGGTCCAGTCGTCGCGCAGGCGCATGATCATCAGCTTGCCCATGTTGTAGTTCAGATAGGCCGGGTCGTAGGTGCCGCGTGCGGCCTGCTGGATGGCGTTGCCTTCGTCCTGAAAGCCTTGTTCGATGAAGAATCGGCGCGCCCGCTCGACGGTCCAGCCCTGCGTGTGCAGGCCCAGCGACGAAATGAAGCGTGCGTTGCGCAGCAGCGCGTTTGCAATCTGGCCGATCCTGGTTTCGGGGTCGTCGCTGCGCAGACCGGCGTCGAGCATCAGTTCTTCGGTGTAATGCGCCCAGCCTTCGGCAAATGCGTAGCCGACATAGGCGCGGCCGAAGATCCACGATGCGCGGTTGGCGTGCAGAAAATTCAGGAAATGCCCCGGCCAGACCTCGTGGATGGAGGTTGCGAGCAGGTCGGCTTCGCCGGGGATATAGCCGGCCTGAACTTCGGGCGGCCATTCCGGGTTGGGCGGGGCGATGTTGTAGACGCTGGGCTGGTTCTCGGCCCACGGCCCGGGGATATTGATGTAGGCGAAGTTCGAGCGCGCGTACGGCGGCGCTTCGGCCACCAGTGCCTCCTCGCTGCCGGGGATCGAAACCAGGTCGGCCTGAACCAGGAAGGCCTTGAGCTCGTCGAGTTGGCGGCGAGCGGCCTCCACAGCACCGCCTTCGGGCTTGTTGGCGGCCATTTTGGCAAAGCAGCTACGGATATCATCACCCGGCGCGAACGATTCGCAGGCTGTTGCCAGGTTTTGCTGGTTTCTTTTCAGGTCGGCCCGCGCGATGGCTTCGAGTTCGTCGAGCGGCGTGTCGACGCGCTCGGTGTCCCAAAGCATCTGCCGATAGAGTTCCGGGCCGAGTGCGAAATCAGTGGTGGCGCTGTCGCGGTTGTCTTTCATCCAGTTCGCCAGCGAACGCATCGCGGCAACCGCCTGCCGATTGGCCGCGCCGAAGGCTTGATGCAGTTCCGGGTCGTCGACTCCGGCCCAGACTTCGGTAACCTCGTCTTCGAAATACACGGCATAGCCGTCGAAGGCATCGATGCCGAACTCAAGCCAGGTCTCGGGCATGGGCATGGCCAGGTTGGCCCGGATTTGCGCTGCAGCCTCTGGAATGCCCTCGAGATACTGGGTGAAGGCGCGCATGCGTTCGGCCAGCGGTGCGTAATCGAGCGTGAGATAGGGGCTGGGATCGAGCGAGTCCGACATCCAGCCCAGGTAATGGATTGGATTGCGAAACGGCCAGCGCGCCGCGCTCATCCAGAACAGGTCGTGATCGAGCCTGGCGACGAAGTAGTCGCGCTGAAACTGCTGGCGCGGGCTCAGCGTGGCCTGGGTGAACTTTTTGGCGGCCTGGCGCGCCTGCTCGACGCGGGCGATTTCAGCCTCGATCGCCGCCCGGCTCCAATCCGGCAGCTGGCCGTCGAACTCGTGCCGGCCCTGGTAGACCGCCCAGGCCGGGTGCGCCTCGAGGCTGGCCTCGATATAGCCGTTGACGAAGACGTCCCAGCTTTCGCCGGCATCGGAATCCTGCGATGAAATTGCGGAATGGTCGGCAGCGGCGCTGGCCGCGTCCGCCGATGGCTCGGCAGACGAATCGTTGTTCGGCTGGCAGCCTGCCAGCAGAGCTGTGAGTACAAGAATGGCGGCAATTAATTTGTGCATGGTCGGGCCTTGTCTAAAGTCGGGAACGAACATGCCGAAGCATACCGGAAGCGGATGCGTCAAAGTCGGACGTCTTGTGGGGTGGGGTCTTGCGACTACAAGGGCCGACACGCCGTGGGCGACATCTTCGGCCGCCCGACAGGCCATCGCAGCAAGACGCGTGGCCTCGCTGCCGGGCTTTTTCGGATTTCGTGGATGCTTGAATCGAAGCGCCGGAGCCTAGGAGTCTGTCGGACTTGACGCTGATCTACTGCGGAAACGCCGGATTGGGCCAGATTCTCCGCTCTTTATCGTTAAATAAACTCACTATTTGCCTCAAAAGATCGAAAAATCTGACTCCAACCGGCTTTCCATCGCTTTGGATCGGTCAGGTCCGACAGGCTCCTGGCCCGGTCATTGTGCTGGATCGGATCGGCGCGAGCGGTGGCCGCCGCTATTGCCGGGGCCACCGCCGGTGCTTTCAGGCCTTTCCAAGCTGGTGTCTTTCAAAGATTTCCTCGATCTGCCGGGTCTCTTCCTCCGGGATGATGACCTTGATCAGCTGATGGTGCTCGTCGATGAAAATCTTGTCCTGGGGGATGCCGACGGCGATCAGATCTTCGCGTGTGTTCTTTGCCTGTTCGGGCTTGTCGAAATGACCATTCAATGTCTTGTTCATGGAATTGTCCTCAGGTTTTTGACAGACCTTTCAAGCCAGTGTTCGAAGCGATTCCCGACCGTAGCACAAGATCGATGGAGCGGCTATTCAACGATGGTCGCAGTTAGCCTGCCTTCTTCAGGCGCGGTTGGACCCGCCGGTCGCCCGCGCTGCCGTCAGGCCCCGCCTCCAGGGTCTGCTATCGGCCAGCCGCGTCCCTACTTTGCAGACGATGGCGTTTTCGGCTTGCCTGCCCGCAAAATGTTCCAGTTACTCAGCCCGTCTGCGTTTGGTGCCGACAGGACAGGCCTTAGGATTCCGCGGTTACTTGAGCGTGCGCAATTCGTTCAGTCATCGGATTGGGTAAACTTTGGGGCAAGCGTCCGGAAATGCTCCGGGCCGGACAAGGAAATCATCCGCATGAAAGCAATCGTGCTTTTCTCCGTAACGCTGTTGGCGGCCTGCTCGCCGTCGGATCACGTGCTGACGACCCAACAGCGCCAGGCTTTGGAATTGTGCACGGCGGCGGTCGATGCCGCGTTGGTCGACGCGATCAAGGACGTTGTGATTGCTAATTCCGGCGCATTCGACGAGCGGGCCAAAAGCGAAATCGGCAAACTGGATTACTGGCAAGTCGCTGCGGGCGTCGAGCCGCGGGACCTTCAGCAGGACCTGTTCAGCTGTATCGATTCGGTTTACCCACCCGATCCCGGGCATTGATCCGGCCGATTCCGCACCCCAAGCGTTATCCGCCGAGCGGTTTATTGTAGGATTATCTGATATATCCACAAAACGGGCCCGGCCCACCGTGCCGGGGAGAACCGAACATGCCGCGTGACGCACAAGCAAGCCTCGAGAAACTTTATAACCATTCCAGCCTGAGAAACTCCGATGCCGGGGTTCGCTTTTCGATCAAGAATCGATTGGCTCCGGCCACACTGACGCGGATCGACCACATCGAGATCGACGGCGAGGCCATCGACGCGGAAAAAATCCGGGTTCGGGTCGATTCAGGAGGTGCCTTCGAGTTCGAAGAGCTCGTCGCCGAGGGTCCGATGGATTTTCCGCTGGGCACGCTGCTGACCTTCGAGCTGTCGCTGGAGCCGCTGGAAGAGGGTCTGCACGAGCTTGCCTTTGCCCTTGAAACCGAACCCTTCGGCACACTGAAATTCGGCGTCGAGGATCGACTCGGCGGTCGCAGCAGGTCGGCCGGCGCGATTCCGCGCGATGCCGAAAACGACTACGCCGAATCGGTCATCCAGGCGCGGCGACAGTTCGTGCACGAGCATGCCGGGGTGGCGCTGGAACATATCAAGGCCTGCTCCATCGATCCGGAGACCACCCGCGGCAACATCGAGCACTTTATCGGCGCGGCCCAGGTGCCGATGGGCCTGGCCGGACCGCTGCGGATCAGGGGCGAGCACGCCGATGGCGAGTTTTATGTGCCGCTGGCAACCAGCGAAGGCACGCTTGTGGCCTCGTACAACCGCGGCATGAAGGTGATCAGCGAAAGCGGCGGCGTCAAGTGCGCGGTGGTCGGCAACAACATGCAGCGGGCCCCGTGTTCATTTTCGACGATGCCGCCGGCGCCCGGCGCTTCGTTGACTGGCTGTCGTCGAAGACCGAAGAAATCAAAAAAGTGTGCGCCGACTCCGATCCTTTCGTCACCTTCAAGCATGTCGACTACTCCCTGGCCAACAAGTTTGCGTTTACCCGCTTCAATTACACGACCGGGGACGCGGCCGGCATGAACATGGTCGGCAAGGCCACCTTCGCGGCCTGCAACTGGATTCTGAGCCAGTACCGGCAGGACCGCATCCGCAATTTTTTCCTCGAGGGCAATTTCGCGACCGACAAGAAGGCATCGATGATCAACACCATGCGCACCCGCGGCAAGCGGGTGACCGCCGAAGCCCTGGTCAGGCGCGAGGTATTGCGCGATGTCATGGATGCCGATACCGAATCGCTGTACCAGCACTCGAAAGTGGCAGCCATCGGCACGATGCTGTCGGGGGCCAACAACAACGGCTGCCACGCGGCCAACGCGATTACAGCGATTTTTATCACCACCGGGCAGGATGTGGCCAACGTGGCCGAGTCGTCGACCGGCCTGCTCTACACCGAACTGACGGCCGAAAAAGACCTCTATATTTCGATCACGCTACCGTCGTTGATCGTTGGCACCATTGGCGGCGGCACCGGCCTGGCAACCCAGAGCGAGGCGCTCGAAATCATGGGCTGCGCCGGCGTCGACAAGGTCATGAAGTTTGCCGAGATCGTAGCCGGCACGGTACTGGCCGGAGAGATTTCGCTGGGTGCGGCAATCTCTTCGCTGGACTGGGTTTCAAGCCACGATCAATACGGCCGCAACGATCCGGGGCGTCGATAAGCGCATGGTATTCCCGGCTGCCGGACGTGTTGTGTTTGGCCAGACCTTGCTGAATAATGTCGGGCTTCACTTGCCACTCGAGCCGCTGGCCTGACATGACTCATCCATCCGAATCGATCGAGACCCTTCGCCAGGCGGCAGCAGCGGCCAGCGAAGCCGACGTCGCCCGCATTGCAGTCCAGTTGTTGAACCAGGGCGCGGTCGACTCCGAGCCGCGCCGGCAAACGGTGGAGGTTCTGGAGCAGTTTTGCGCCGGCCGCGCATCGTCATTGTGCGAGTGCCTGCTGGGCATGTATTTTCTGCACAATTATCGGCAAGCCGGCGCCGTCGTCGAGGCCTTGCGATGGCTGAACCAGGCGGCCGGCCGCGGCGCGCCTGTGGCGATCGAACGGCTGGCCGACCTGTATGCCGGCGGCCAGCTGGTGGCCCAATCGCTGGACACATCGTTTCAATTGCTGGAGCGTCTGGCCAATGCCGGGTTTCAGAAATCGGCCTGGCATCTTGGCTATCTGCATTCGTTGCGGGGCCGCGAGTCGCACGCGGTGGGCGCTTTCGCGCGGGCATGCGCGCTGGGCAGTCCGCCTGCGTTTTACTCGCTCGGGCTGCGTTTTGCGCAGGCTCGCGGGGTGGCTCGGGACCCGTCGTTTGCGGCGGCTCTTTTGATGCGCGCGGCCGATGCGCGTTACCCGCAGGCGCTCGAAACGGCCAGGCAGCTGGTGCCCGAGCAGTTTCAAAACCCCCAGGCGCGCAACTGGTACCAGGCGCTGGCCCGTAATTTCGACAGCCGCGACCCGCGCGTACTGGCTCACCTGCAACAGGGCGTGGCAGCGGTCGACGATGTCGACATCAACCACGTCAAAGCGCTGGAGCGTCATTTTGCCGCTCTCGGCCACACAGGCCTGGTGATCAATGATGCGGGCCGTCTGGCCGCGGCACCCGCGGCTGGTGGTGACGGTGGGGCTTACGCCAGGCGGCCGTCGGAGTATCCAGCGCCGCAGGCCTGGAAAACGCTGTGCCAACGTCCAAGAATTTCGACCTGCGCCGGCTTTGCCAGCACCGAGGAATGCGCTTATGTCGTGCATGCCGCGGCACAATCGATGAAGAAACCGCCGACCGAGTCGATCACCACAAGCAACAACCTGCTCGAAACCAGCTTGTTCGACGGCAGCATGCACATATTCGAGCCTTCGGCATCCGACCTGGTCGTGAGCCTGCTCAAAAAGAGAATGGCCGATCATTGCGGCGTAAAACCGGAAGTGATCGAACCGCTGTCGGCGATCAGCTACGGCCCCGGTCACGAGTATCGCGCGCATGTTGATTATTTCGATCCCGAAGAGCTCAAAGAAAACGCCAGGCATGGTCGGGAGCTGGGGGGGCAGCGGATTGCAACCTTCCTGATTTGTATCCAGCCACCGCAAAAAGGCGGCGAGACCGCCTATGACCGGGTCGGCGTGACGGTGTCGCATCAGCTCGGAATGGCCGCGCTGCACTATAACGTCGACGATGCCGGCCAGCCGGCGGAAAATTCCGAGCACCGGAGCACAGCCGTCGAAAGCGGGCAGAAGTGGCTGCTGCGAACGGCCGTCCGGGAGGCCCCTTTTTAACCCGCCTGATCCACCATCCCTCCTGCTGCGGCGCCGTCAGGCTCTGTCGCTGCCGCGTTAGAATCAGTACGGTCTGACTACCTGCGAGGTTTTGAGCATGAGCAATATCGTGATTACCGGTGCCAACCGGGGAATTGGTCTCGCGCTGGCCGACTGGTTCAATCAGCGTGGCGATTCTGTTGTTGGAGTATGCCGCGAAACATCGTCCGAACTCGACGCGCTGGGCGTGCGCGTCGAGCAGGGCATCGACATCACCAGCCGCGAGTCGCTCGAGCAGCTTGCGCAACGGCTGTCGGATGTACAGATCGATGTGCTGATCAACAACGCCGGGGTCATGCGGCGCAGCGATTTTCAAAATATCGAAGACCAGCTCGACGACTACCGGCTGCAGTTCGAAGTCAATTCGCTGTCGCCATTGCGCGTCACGCGTGCGCTGCTCGGCAAGTTGGGCAAGGGATCCAAAGTGGCCATCATTACCAGCCGCATGGGTTCGATCGCCGACAATACCACCGGTGGCCATTACGGCTACCGCATGTCGAAGGCCGCCGTGAACATGGCCGGCGTTGGCCTGGCGCACGAACTCAAAGACAGGGGAATCGCCGTCGGCCTGCTGCACCCGGGCTATGTCCAGACCGACATGACCGGCCAGACCGGGAACGTAACGCCGGCCGAATCGGCGGCCGGGCTCGGCCAGCGAATCGGCGAGCTATCGATGGCCACCACCGGCAGTTTTCGGCACGC
>JAVVET010000019.1:0-47075 GCA_032251235.1 Wenzhouxiangellaceae bacterium
TCATCATCACCTGGCCGCTGCTGGAAGGCACCGACGGGGTGCAGAAGATGTCGAAGTCGCTGGGCAACTACATCGCCATCAATGACCCGCCCGACGAGATGTTCGGCAAGCTGATGAGCATTTCCGACGAGTTGATGTGGCGCTATTTCGAGCTCCTGAGCTTTCGCCCCGGCGCCGAACTGGAAGCCCTGAAACAATCGGTCCAGGCCGGGCGCAACCCGCGCGACGCGAAGTTCGAACTGGGTCTCGAGATCGTCGATCGTTTTCATGGTCCCGGCGCAGGGATCCGGGCCCGCGAGGCCTTTATTGCCCGCTTTCGCAACAGCCAGTTGCCCGACGACATCCCCGAGCTCGAATTGGACGCCGACGAGAGTGGCTTGGGGATCGCCGCGGCACTCACCGCCGCCGGCCTGACGCCGTCCAACTCCGAAGCGTTTCGACTGATCAAACAGGGCGGCGTCAAGGTCGACGGCCAGCGCGTCGACGACCGAGGGCTCACGCTGCCGCCCGGCTTTGAAGGGCTGCTGCAGGTCGGCAAGCGTCGAATTGCGAAGGTGCGCATCCGGCCCGCCTGAGCATTGGCCGATTGATGATTTTGATCCCGGGCCGACCCGGAATCAACAAGCGTCCTGCTCACCTGCTCGGCCAGCGTCATGACACCAGGCCCGAGATCAAATTCAAAAGCCACAGGCAAAGCAAGGACTTTCGCCCGATCGGCATCGGGTCGTCAGGTTAGAATTGCGTGGTGTTTTTCTATCCGGATAAGCAATGGATGTTCTGGTAATCGGTTCCGGCGGTCGCGAGCACGCGCTGGCCTGGAAATTCGCCCAGGCCGACTCGGTCGATCACGTTCTGGTCGCGCCCGGCAACGCCGGCACCGCGGTCGAGCCGGGGGTTGAAAACGTCGACATCGGCGCCGACGACCTCGATGGCCTGGTGGCACTGGCGCGCGACCGGCGCATCGATCTGACCGTGGTCGGGCCCGAAGCGCCGCTGGCCGCCGGCATCGTCGATCGCTTCAAGCAAGTTGGCCTGAAATGCTTCGGCCCGACCGCCGACGCAGCCCAGCTGGAATCGTCCAAGGCCTTCGCCAAGGATTTTCTTTCGCGCCACCGCATCCCGACCGCGAGCTGGACCGTCGTCGACTCGGTCGAGGCCGGCATGGAGTTTGCGCGCGGCCGGATTTTACCGCTGGTGCTCAAGGCCGACGGGCTGGCGGCCGGCAAGGGCGTGGTCATCGCCGAGGATGAAAAGACGATCGAGGATACGCTCGAGCAGATGCTGTCGGGCGACGCCTTCGGCGATGCCGGCCGGCGCGTGGTGATCGAGGAATTCCTGGTCGGCGAGGAGGCCAGCTTCATCGCGCTGGTCGATGGCACCGAAGTGCTGCCGCTGGCGACCAGCCAGGACCACAAGCAGCGCGACGACGGTGACCAGGGCCCCAATACCGGCGGCATGGGCGCCATTTCACCGGCCCCGGTCATCAGCGCGGAACTGCACCAGAAGATCGTCGACGAAATCATCCGCCCTACAGCCGAAGGAATGGTTGCCGATGGCCATCCCTTTACCGGCTTCTTATACGCCGGGCTCATGCTGACCCAAACCGGCGCCAGGGTACTGGAATACAATGTTCGCCTCGGCGACCCGGAGACCCAGCCGATCCTGATGCGGCTCGAATCGGACCTGGCCGCAGCGCTCGTCCAGACGCTGGACGGCAAGCTCGCCGAGGTTGATCTTCAATGGGACCAGCGCCCGGCGATCGGCGTGGTCATGGCCGCCGGCGGCTACCCCTGCGATTACCGGAAAGGCGACCCGATCATGGGCCTGGACCTCCAGGTGCCGGACCCGGTCAAGGTATTTCACGCCGGCACCCGACGCGACGACGGCCGGGTGCTGACCAACGGCGGGCGCGTATTGTGCGTGACCGCCATCGGCGAAACGCTGAGCGCCGCGCGCGGCGAGGCCTACCGCTGGCTGCCGCAAATCGGCTTCAGGGATGCCTACTACAGAGGCGACATCGGCCACCATGCGCTGTCCCGTGATCGCAGCTGATCGGCTTGATGTCGGCGGGCGGCGAAACCATATTGTGTACCTGACAAGCGCCGTGTCTCAGTAGCGCGGATAAGCGCAGCGCATCCACCAGCTTCAAGTTTGTTCAAGCCAAAACATGCTGGATGCGCTGCGCTTATGCCGCCCTACAAAAGCGCCAATTCAACCAGTAGAGCCAGATACTGGGACACGACTCGAGTCAGGATTGTGTAAGCCCCGGGGACAGGAATTTGTCGGCGCCGGCACATTGACGAGCGTGAACCAGACCGACCGACGGCTCATCACTGCCGGCGGATCGAATTTTCGACGTTTTTTGTCATGATCTGCGTTAACCTGCGCCAAGCCGTTTTCCCATAGCTTTCTCCTCCCAGGCCAATGCGTGCTGAATGATGGATGTTTCCCACCTTCTAGACGAACTCAACGATGCCCAGCGCCAGGCGGTCACGATCGGCGATGCGCACTGCCTGGTGCTGGCCGGCGCCGGGTCGGGCAAGACGCGCGTGCTGGTCCATCGCGTCGCATGGCTGATCCAGGTCGAGCACGTCTCGCCGATGTCGATCCTGGCCGTGACCTTTACCAACAAGGCCGCCAGCGAAATGCGCGGCCGGGTCGAGCAACTGCTGAACATCCCGAGCTCGGGGCTGTGGATCGGCACTTTTCACGGCATTTGTCACCGCATCTTGCGGCTGCACGCGGCCGAGGCCAATCTCAATCCGACCTTCCAGATTCTTGATTCCGAAGATCAGTACCGGCTGATCCGGCGCACGATTCGCGAAATGCAGCTCGACGAGGGCGAGTTTCCACCGCGCGTGGTACAGGGCTTCATCAATTCGCGCAAGGACGACGGCGCCCGGCCCGACCATATCGAGCACGGCGGCAACCCGCTGACGATGCAGATGATCGAGGTCTACCGCACCTACCAGAACGCCTGCGAACGCTCCGGGCTGGTCGATTTTGCCGAGCTGATGCTGCGCAGCGTCGAATTGCTGCGCGACAACCCCAATCGGCGAGCGCATTACCAGGACCGCTTCAGCCACGTCATGATCGACGAATTCCAGGACACCAACGCCCTGCAATACGCGCTGGTACGGCTGTTCTCCGGCGGCCCGCGCACGCGCGTGTTCGTGGTCGGCGACGATGACCAGTCGATTTACGGCTGGCGAGGTGCAAAGGTCGAGAACGTGCAGCATTTCGTGCGCGATTTCAAGCCCGAGCTGGTCCGGCTGGAACAGAATTATCGCTCGACCAAAACCATTTTGGAGGCCGCCAACCGGGTCATCGACCACAACGAAGACCGCATGGGCAAGACCCTGTGGACCGACGGTGAGCAGGGCGATCCGGTCCGGATTTTTGCCGCCTACAACGAAGACGAGGAAGCCGAGTTCATCATCGGGCGCATCCAGGACTGGATCGAGACCGGCCGCAAGCCTTCCCAGGTCGGCGTGCTGTATCGCTCCAATGCCCAGTCGCGGCTGTTCGAGCAGGCCCTGCTGCGGGCCGACATCCCCTACCGCGTGTACGGCGGGCTGCGCTTTTTCGAACGCGCCGAAGTGCGCGATGCGCTGGGCTACCTGCGGCTGGTGCACAACCCGCTCGACGATGCGGCTTTCGAGCGCGTCGTCAACGTCCCGGCGCGCGGCATCGGCGAGCGCACCGTCGCCGGGCTGCGCGAGGCGGCCCGCGAACAGAACATCTCGCTATGGGAGGCCACCGTTCGCCAGCTCAAGTCCGGCGGCTTTTCGGGCCGCGCGCGCAATGCGCTGGGCGTGTTCGTGGAATTGATCGAGCAGCTGCGCAGTGCCGCGCAGGAAACCGATCTCGGCGGCATCATCGGGCGCATCGTCAAGCAGTCCGACCTGATCCAGCATTACCTGGCGCGCGAGCCGGCCGACCGGGCCGAAGCGCGCCAGGAAAACCTCGACGAGCTGATTCGCGCCGCCGAAAGCTTCGACCAGTCGATCGAGGACGAACAGGCGGGGCTGAGCCCGACCGCATCGTTTCTGACCCAGGCGGCACTCGAGGCCGGCGAGCACCAAGGCGAAAAATGGCAGGACTGCGTGCAATTGATGACGCTGCATTCGGCCAAGGGCCTGGAATTTCCGCTGGTGTTCATGGCCGGCATGGAAGAGGGCCTGTTTCCGCATCGCAAATCGGTCGAGGAACCCGGGCGCCTGGCCGAGGAGCGCCGGCTGGCCTATGTCGGCATGACCCGGGCGATGGAGGTCCTGTACCTGAGCTTCGCCGAATCGCGCCGCCTGCACGGCCAGACGATGTTTGGCCGACCGTCGCGCTTTGTCGGCGAACTGCCGCCCTCGCTGGTCGAGGACGTGCGCCCGCGGCTGAACGTCAGCCAGGCGCGTGCGCCGCGCGATTCCACATCCGGCCTGCCGGGGCTGGGCAGCCGCGTACGGCACGCCAAGTTCGGCACCGGCACGGTTTTGTCGGTCGAGGGGCAGGGCGAAAACGCCCGCATCCAGATCAACTTCGACCAGGCCGGATCAAAATGGCTGGTCGCCGGCTACGCGGCGCTGCAACCGGAAAGCTGACTGGTCAGGATCGCGGTTGTCAATGACGGCGGCAATTGCCTGATCGACTGCAGCGGCAAGCCTTCCAGCCATCCGTTTTCAAACAATCACTCCGGATAAAAAAACGAGACCATCAGCCGCTTGCCGTCGCGATGGTCCTCATCGCGACGGCCCGGATAACCGGGCTCGAGACGCCCGACCATCACGTGCAACTGGCCGGCTCGCCGGATCGTGATTTCACATAATTGCATGGCCGGCATCTCGACCGTGCCGAGAGCCACGTGGTGCTGATGTTCAGGCACCGGATGACGTGAAAGCATGACCTCGAATCCGTTCGTCGCGTCTCGATCCAGCGAGCGCAAAACGCCGGCCTGATAGTCCTCGCTGAGATCTCTCTTTTCGACAAACGAGGGCACCGACCAGCCGTCGAGCAGTTCTTCGGCACGCCGGATCTGGTCTTCGTTGACCCCGGGATTGAAAATATCGTGACGCTTCTTTTCATTCATCGGCTCACTCCAAGCCATCTCTGTGGATGGCGTCTTTGGCTGGCGGCGGCCCAATCAACCGGCGTCAGCCCGAAACACATTGCGCGCTCCAGTATAGTATGTCGGGCCTGTCACTTCCAATTTCCGCGCCCGGCTGTCGGCCGGTCGCGGTTCACACAGGCACCCGAATGGAAAATCTGAACGACGACCGCATCTTCCCCGCCAGCGAGCCAACGCCACTGGCACTGCTGCGCAGCGGCGGCAATAACCGCAGCGGCCCGCGCGTGCTGGCCTTGCACGGCTGGCTCGACAATGCGCTGAGCTTCGCACCGATGCATGGCTTGCTCGACGGCCTGGAACTGGTCTGCCTGGACTTTCCCGGCCACGGCCAGTCGCCACCGCGGCCGGCATCGGTTCGCTACCATTTTGATGATTACGTTTTCGACGTCCTGGCCACGGCCGACGCGCTGGGCTGGGATCGATTCCACCTGCTGGGCCATTCGCTCGGTGGCGCTGTGGCAAGCGTACTCGCCGCGGCCTGCCCGGAGCGTATCCAGTCGCTGAGCGTCATCGAGGGCCTGGGCCCGCTTTCGGCACCGCCGGACCAGACCGCGCGAGGCTGGCGCAAGGCGATCGACGCCAGCCGGGAGCGGCCCCGGCGCATGCACGCCGAGCGCAGCGCAGCAATCGATGCGCGCGTGCGCGGATCGGACCTGCCGCGCGAGGCGGCTGAACTGCTGGCCGAGCGCGGGCTGGTCCAGGCCGACGGCGGCTGGCACTGGCGACACGATCAGCGCCTGACCTGGCCCTCGACGCAACGCTATACCGAACCGCAGGTGCTCGATTTACTCGCCCACATCGAAGCGCCCACGCTGTGCGTACTTGCCGAGCCACGCTCGCGCGTCGTGCCCGAAGGCCTGATGGAGCGTCGCGCCGCTGCCGTCGCCGGCCTACAGGTTCACCAGGTAGCCGGCGGCCACCACGTGCACATGCAACAGCCCGGCATCATCGGCGAGCTGATCCAGAACCACATCAGCAGCCACGAACCGCCGGCTTAGCCCCAATGCTGTTGAGTCAAGAATTGGCATTTTGTAGGCGCCTGCAAGCAGGCGCCTACAAAATCTGCCTGACTCAACAGTGTTGGGCTTAGCGTATTCCGCCGCTGTTCCGGTAACGCTCGGCAATTCGGGAAAGCGCCCGGCTGCAAGGCCGTGGCGCGCCGCAATGACAGCATCCTTTCCCGGCGACCCGCATCAACCGATCAGTGCTTTCCGGTCCACCCAAACGGGACCCCCGAGCCTTCATCACGGCAGTCGCGCAATATCGGACTCCGAAATGGCGGGCCCTGTTTCGACTGCCTTTTTCGATTCGAATCGGAACCATTTTTGCGGCTCAACGTCTTATTGGTCAATTATTTACCAGGAAACGGATGGTTTCGAAGATTCACCCCGGGCGAAATTCCGGCGAGGAAACCCGGCCGAACCGCTGCCTAGAGTTGAATTGCCCAATCTCGCCGACACCAGACAGATACACAGCAACGTCAACAGCATGAACAAGCTCCGCTCGATTCAAGCGCCATTTTGCGGGGCGGCTCAGGATCCTTAGGTGGAACCCCTATTTTTTTTATATCGGCCGTTGTCTAGAATTGCCCATTCAACCCATGGTCCGGACCTGTTTGCCGCCACGCCAGGCAGGCTCGAGCAGCGACTTGAATACAGCCTTTTGGTACTCGTCTTCGAAGTTCCGTTTGCAGCATCGGGCAATCGCGTCGGTGCGGGGGACTCATTGACGGCGATGCGAGTGGTCTTTCAAGGAACATGACGCAAATCGAAAGCTTGTTCAGCGGAGTTTTTTCGAGCATGCGTCGCGCCGGTTTTGATCGCCAATCCGTGGCCGATTCGCGGTAATCCATTCAAGTCCAGAACCATGAAACCCGAACCAACCGTCATCTCGATCGTCACCGACAGTTCCGTGTTCTGTTTGGGCCTGATGCAATTTCTCCGCCAGGACTGCGGTTACGACGGCGAGCTGATTCATCAGGACATCGAAGCCGCGGCCGCGTCGATTCGCGCCGGAGAACTCGATATCCTGATCATCGACGAGGCCGCGACGCCCCGAGTCGAAGAGGTCCGGAAACTCGGCGTGTTGCTGCCCAGGGTCATTCTGACCTCGGAGCGGGACCATGCGGGCACCAATCTCGAATTGATCAAATCCAGCGTCTGCTCGCTATACGGAGCACGCTGGTCGGAACAATCGCTGGTGGACCAATTCAAGATCATTCACCAATGCCCGGTGCCGCGCAAATTGGCGTCGCCAATCTGTGCGGCCTGCCCGCTCGACAACACCTGGCGCCCGCAGGAACTGCCCTTGACGCCGCGCGAACTCGCCGTTTTCAAACGGATCGGCGATGGCCTGCATCCCACCGAAATGGCCGGTGAGCTGGGCATCAGCATTAAAACCGTCGAGGCCCATCAATCCAATATCCGGTATAAGCTGGGCCTGGAAAGCAGCGCCAAGCTTCGCATGCAGGCGGCCCGATGGCGCCAGGGGCGCTTGATTTCCGTTCCAGAGCCCGATCATTCGCGCGGTTGATCGATGCCACGGACCACCGGAAGCCTCTTTCGCGCAGACCCAGGCCAGACCTGGCAGCCTGTAGGAGTTGACGCTACTGCGTAAAAGCCGGCTTGGGCCAGATTCTCCGCGCTTGTATGTCCTCGCTAAATAACTCCGCCATTCACCTCAAAAGAGCGAAAAATCTGACTCCAAGCGGCTTTCCCTCCGCGAAGATCGGCCAAGCCCCACAGGCTGCCAGGACGAGCCATTCGGCTGGCCCTGATTCATCTGGCCCCGGCCCCCGGGGTTTGACTTGCAACCGGGGCTGAATCGTGTGTTCACTTTGCGATGAGCACTGCCCGAAGCGGGCGCGGATGGCCTTCGATGGTGTTGGCGCCATCGATATCCAGCGCGTTGGCCAGCGAATGAAACGGCATCCAGCAGGTGCTTCTTTGTTCGTCGATCGTCGTGGCGGTCTGGTCGACGGCTTCGATATCGTCGAATCCTGCTTCCGACAACCACCGCGTGAGCCGGGCCAGCGTGGGCAGATGATGGACGTTGCGCATGTTGGCATAGCGGTCATGCGGGTCGATTTCGGCGTCTTCGCGCCCGGCGATGATCAGCGTTTCCAGCACCAGCCGTGCCCCCGGCCTGAGTTGCCGACGAATGCCGGTCAAGTGTTCCATCGGGTTTTTTCGATGATAGAGCACGCCCATTGAAAACACGCTGTCGAAATCGGCGTTGGCCGGCAGCGCTTCGAACTTCAGCGGCAGCAACAGCTTGGCGACCGGCCCGCTGAAATGCCGGATCGCCCGGTATTGCATGTAAAAAACCAGCGTCGGATCGCATCCGACGACCTGTCTGGCGCCGGCATCGAGCATGCGCCAGCCGAAATAACCGTTGCCGGAACCGATGTCGAGCACGCGCTGGCCGGCAAGATCAATATGCGGCGCGATTCGGTTCCATTTCCAGTCCGATCGCCACTCGGTATCGATCGACACACCGCCGAGGCGAAGCGGGCCCTTGCGCCATGGAATCAGGCTTTCAAGCGTTTCGGCCAGCCGGCCCCGATCTGCGGCGATTGCACCGGCGACCAGCACGCCGTTTTCGATCCGCCAGCCCTGCTCGACCGGCGGCAGCGCGTTGAGCGCCGCGCGCCAGGCCGCCAGATTGCCGTGGCGCCCCGGCGCCAGCGCCTGGTCGACTTGCCGCTGCAGGTCCCGGGCCGCCGCGCCGGAATAATACCCGGCCGGCTCGTTGAGTTCCTTATCCACCAACGGCCCCAAAAACGGCCGGCCGCATGGGTCTGGGCCGGCGCATGTTACTTGACCGCCGCCATGCAGGCGAAATTAAGGCACTGGAACCAGTCGATCACGCTGGCAAATCCGGCGCGCTGGAGCCGATCGTGGTGCCGGGCGTGGGTTTCGGAGACCAGCACGTTCTCCAGCGCCTGGCGCTTGCGCGCGATCTCGAGGTCCGAATAGCCCTGGGACCGCTTGAAGTCGAGGTGATGTGCGTCCAGCCAGTCCTGGTTTTCAGCCGGCTCGAAGGCGAGCTTTTCGGCCAGCAACAGCACGCCGCCTTTATTCAGCCCGGCATAAATAGTACGAATCAGTTCATCGCGTTCGGCAACGGCAATGAACTGCAGCGTGAAAAACAGCATCACCAGCGAGGCGTTTTCTATCGGCAGCTGCTGGATGTCGGTCTCGACGACCTCGACCGGCACGCGTGAATTGTCGGCCGCAATCAGCTCGCGACAGCGCGCGACCATGCCCGGCGAGTTGTCGGCCGCGATCATGCGCACGCCCGGCTGCTGGATGGCCCGGCGGGCGGCCAGCGTCGAGGCGCCCAGCGAACAGCCCAGGTCGTAGACCCGACTGTGCGGCTGGACCGCACGCGCGGCGATCAGCGGCGTCAGCTCCAGCAGCAGGCGGTAGCCCGGCACCGATCGTTCGATCATGTCGGGAAACACCTTGACCACCGATTCGGAAAACTCGAACGGCGCGGCTGGATCGGCGTGATTTTTATAGATCCGGTCTTTTGACATCAGGGTCCAGTTGTCGATTGGATTCAGACGGCCTGCACATTAACGCAGTTCCATGGACCGCGGCCACAAATCATTCGCCGGCACCGTTGTGCAACAGGCCGAGCACGTCGTGCGCTTCCAGCACCGATCCCGAAACCGACCGGCTGCAGGCCGTCGTTCATTCGCCCAGCTCGTAGACCTGCCCCAACTCGGGTACGCAGGCCGACCAGCCCAGCGCTTCCTCGATCCGCTGGCGCAGCGTGTCCGAAGCCTGGGCCTCGCCATGCACCACGAATACCTGCGCCGGCCGGCCGGGCATCGTGGCAAGCCAGTCGAGGATCTCGCCGCCGTCGGCATGCGCCGACATCATTTCAAGATTGTGGACCCGGGCGCGTACCGGCCAGTAACGGCCGTGAATCTTGACCTGCTCGGCGCCGGCGACCAGCTTGGCGCCACGGGTCCCGCCGGCCTGGTAACCGGTAAACACGATGGCGTTCTCCGGCCGCGGCGCGTAGACCTTCAAATGGTGCAGAACCCGGCCGCCGGTAGCCATGCCCGAGCCTGCAATGATGATTTTCGGCACCGGGTCAAGATCCAGGGCCTTCGATTGCTCGGCGTCGGCGACCAGGCGCGGCAGCGAGCAGGCGGCTTCGGCCTGGGCTTCGGTTAGCCGATGGTCATCGGGATGATCGCGAAACACGTCGGTGGCGCCGATCGCGAGCGGGCTGTCCAGGAACACCGGCAGCCTCGGGATCCGGCCCGTATCGATCAGTTGGTGCAGGTGAAACAACAGCGCCTGGCTTCGACCCACGGAAAACGCCGGCACGATCACCGTGCCGCCACGAGCCGCCGTGTCGGTAATGATGGCGGCCAGCGCGTCTTGCGGGTCGCTTCGGTCGCGGCGGCGATCGCCGTAGGTGGATTCGACCACCACGGTTTCGGCTTCGGCTGCCGGCTCGGGCGGCGCCATGATGGGGCTGGCCGAATGACCCAGGTCGCCACTGAACAGGATGCTCGTATCGCCGAGGCGAAACCGGATGCTGGCCGCGCCGAGGATATGGCCGGCCCGGGCCAGGCGCATCGAAATGCCGTCGCCCAGCGCATGCTCGTCATGAAATTCGACATTGCGGAACAAGGCCAGGCAGCGCACGGCGTCGGCGCGCGTATACAACGGCCGGGCAGGCTTGTGTTTCGAAAACCCGTGGCGATTGGCGAATTCGGCGTCCTTTTCGTGGATGAAGCCCGAGTCGGGCAGCAGGTATCGGCACAGATCGTGGGTCGCCGCGCTGGCATACACTGGCCCGGCAAAGCCGTTGCGCGCCAGCAGCGGCAGGTAACCGGAATGGTCCAGGTGGGCATGCGTGAGCACCACGCAATCGATCTCGACCGGTGCAATCGGAAACGCGCGCCAGTTGCGCTCGCGCAGCTGCTTGTAGCCCTGGTACAGGCCGCAGTCGACCAGAATCTTGCGACCCTGGGCTTCCAGCAGAAACTTCGAACCGGTGACGCTGTCGGTCGCGCCGAGAAAGCGCAGGCGCGGTTTTTGCGACTGGGCGCTCACCGCCGGCTCACTCGAAACCATCGGCGAACAGCTTGCCGACCAGGGCGCCGCGAACTTCCGGCTCGGTGACCTGCAACACGAACAGCCCGCGGTTGATGTCCGAGACCAGAACGGTGCCGTTGTCGAAAAAGGGATAGACATTCCATGCGCCGCTGAAGCCCAGGCCGTCGCCATCGGGATAGGTATCGAACCAGGCGACCTCGGTCATTCCGGCGCTGAGACCATCATCGATGCGCAGCACGCGCAGCCCGCGGCGGTAGTTGGATTGAAAGGTATAAGGCCCGACCAGGTACTGGTTGTGATCGATCGCCAGGCCGTCGGCGATGTATTCGGCCGGCGCTTTGGACTGGTCGAGGGTTTGCAGATCGAACACCAGCGTCCGGGTGCCGGCGAAGCCCAGGAGTTGTTCATCCAGCTCGTCGTCGGTGATGAAAAAGCGCTGGTCCTCGCTCAGCCAGCCCTGGTGGGTGTAGCCGGTCTGGTTATAAGTATGGCGATGGATCAGTTCCGGCGCCGATTTGTCGCTAACATCGACGATCGTGAGCGTATCCTCGTTGCTGGCAAAGCAGATTTCACGGCCCCGGTAGCGCGAATCGGGGCCCTTATAGACGACGCACTGGACGTCGTGCGTATAGCCATCGGCGCTGAAGCAGCCGGCCGATTGCGGCGCCAGGGGCTTGTTGAGGTCGACCATGTGCAGCCCGCCGGCGCAGGTCTCGCCGCCCATGGCGTAGCCAAAGCCGGTGTCTTCGTTGATGAAGATGTTGTGGGCCGTGCTCAGGCCGGTGTAGTGGGCATCCATCGAGAACGTGACCGGCGGCGCGGCAACCGCGCGCAGGCGGGTCAGATCGAATACCTGGATGCCGTGCCCCGGCGCGTTGTCGGCGACGATAAAGGCGTGGTTGCGAAAGGTCTTGATGTCGGCCCAGACGTTGTTTTGCACGCCGGGCGGGCGCGGCAGATTGCCCAGGTACACCGGGTTGGCCGGGTCGGTGGTGTCGACGAAGGCCACGCCGTTGGATCGCCCCATCAGCGCGTAGTAGCGGCCGTTTTCCTCATCCTTCCAGCCCCAGGAATCCGAACCCTGGCCGCCGCCGATTTCCGGCAGTTCGAGCCAGCCGGCCAACTCGATTCCCGAGCATTCGAAAATATCGGAAAGGCCGTCGATGCACCCGGCCGGCCCCTTGTAGGCATATTCGATCGGCTGCTCGCCGTGCATGTGGTGGGCCAGCGACTCGAATTCGAGATCGGGGTGGGTTTTTCCGAGCACCGCCGCGCGCTCGGATGTAAAACAGGCCCAGGCGGCCGCCGGTACCAGCAGCGCGACCATAGAGACAATCAGCAACCTTCGGGGACTTGCAGTCATCATTTGCATCCGTCACTCGAACCCGTCGTTGAAAATCGCATTCCCGACCGTCACCACGCGCGCCAGGCCGACCTGACCCTGGGCATCGACGGCGGTCACGAAAAGGCGGCCGTTGGCCGGCAGTGCAGCGCCTGGCGGCAGCGACACATCGAAGCTCACAGCCTCGGCCGGTTCGGCGACCGGAAAGACGAAGCTCTGGTCGGCCAGGTGTTCTGGAAGGCCCAACGATACCCGGAACTCGACGATGTTCGAGACCGGGTCGGCCGCCGGCGGTTCGCTGACATTGCCGCGGAAATAGCGCGTGTCGTCGGCACTGCCGGCGAGCCTTGGCACGCCATTTTCAAAAACCGCCTGCAGCGCCGTGATTTCAGGACCGGCCGGGCGCTGGTAGGGCCGCCGGCCAGCCTTGATCGCCAGCAACAGGGCGCGGCGACTGGCCGGCCAGACGGTGCTCTCGAAGCTTGCGCAGGACTCGGTAAAGCGGGTACCCACTTCAAAGGTATAGGCGGCCACGCCGAACTCGCCGTAGGCGTAGTCGACCATGGTCCCGCTGGCCGGTCCCAGCGATTGCCAGCGGCTGACCTCGTAACCGGTCAAAAAACCGAAGCGACGACCGAGGATCGTCAAGGCATCATGGTTGGGCGCGTTGTTTTCATTGCCGGTTGCACGGCCCTCCCAGGGCAGCAGCACCAGTTCGCCAAAGGAATGCAGCGAGATGAACAGGCCTTCGGCGTCGATCGGCGCCGGGTCGTCCAGCCCGGCGCCGGGCCGCTGAACTGCAAATATCCCGGCCAGGTAGTTTTGCACCGCCTGCGTTTCGGGTTCGGATGCGGTCACCGGGCCGCGGTAAATCTGGCTGCAGGAGCTGCCCGACGAGGCGGCATCGTCGCCCCAGAGAAAACTGCTGTTGCGGTTCAGGTCGATGCCCGGCCAGCTCGATGACAGGTCGCCGCTGGTACAGGCGCTTTCGTTATGGTTTTTTCGCCACAACGACTGGCCCTGCTCGACCTGCCTTCGGCCGTCGGGGTTTTGCTGGGCGATGATGTGGATTTCGCGGTGGTCGAGCAGCCAGTCGATATCGGGGTCACGGTCCGGATTTTGCAGCAGCAACTCGGCCAGGCGAGTGGCAATCTCGGCGGTCGCCAGTTCACGCGCGTGCTGGGCCGCCATGATCACCACCGGTGCCTTCGGCTGCGGTGAGGCCTGGTTTGCGAGCACCAGGGCAAAAATCGACCCGCCGGCCTGCCAGCTGTCGCCGATCCGGCGCCACTGGCTGCGCGTTGGAAAAGCCGCGGCCAGCGCGTCGAGGTCGGCGTGGGTTTTGGCGACGCTGCGGTAACAGGCAAATCCGGGCACCGATTCGGCATCGCCCAGCAGTTGGGCACGATGATCCAGCGAGCGCCAGCGATCCAGTTCGGCCTGGCGCTCGAGGTCGGTTTCGATCGAATAGCCGAGCTGTTCCAGCCGCTCGCGCTGGTCGCCGGAAAGCCGGAACACGGCTCGATTCCGGCCCCGGTCGAGGCCCCAGAAATCATGGCTGACGCGCAGCCCGGCAATGTCGTCCGGACCCAGCCCGTCGATGCCGACCACCTCGGCAAACGCGCCCTGGGCGAGCAGGATCATGCCCAGAATTGCAAACCCCGATTGATTCATGTCGTGGCCTGAAAATGCTCGATGACCAGGTCGCCGAAATGCTGCAGGAAGTCGTGTCCCGGGGTATCCGGCTCGACCTGTCCGGCCAGTGCACCGGGGTCGTGGCCTTCGGCGTGCAGCGCATCGGCGCGCGCTTCGATATAGGTCTTCATGATATCGGCGTCGAACTCGGGATGAAATTGCACGCCCCAGGTCATGCCGCCGAAATGCAGGCCGTGGTGCGGGTCGTGATCGGCGCAGGCGATCGTTCGGGCCTCATCGGGCGGCTCGATGACGATCTCCGAATGTGAAACGTTGAACGGCACGCGCGGCGCAAAAGGGCGCATCAGGCGGTCCTCGGCGTCGACCACATCGACCATCACCCGGCCCATGTGGCGGCCGCGCGGGTTCGGTCCTACCCGACCGCCCAGCGCGTGGGCCAGCAACTGGTGGCCGTAGCAAACGCCGATGATCGGCAAGCCCTGATCATGGACCCGGGCAAGCCATTGGGCACTGCGTTCGGACCAGTCCAGTCTCTGGGTCACCATGGCCGGCGAGCCGGTGACCAGTACCGCATCGAAGCCGTTTGCCCGGCCCGTATCGAGTGCGGGCAACGCCTGGCCTTCGGAGACGCTAATCGTCTGGTAGTCAAAACGCTGGCGACCGAGCCCGCGGGGAAACCAGAGGTCGAAATCATGGCCGTCCTCGCGCGCCGCGGGCACCGCCGAGCCGGTCTTGATGATCAGGATGACGGGGTTTTTCATTCGAGCTATATAAACATAAAATCAGCGGCATAATGGTGTTTTGCACACGGGGAACCATCGCAATGACGCAGACCAAAGCCTATGCCGCCGAAACGGAATTCTCTGGAGTCGGACCACTGGTCATCGATCGACGCGCGCTTCGCCCCGACGATGTGGCGATCGAGATCGACTTTTGCGGCATCTGCCACACCGACATCCATTTCGTTAAAAACGATTGGGGCAAGACCCATTACCCGGTCGTGCCCGGTCACGAAATCGTCGGCCGGGTCACCGACGTCGGCGAACAGGTCAGCCGTTTCAAGCCCGGCGACCGGGTCGGGGTCGGCTGCCTGGTCGATTCGTGCCGCGAGTGCCCGGCCTGCAGCCAGGGTCTGGAGCAGTATTGCGAGCAGGGCTTTACCGCCACCTACAATGGCCAGGACCGCATCGACGGCTCGGTGACCTGCGGCGGCTATTCCGAAGCCATCCTGGTCAGCGAGCGTTTTGTCCTGCGCATTCCCGAAGCGCTGGACCCGGCCGCGGCCGCGCCGCTGCTGTGCGCCGGAATCACCACCTACTCGCCGCTCAAATACTTCGGCGTCAAGCCCGGCGACACGGTCGCGGTGGTCGGCATGGGTGGCCTGGGCCACATGGGGGTCAAGTTCGCGCGCGCCATGGGCGCCGAAGTCACGTTGTTCACGCGCTCGGAATCCAAGCGCGAAGAGGCGCAGAAGCAAGGCGCACACAAAGTCGTGATCTCCACCGATAGCGACCAGATGAGTGCCGTTGCCGACACGTTCGACTATATTCTCGATACGGTTCCGGTCCGGCACGACCTCAACCCCTACATCAATGCACTCAAGCACAGCGGCACCCACATCCTGGTCGGCCTGCTCGAAGCGGTCGAGCCGCCGCTGGATGCCGCCGCCATCGTCTTTCGCCGCCGCCAGCTGGCCGGCTCGCTGATCGGCGGGCTGCCCGAAACCCAGGAAATGCTGGATTTCTGTGCCGAGCACGACATCGCCTGCGATATCGAAATGCTCGATATCCGCGACATCAACGAGGCCTACGAACGAATGCAGAAAAGCGACGTGCGCTACCGCTTCGTCATCGACATGAAAACCATTCGGCAGTAACAGCGGGAGCCGGTCGGGCTTGAGCCTGATCGGCTGCGGGAAGAGCGCCTGGCAAGCGGTCGGACCTGACGCTGATCGACTGTGGAAATGCTGCGGGCCAGGCCCCGGGCGCCATGCGCAATCAAAATCCCGCTTCAGCCAAGATAAACCTGACCTGCAGGATAGCGAAGCCGTGGCTGCACGCGCGTGGCCAGGAAAAACCCAAGCGCAAGCGGGCCGATACGGCCGATGAACATCAGCGCGATCAGCACGCCCTTGCCCAGGCCGTCGACTTCAGCGGTCGCGCCCCTGGAAAGCCCGACCGTGCCAAACGCCGAGACCACCTCGAACACCAGGTCCAGGAAATCGCCGTCATTGCTGAGCGTAATCAAAAAAATACTGAGAACCAGCAACACCATGCTGATCACCGCCAGCGCCAGCACCTTCATCACTTCGGCGGGGCCCAGGCTGCGGCCGAACACGACCAGGTCGCCGTGCTGGCGGAAATAGGCGATCACGGCCAACAGCAGCACGACGAAGGTCGTCACCTTGATGCCGCCGGCAGTCGAAGTACTGCCGCCGCCGATGAACATCAGCGCAATCAACAGCACCGAAGTGCTTTCCCCGGTGGCACCGATATCGATCGTGTTGAAGCCCGCGGTTCTCGTGGTAACGGCCTGGAACCAGCTGATCATCAGGCGGTCCGTGGCGCTTGCGAATTGGCCCAGGGTCTGTGGGTTGCTCCACTCGAGCAGCGCAAATGCCGGCACCGAAAACAGCAGCAGTGCGGCCGTGCCGGTCAGCAACAACCGGCTATGCAGCGACAGTCGGGTCCAGTGCCAGTCCCGGTACAGGTCGTAGAGCACGCTGAAGCCCAGGCCGCCGATGATGAACAGCAACGGCACGGCGAGGTTGACGACCGGATGGGCCGCCCAGCGCGACAGGCTGTCCGGAAAAAGGCCGAAGCCGGCGTTGTTGAAGGCCGAGACGCTATGAAACAGGGCCTGCCAGAGGCCCGCGGCCCAGCCGAACTCGGGTACGAACACGAACGCCAGTGCGGCAGTGCCGACCAGTTCGCAGGCCAGCATCACGGCCAGGATGATGCGCACCAGCGGGATCAGGTTGGCAAACGAAGTCTGGCCCAGTTCGTTGCGCAGAAAATTCTGCTCGGTCAGGCCAATCGGCTGGCCCAGCATCGAAAGCGCCAGGACCGCAAAGGTCATGATTCCGAGGCCCCCGAGCTGGATCAGGCCCATGATCACGGCCTGTCCGGCCAGCGTGAAATGATTGCCGGTCTCGACCACCACCAGCCCGGTCACGGTCACCGCCGAGGTGGCGGTAAAAATCGCATCGGCCCATCCAAGAGTTGCATTGGTCGCCCAGGATGTCGTCAGCAATGCCGCACCAGCCAGGATCAGCAGCGCATAGAGCAGCGCCAATACCGCAGTCGGCGGCAGGTTGAGCGTGATCTGGCGGAGCGGGATCAACGCACGCATTGGCGTCGTTTTCCAGTGCGGACCGGAATCTCGGAAAGGCCTGCAAGCGGGTTGGCCGCTGCTGGCTGGCAGACCGAATTCAGGCTCGAAGCCGCAACGGTCCTGTCATGGGACAGATTACGCACTAGATGCTATCGCCGAATTTCCGCAAATCATTGCGCCGGCCCAGCAACAGCAACATGTCGTCCTCATGCAACTCGGCCGGTCCGCCATTTTGCTGGATAAACCGAGTGCCGCGCATGAGGCCCAGGCAGCGCAGATCGAAGCGCTGTTCGAGTTCCAGATCTTCGATTGCCTGACCGCCGAGTTTTTCGGGCACTTTGAAATCGACCACGTAGTAGCCGTTGCCCAGGCTCACGTAATCGCGAATCAACGGGTTGTGAAGCATTTGCGCAACGTGTTCACCGATTTCCTGTTCCGGGTGGATCACCCGGTCGGCACCGATCCGTGAAAGTATCCGGTGCTGAATTCGATTGTCGGCCTTGGCCCAGATCGTATCCACGCCGAGCAGTTTGAGGTTCATCGTGCAAAGAATTTTGGCCTCGAAATTTTCGATCGCGACGACCGCCACGTCGTAGTTTTCGACGCCGGCCTCACGCAGCGCTTCCTCGTCTCGCGGATCGGCGATCACCGCCTCGGCCAGCGTGTCGGCCAGGTCGTCGAGCCTGTTCTCATCAGCGCCGGTGCCGATGCCCAACACGTGATTGCCCAGCTGCGACAGTTCCATGGCAATCGTCTCGCCGAACACGTCCAGCCCGATGACGACGAATTTACGCTTCCTGGCCATGTGGCGCTCCTTGAAAAATACTGAACGATGGGCGATGGAACCCGCCGCCAAGGGAAGAACCGAGACTGTCCGTACCGAAAGTTCGGAACGATCATGGTTCCTGGTCGGGCGCTCGGGCTTGCCTTGCCCGCGCCCGACCAGTGTACGAAATTTCTCGGGCCGACGGCCAGGTTCGCTGTAAGCCCGCTCATCCCTCATTGCAGCAATGTTTTTGGTAACTTTAAACCCAGGTGCCCCGGCGCTACCTGGGTGTACTCCAGTCGCTGGACGATGTTTTGCTGATGATCACGCTGCGTTTTGCTCACCCACTGATTGCACCCGAACGGATCCAGGTCAAGCGGTCCGAACTCAGTGAACAGGAACTCAAGACCGCCCGCAGCCTGATCGACGAACTGTCCGGAAGCTTCGAGATTTCCGATTACCAGGACGATTGCCAGCAAAAGCTGATGCGCCTCATCAAACAAAAGGCGCACGGCGAGAAACCCGACATGAAGCGTCCGAGAAGGCGCAAGCCGACCACCCCGGAAGAACTCCAGGCCGCACTCGAGAAAAGCCTGGCGCAAGCGAATAAAAGCCGGGCCGGCAAAAGCTGATGGCCACGGGCATCTGGTCGGGCATGCTCACCTTCGGCCTGGTCACGCTGCCGGTCCACCTGGTCGCCGCGGTTCGCTCGCGTCCGACCGCTTTGAGGATGCTCCATCAAGCCGATAACGCGCCGCTGGAGCGCCGACTGGTCAACCCCAAAACCGGAGAGATGATCGATCGCGACGACCAGGTCAGAGGCTTCAAGGTTTCAGAAGACGAATATGTAGTTGTCAGTGACGAGGAACTCGAAGCGCTGTCCCCGGAAAGAAGCCAGGCCATCGAGATCGAGCGTTTCGTCGGCCTCGAGTCGGCCTCGACGAGATCGAGCCGCTTTATTTCGACCGGCCCTATTACCTGGCGCCCGACCGGGGCGCCGACAAACCCTATTGGCTGCTGGTGCGGTCGCTGGAGCAGTGCGCGCACCGGCATCGCAAACTTTGTGATAAAGGAGCGACAATATCTCGTTGCCGTTGTCTCGCGCCAGCAGGTGCTGGTGCTGGTAACGCTGCATTACCAGCGCCAACTGGTCGAGCCCGAAGGCCTGGCGCCGGAAAACCCGCGTGTCGACAAAACCCGGCTATCGGCCGTGCTCGAGACCATCAAGGACATGGAACGTCGATTCGATCCCGAAGTCTATCGCGACGACGACGAACTGGCCCTGCTCGAACTGGCAAAGGAAAAGGCCGAAAAAAACGCGTCGAGGAATCGCCAACGACTGTCACGTCCAGCGCGGTTTCGGGCACACAGACGGCCCGTAAAATTGACCGAACGATCAAGAGCATTGCGCCAAAAAAGGCGTGATTGGCATTCCGAATGCGCGATTCAGCGTCCGACCGGCTATTGAAAGCCGAGTCGCTGGACATCAAGTAAAACAGGTAGAGATCGAGCTTTCTGATTTTTTCAAGTCTTGCGACAGGAGGAAACAATGAAATCGTATCTTCAATTGATTCTACAGTCGGCGATCGTTTTATTGGCGCTGGCGCTATCACCCATGGTTGCGGCACAGGACCAGGAATCATTTCAAGCCGACCCCTACGCTTTGGGCGACCATACCTGGATTTCGATCAGCGGCACGGTCGCTTCCGTTTCCAGGCATGCCTTCGACCTTGATTATGGTGACGGCGTCATCACCGTTGAAATGGACGATGACAACCGCGACGCCGACGCCTACGAGCTCACCGAAGGCGACAAGGTGCGTGTCGGTGGACTCGTCGATGACAGCTTTTTCGAAAAAGCCCGGATCGTGGCGCGCCAGGTTTTTGTCGAGAAAACAGGCACCGTTTTCTATGCCCGGCCCACCGAGGCAATCGCGCAGCCGGCGATGCCGGTCTTCGTTCCCGAAACGGTGATCCGGGGCCGCGTCAGCAATGTCGGCGCCGAGCAGTTCACGATCGATTCGGGCTTGCGCAAAATTACCGTCGATGTCACGTCGCTGCCGGAAAACCCGCTCGACAACATCGGCTATCAAAAGATTCGACGCGGCGATACCGTCAGCGTCTCCGGCAGCATGGACAGCAACTTTATTGATGGCAGCGTTTTGGTGGCCAGTTCGGTCACCACGCTGTACGACAAATAGGGCGGAACAGCATTAAAAAGACCGGCCGCTAGCACCAGAGCTCGCCCAGCGGCGTATCCGGACCATATCGCCAGGCAATTTGCGCCTGCAGAAGCTCGGCCGTCGCCAGTGCGTCGGTCAGCGCGTGATGGGCGCCGTATTGAGGCAGCTTATAGCGGCTCCGACTTTGCGCCAGGCGGATGGATTGGGGTTTGCGGCCCACCAATCCGGCCAGAAAACGTCTGGCCCAATGGCGGCGGCGATAAACGCGGGCCTCCAGTTCCATGGTATCGATCAGCGGAAATTCCAGCGGCTCGCCGAGCCGGTCGCGCACGGCACGCCTGAGAAAAGGACGCTCGATGCCACGATAGTGCACGACCACGACGCGCCCGGCCAGGGCCGCGAGCAATTCGTCGAGTATTTCGTTCAAGTCAGGCGCCTCGAGCAAATCGCTGTGCGTGATGTGGTGAAACGGCACCGATCCTTGATCCAGCTCGCGGCGCGGCCGCAAGACCCAGTACCGCGAATGGGCGCATCGAATTCGACGAATACTGAATGGCACCAGGCCGATGCTGACGATGCCGTGCTTTTGAGCATCCAGACCGGTGGTTTCAAGATCCAGCGCCACGAATGGCAACTCTGAAACCGGCGTATCCGCGGCGAAGGTGCCGCAGGCATAGAACTTCTTCAGACGCGGGTCCTTCGCGCTTTCGGCTCGATTTTTAAAATAGGCCTGCCAGTCGGGTCCGTTCGGCTGGCTGGTTCCAGGATCGGCCTTCGGTTGTGGCTTGTCGGGTTTTTTTTGCGTCACTGGGTTCCTGTGTAAAGAGTTTGTCGACCGCGCCGGACCTGGCATCGAGTGGCGGTCAATCGCTCACGGCTAAAACGGCGTCAGGGGCGATAGCGGAATTTGAGGAATTTCTGCGCATTGCTGAGCACGTTGAAAGCATCTTTGAGGCTACGGCGTTCCAGCCGCGACAGGCTTTCGGGATCGACATTGTTGTTGGGCCTGCGACCGGTCTCGATGTCGGCGGCCTGGTGGCGGGCCCGGATGATGGCGATGAATTCAAGCGCGTCGCGCAGATCGGCGGTCATGCCGCTGGTCAGGAAACCCGCGGCCAGCACGTCCTCGAGTCGCCTGAACGAATTCTGCGATAACGAGGCGCTGGCCAGCGCGTGGACCCGGATCACGTCAACCAGCGGTCCGGTGCCGCGGCGTTTCAGGTTCAGGGTTTCCTGGTAGCGACCGCTTTTTTCGAGCACGAAGTCCTTGAAAAAGCCCAGCGGCGGTGTGCGGTTCTGCGCGTTGCGCGCCAGGCAGCCCAGAAACCGTGGTGACTGGCTGGCCTGGCTGGAAATCAGCGCCTTGAGCTCGTCGGCCATGCGCGTTGCCCCGTGTACGCCATCGAGATCAAAAAAGATCGAACTGTGCAGCAGGGCTTCGGGCTTCGGCTTTTCGATCCATTGTTCGAACGTCTTTTTCCATGCCGCCAGCGGAATCCGCCAGCGATCGTTGGTGGCCATGATCCCGCCCTTGCAATAGCGATAACCCACTTGCGCCAGACCGTCGCAAACAAAAGTTGCCAGCTGGCTGAAATACTTCCCATGCAGTTTCGGGTCATAGTCGTCGTGCAAGACCATGGCGTTGTCCTGGTCGGTATACATGAACTGCTCATCGCGAGCCATGGAGCCGAGCGCCAGGAAGCAATAGGGCACCGGCGGTGGGCCCAGTGCTTCCTGCCCCAGTTCCAGCAGCCGCTGCTTGAAGCTTCTACCGATCGCGGCGATCGCACTGCCGATCATGTGCGAATTGGCGTCCTCGCGGACCATGCGGACAAAACAGGCCGAAACATCGGGCAACAGGGCTTTCAGCTCGTCGACGCTGTTTTGTTGAAAAATACTGCGCACGACGAACAGGCTGTTCTGGGTTTCGTGGCTGACGACATCGGACAGGTCGATCACGCCGGCCGGGCGGCCTCGATGCAGCACCGGCAGATGCTTGATGTTTTTACGCAGCATCATCAGCAGCGCTTCGAACAAAAAACTGTCTTCCTCCACGGTCACCAGTTCACTGCTCATCACCTCGCTGACCGGCCTGTCGTGCGCCAATCCCCGGGCCAAAACGCGCTTGACCAGATCGCTGTTGGTCACGATTCCGGTCATGACCTGCTGGTCGTCCATGGCAACTGCTGCCTGCGTGGCAACCGGAGGCGACCCGGAATAGATCACCAGCGACGAAACGTCGTACTCGGCCATCTCGATGGCGGCCTCCTGGATACTCGTGGCCTCCGGAACCATCACCGGCTCGCGGCTGATCAACTTGCCGACCCGGGTAGTCATGAACTCACTGGCGGCCGTGCCCACCGAAGCGGCCTGGCGCAGGCGTGCGCGATCTTCAAGTTCGAGATAGTCGGCGAATGCCTCTTGTTCGTCGAGCAGTTTCTTAAAGACCTCGCCGGGAATGAAATAGATCAGGCTGTCTTCGAGCGCGCGCACCGAGTAGCGCGCCGGCTTGCCGGTCATCACGCCCAGCTGGCCGAAAACCTCGCCCTCGCCGAGCCGGTTCTGGATTTCGCCGCCGCGTCGATAAATCTCGACCGAACCACTGCGAATATAGTGCAAGTCGCCGATCCGGTCGTCGATCGAAACAATCGGTGAGCCGGACCGGTAGTAGGTCACCTCGACATTCGCTGCGACCTCGTCGAGCCCTTGTTCGGTCAGCAACTCGAACGGCGGATGCTGCCGAAGGTTTTCCCGGATTTCAATCTGCTCAACTTCCATTTCGAAATTCCTGGGTTCGGGCCACGGTTTGAATTCTAATTCCTATCGCATGCCGATTTGGCCCGGCCGCAATCCCCGGCTCGGCTGCCAGTTTAATTGCTTATTGCAAGGAAGGCGCCCGAAGTCAGAAAGCCCGAGATCAGCAACCGGCGGAAGGCCACCCAGTATCGAATTTCGGGCAATCCGAACACGTCGGGCGGGGTTATGTGGCGGCTAGCCTGCATCAAAGCAGCTCGCGCGCCCGGACCTGGAGTCCGGAAAAATATTTACATCTAAGAAAACGAGTGCTCGTCGATCGTCCGGCGCTAGCGATGCTGCCGGGGCTGATTCTTCCGGGCCTGGAGTCGTTTTTTTACTGCCCATGCCATCGAGCTTAACGCTTGCCGCTATGAATTTCACAACAAGCGGCTCGGCCGCCGAAGCCCAAATGGCCTCCGGCAGTCGGGCACGACCGCGGGTCATGGAAGCTGCTTAACCCGGGAGCTTAGTGACTCGCGCCCCGTCGCTGCAACACCCTGGCGATACCATGATCTTCACAATAGGCGTCCAGATCGGGGGCCGCTTTTGAGTCGGAGCTGGGCCAGGATAAATCCGCGCGCAGCAATTGTTCGTCTTCGGCCACGATTTCGAACCGTCGATTGGACGCGTCTTCCAGCCATTTCGCCAATGCATTGAGTGCATCATCGTTCACCTTGCCCCGGCTTTTGACCAACGCGGGAAAAGAAGCCTTCTGAAAAAGATATCTAGCCTCCGGCATGATCGAGTACCTCGCGTGAGCTATGTTTGCCTGGCTTGCCAACGCCATTTGTCAGACAAGCGAGAAGTGGCTGACGCCAACAGCCGTGGTGCGCCGTGATGGCGACTAGCCCGGCTCAATCATAGAAAAAATTCCAGAGAAAGTCGAGAATATTTTTAGTAATCGTCCGATCTTTTAGACCAAAATCGGATCACTGTAAGTCCCTGACAAAAAAAGCGGCACGTGGCCGCCTTCTTTTCTTGACAGGAATCAAACCTGGTTTCATCAACGCGAATCCCGGCTTTCCTCACCGCCACCCTCAGCGCGATCGACCGGCTTCAAAAAGCCGTCTTCATCGAGCTCTATAATCGGCATTTGCAGCGCTTCAAGCTCTTGTCGAATGCCGGCGGCATCGCCGACCACGACAATCGCCATGTTGTCCCGATCGATCAGGCGCGCTGCAAGTTCATTCAGCGTCTCGCGATCGACCTGCTGGAGAATCCGGTTTTGCCGACTGCGATAATCCAGCGGCAGGTCGTAGCCAAGAATGTTGTCCAGCAAGGCCAGTTTTCTACTCGGCGTCTCGTATGCCAGTGCGTCGCGCTGACCGATTGCCGAACGCATGTAGTCGAACTCCGCGGCGTCCATGCCCGTGGCCTCGTAGCGCTCGAGTTCGTTCATCACCTCGACGATCGAGGCTGCGGTCGCGTCACGGTTGACCTCTGACGAAAACACGAAGCGGCCCAGTTCCGGCCCACCGGAAAAACCCGTGCGCGCGCCGTAGGTGTAGCCCTTGTCTTCGCGCAGGTTCAGGTTGATGCGGCTGTTGAAGGTACCGCCGAGCACAAAGTTGGCCAGTCCGGCGCGGTAAAAGTCGCCCAGCGCGTCGTAAGGCAGTGCGTGCTGGCCCATGCGGAGGCTGGATTGGGCGGCATCGGGTTTATCGACCAGGTACAGCGTGCGACCTTCGATTGCCGGGCGCGCATCGATCGCCGGTCGGCTCGCGGCTTCGAGCTCCAGCTTTGCCAATGGGGCCAGCGCTGCCATGGTTTGCGGCCGGGGCAGGCTGGAACTGACCAGCAACCCCTCAAGATGCATGGGCACGTGGCTGGCATGAAAATTTCGGACATCTTCGAGCGTGAGGCTCGCGACGGTGTCCGGGAGCCCGACCAATGGATAGGAAAGCGGGTTGTCGGCGCCCTCGAGCACCGCGCCCAGGGCGCGGTTGGCCAAAGCTTCGGGTGTCTTGCGGTTCTGCATCAGGCCTTCGATGGTCTGCTGCTTGACGCGCAGAAAATCCGCCTCGGTAAAGGCCGGCTCGAGGATGCGCTCCATCATCAGCGGTATGGCCTGGTCCAGGTTCCTGGCCAGCGTATTCAGCGTGACCGTGGTGTGATAAGTGCCGGGGCTGACGCTGACGCTTGCGCCGATCCGCTCCAGCGCCTCTGCAAATTCAGCGGCGCTGCGCTGCCGGGTGGCCTCACCCATCATCGCGGCCGTCAATGCCGCCAGTCCGGCCTTGCCGGCCGGCTCGTCGCGCTGGCCCATGGCAAACACGCCGCGCAGCGTAACGGTCGGGGTCTCATCATTGCTCACGGCCAATACGCGCACGCCGTTTTCCAGCCGCAAGTCTTCCAGCGGCGGCAACTCGACCTGCGGGTTGACGCCCGGGGTGGGCCGGATGCTTCGATCGAAACTGTCCTCGGCCCGGCGCATCGCCAGCGTTTCGCCTTCATCGGCATAAGTCTCGGGCAGTTCGCGCTCGCCGGCATCGAAATTCTGCTCGGCTGCGGCCAGTTCCGGGCGGCCGTTGGGCACGATGCTGAGGATCACGGCCGGCTGGTCCCGGATGTATTGCTTGAAAACCCGATCGACGTCGGCGATCTCGACATTGCGATAACGCTCAATCTCCTCGGAGATACCGGCCGGGCTGCCACTGAAGGTTTCGTAGGCCGCCAGCGTGCTGACCTTGCCGGCCACCGATTGCAGGCCGAAAACCCGGCTCGACTCAAAGCCTGCCTTGAACTTCAGCAAATCGTCATCGCTGACCGGGCGCTCGGCAAATTCATCCAGCGTTGCGCGCACGGCGGCCTCCATCTCGGCAAGGCTCTCGCCCGAAGCCGGGTTCTGGATCACGATGAACCAGATCTCGCAGGCGATTTCCTTGCACGAATGCACGACCTGGGCCTGCACCGCGCGGCCACTTTGGACCAGTCGCTGGTACAACAGCGAGGCCTGGCCCTGTCCCAGAATCCTGGCTGCCGCGTCCAGCGCCGGTTCGTCCGGGTGGCTGGAATACACGGTCGGCATCATCATGGCCAGCGCCGGCAGGTGGATGTTGTCTTCGAGCGTCACGTAACGATCCGCATCCAGCTCGGCCGGCTGTTTCGGCAGCTTGTTGACTGCCGGCCCGCTCGGGATCGGCCCGAAATACTTGACCACCGACTCCAGCGTTGCCATCGGATCGATGTCGCCACCGATCGTCAGCGCGGCATTGTTGGGTCCATACCAGCGCAGGAAAAAGCGCTTGAGGTCATTGAGGTCGGCGCGGTTCAGGTCTTCCAGCCAGCCGATCACCGGCCAGGAATAGGGGTGGCCTTCCGGGTACAGCGTCTGGTTCAGCGTTTCCAGCGCACGTCCGTAGGGCTGGTTGTCGACTCGCTGGCCGCGTTCGTTCTTGACCGTCTCGCGCTGAACCTCGAACTTCTGCTGGGTCACCGCGTCGAGCAAAAAACCCATGCGGTCGGCTTCCAGCCACAGCACGGTTTCAAGCTGGTTGGCCGGCACAGTCTGGAAGTAGTTGGTGCGATCGGTGTTGGTACTGCCGTTGAGCGTACCGCCGGCGTTGGAGACAATCTTGAAGTGCTCCTCATCGGCCACGTTTTCCGAACCCTGGAACATCATGTGTTCAAAAAAATGCGCGAAACCGGAGCGTCCGGGCTGCTCCCGATTCGAGCCCACATGGTAGGTCACGTCGACATGGGTCATCGGGTCGGAATGGTCCTGGTGCAACACCACGGTCAAGCCGTTGTCGAGCCGGTACTTGGCATAGGGAATCGAAATGCCGCTGTCGTCGCCGGCGAAGCGCTCGATCAGCACCACGCCGGCCGGCAGCCCGGATTGGGCCGCTGCAGCATCGATTGATGAGTGTTCGGTTTTCGTCGAAACCGCCGGCGCACAGCCGACCAGCGTCAGCAGCAGGAGTGAAATCAGGGCAAGTCTTGAATGCGGGTTCACGTAATGGAATTCCTGTCTGTAGAGCAAGCTGCAAAGCCTACACCACAACGCCGGGCATTGCGTAATTTTGGAACCAGCGCTGGTACAGGCGACTGCCGGATCTCTGTCCGGCCGGCCTGCCGAAGCTATACTTGTTGGCTCACACTTTTTGGGCGCCAACGCCGTGTATTTTCAGGATTTCATTCGCAGGCTGGACGATTACTGGGCGGCGCACGGTTGCGTCTTGACCGCGCCGCTGGATCTCGAGGTCGGGGCCGGCACATTTCACCCGGCCACTTTCCTGCGCTCGATCGGGCCGGAGCCATGGAGCGCGGCTTACCTGCAGCCCTGCCGACGCCCCACCGACGGGCGCTACGGCGAGAATCCGAACCGCTTGCAGCATTACTACCAGTACCAGGTGGTGATGAAGCCCTCACCGCTCGATTTCCAGGAACTCTACCTGGGCTCGCTCGATGCGGTCGGGATCGACCCGAAGGTTCACGATATCCGCTTTGTCGAGGACAACTGGGAGTCGCCGACGCTTGGCGCCTGGGGCCTTGGCTGGGAGGTCTGGCTCAACGGCATGGAAGTCACGCAGTTCACCTACTTCCAGCAGGCCGGCGGCCTCGAATGCCAGCCGGTGATGGGCGAAATCACCTACGGCCTGGAGCGCCTGGCCATGTATATCCAGGGCGTCGAAAGCGTCTACGACCTGGTCTGGACCGAAGGTCCGAACGGCACGGTGACCTACCGCGATGTGTTTCACCAGAACGAGGTCGAGCAGTCGACCTACAACTTCGAGAAGGCCGATACCGCCGGACTGTTCGCGGCTTTCGACCTGGCCGAGCGCCAGGCTAAGTCGCTGGTCGCCGACGACCTGCCGTTGCCGGCCTACGACCAGGTACTCAAGGCCTCGCATAGCTTCAACATGCTCGATGCCCGCCAGGCCATTTCAGTCACCGAACGCCAGCGCTACATCCTGCGCATCCGCGACATTTCACGCCGGGTGGCCGAGGCCTACTACGCGCGCCGCGAGTCGCTGGGCTTTCCGGCCATGAAACCATCGGGGCAAGCGGCATGAACGAGACACTGTTGATTGAACTGGGTTGCGAGGAGCTTCCGGCCAAATCGCTGGTCGGCCAGGCCGACATGCTGCGTTCGGGACTGCAAAAACAGCTGCTGGACGCCGGTTTGCTGGAGTCGGATTTCGGCGTGCGCTGGCTGGCCACGCCGCGCCGCCTGGCGGTCATCGCCGAG
Organism: Wenzhouxiangellaceae bacterium; assembly: GCA_032251235.1. Lineage (GTDB taxonomy): Bacteria > Pseudomonadota > Gammaproteobacteria > Xanthomonadales > Wenzhouxiangellaceae. The sequence goes on from JAVVET010000019.1 coordinate 28,469, forward strand.
GCCGTGGCCGCGCGCCAGCCGGATCGAAAAATCGCGCGCAAGGGTCCGGCCGAAAGTGCCGCCTTCGACAGCGACGGCAAGCCGACGCGTGCGGCCGAGGGTTTCGCGCGCAGCGTTGGGCTGGAAGTGGACCAACTCGATCGCCTGGAAAACGGGCAGGGACGCTGGCTGTATGCCGAAATCGACCAGCCGGGCCAGGCGCTGGCAGACTTGCTGCCGAGCATGCTGGAAAAGGTGGTTCGGGACATGGCCGGCGCGCGCAGCATGCGCTGGTCGGACCGCAGCGACCGTTTTCTGCGCCCGGTACGCTGGCTGGTGGCCATGCACGGCAACCAGGTGGTGCCGATCTCGCTGTTTGGGCTTCAATCGGGTAACACCACCCGCGGCCACCGCATCCATGCGCCCGGCGACCATTCGATTGCCCACGCCGAGGCTTACGAGGCCGTGCTGGAGCGGGCATTCGTTTTGGCCGACTTCGACCGACGGCGCGACCGCATCGCCGAACAGGTGCAAGCCTGCGCCGCCCGCGAAGGGCTCGACACGCACGCCGAATCGGCGCTGCTCAACGAGGTGACCGGACTGGTCGAATGGCCGGTCGCGGTGACCGGCTCGTTCGACGAGGACTTTCTGCAGGTGCCGCACGAAGCGTTGATCAGCTCACTGCGCGAACATCAAAAATCCTTTCCGCTGTTCAGCGCCGACGGCAAGCTGGCCGCGCGCTTCATCAGCGTCGCCAATCTTGAAAGCCAGGACCCGGCGGCAATGGTACACGGATTTGAACGCGTGATTCGTCCGCGTCTGGCCGATGCGCGCTTCTTCTATGAAAAAGATCGGATCGAGCCGTTAAGTGCACGCTTCGTGCGCTTATCGGAAATGTTGTTCCAGGAAAAGCTGGGCTCCCTGGCGGATAAATCGCAGCGTCTGCAGCAACTGAGCCAGGCCCTGGCGCCGGCGTTCGACGCCGTGCCGGAGGCCTGCAAACGGGCCGCCGAATTGTGCAAATGCGACCTGCTGACCGAAATGGTCGGCGAATTTCCGGAATTGCAGGGCACCATGGGGCGCTACTACGCGCTGGCCGATGGCGAGGCCGGCGAAGTGGCAACCGCGATCGAATCGCATTACTTGCCGCGCCACGCCGGCGACCGGGTGCCCGAAGACCCGGTCGGGCAGGCGCTTGCGGTCGCCGACCGCCTCGATACCGTGGTCGGCGTTTTTGCCGCCGGCAAAAAGCCCAAGGGTGGAAAGGATCCTTTCGCGCTGCGCCGATCGGCGCTGGCCGTGATCCGCATTCTTGAACTCAGCCAGTGCGAATCGAGCCTGGACGAACTGATCGCAAAAGCCGCCAAGGTATTGCTGCAGCAGCTGCCGGTCGACGACACGGTGATCCGCGCGGTACGACAGTTCATCGGCGAGCGGCTTCGATCGCACCTGGCCGAGCGCGGGATTGCCAGCAATACGCTGCACGCGATTGGCGCCGGCCACGGCGGATCGGTCATCGATTTCATCCAGCGCGCAGAGGCCGTTCAGGCCTTTTCCGACGACCCGGAAGTCCAGAGCCTGATCGCGGCCAACAAGCGAGCCGCGAACCTTCTGGAATCAGCAGAAGATAGTAATTTAGGCGACGTTGAACGACATTTACTGCAATTAGACGCAGAAAAAGACCTTTTCGAAGAAGTTGAGAAATCCGAATCGCGCCTGGGCGCATGCATCGATGCGCACGACTACCCGGCCGCGCTTTCGCTTCTGGCCGGCTTGCGCCCTGCCGTCGACCGCTTTTTCGACGACGTGATGGTAATGGTCGACGACGACGCGCTGCGGCACAATCGGCTGGCCCTGCTCAATCGTCTGCGAACGCTGTTTCTGCGAGTCGCCGACGTCGCAAGATTGGGCAAGGCGTGAAACCGCCGCTGCTGATCGAGCTGGATCTGGTCGGCAAGCCCGACCAGGCGGTTCGGCCAAGCCTGTTGCCCCTGTTTACCGAACTCCACCAGGCCGAATGGCCGCTGGTACTGCTGAGCGACCGGCCCGACGCCTGGAAACCGAGCCGAAACCGGGTCGACCAGGCCTTCATGCGCCAGGCCGCGGTTGAAGCGGAAATTCACCGAAGCGGCGGGGCGCTCGACGCGATCGTCTACCTGGACTTCGGCTTGTTCAGTCGGCGCAAGAGCCGGGGCCTGGCGATTGCCGATCTCGCGGATCGTTATGGCTGCAAAACCAGCCAGATACACGCCATCGTCCGGCCCGGGCGCATGGCCGAATCGCTGGTCTCTATCGTTGCATCGGTCAAGACCCTTGAAAGCAAAAAGGCGCTCAACAGGGCGCTGCGGGACTTTCTCGACCGAGACACGGATTAGTCACTCGCCTGGTTCGGACCGGTCGAATGAAATTCGGCAGACCCGCCGGCTTCGATCCGAGTGCACGACGTTCGCGGCATTCAGCGAGCAAGCGCCGGGCGCCGGCATTTACAGGCCCAACTAAACGGAAGGGAGCTCGAACCGATCCGGCTTTTTGACACTGAATCAGCGTGAAGCCCGGCAGCTCGCCGGTTCACTGCCGGGTATGCATCAATTTCACGACCAGGCACCCGGATCCCGGCCATCCAACGCGCTGCCGGGTCTGCCGGGTTAAAGCAGCCGAAGCTCAGATATCCAGGTTCGAAACGTTCAGCGCATTGGTTTCGATGAATTCGCGCCGCGGTTCGACCTCGTTGCCCATCAAGGTCGAGAAAATTGCGTCGGCACCAACCGCATCCTCGATCGTGACCTTGAGCAGGCGCCGGGATTCCGGGTCGACGGTGGTTTCCCACAACTGCTCGGGGTTCATTTCGCCCAGGCCCTTGAAGCGCTGAATGGTCCGGCCTTTTCGGCTCTCGTCCATCAACCAGTGGTAGACATCGCGAAAACGCGCGACCGGCTGTACCTGGTTGCCGCGCTCGATGCGCGCATTCTTGCCGACCAGGTCGTGGACGACCGATGCGATGCGCGAAATGACCCGGTATTCCGGGCTCTGGAAAAACGCGGCGTCGAGCACGGTATCCTGGCTGATGCCCTGGCTGAACCGGCTGATCACCACGCCGCCACTTTCGAGCTTGTTCAAGGTCCAGCGCACACCGGCCGCAGAGGCTGCTTCCAGTCTTGCCTGGAAGCGCGCCATCCAGCCTTCGACATCAAAGCCGGGCTCCATTAAAAATGGTTCAAAATCAACAATTTGGCTAATGACCGTGGCATCGTAGCGGCGTTCCAGGCGGCTCGCGGCAAGGTTGGCGGTATGGAAATCGGTCATCAGGCTGTCGAGCGCGTCCCCGTGCAATTGCGGCTGTTCATTGCCGGGAACCAGGCGGGCGCCATCGAGCGCGCGATCGATCAGGTAGCGGGTCAGCTCGGTCTCATCCTTGAGGTACCACTCCTGCTTGCCCTGCTTGATTTTATACAGCGGCGGCTGGGCAATGTAGATGTAGCCCCGCTCGATCAATTCGGGCATCTGGCGGTAGAAAAACGTCAGCAGCAACGTACGGATATGCGAGCCGTCGACGTCGGCATCGGTCATGATGATGATGCGATGGTAGCGCAGCTTTTCGACGTTGAACTCATCCTTGCCGATGCCGGTGCCCAGCGCGGTAATCAGCGTACCGACCTCGGCCGAGCCCAGCATCTTGTCGAACCGGGCTTTTTCGACGTTCAGGATCTTGCCCTTGAGCGGCAAAATGGCCTGGAACTTGCGGTTGCGGCCCTGCTTGGCCGAGCCACCGGCGGAGTCGCCCTCGACGATGAACAGTTCGGACAGGGCAGGGTCCTTTTCCTGGCAATCGGCAAGCTTGCCCGGCAGACCGGCAATATCGAGAACGCCTTTGCGCCGCGTCATGTCGCGCGCCTTTCGCGCGGCATCGCGAGCACGGGCGGCATCGATGGCCTTGGACGCAATCACCTTGGCGTCTTGCGGATGTTCCAGTAAAAAGTCGCGCAACTTCTCGGCCAAAACCGCTTCCACGGCAGGCTTGACCTCGGAGGACACCAACTTGTCTTTCGTCTGCGACGAGAATTTAGGATCCGGCACCTTGACCGACAGGACCGCGATCAGGCCTTCGCGGCAATCGTCGCCGGTGATCTGGACCTTGGCTTTTTTGGCCAGGCCGCTTTCTTCAATGTAGTTGTTCAGCGTTCGCGTCAGCGCAGACCGGAAACCGGCCATGTGCGTGCCGCCGTCTCGCTGCGGAATGGTGTTGGTAAAGCAGAACACGCTTTCCTGGTAGGAATCGGTCCATTGCAGCGCGGCCTCGACGAGGATCTCGTTGTGCAGGGCCTCGAAATGCAACGCCTTGCCGTGCAATGGCGACTTCTTGCCGCCCAGGTACTCGACAAACGAGCGGATGCCGCCCTCGTACTCGAACAGATCGTGCCTGCCGCTGGCCTCGTCTGAAAGCTCGATGGCCACGCCGGAGTTCAAAAAACTCAGCTCGCGCAGGCGCTTGACCAGGATATCGTAGTGAAATTGAACGTCGGTAAACACATCGCGGCTGGGCAGAAAACAGACCTCGGTGCCGGTCCGGTCGCTGTCTCCCGTTGGCAGCATCGGTGCCTCGGGCACGCCCATGCTGTAGACCTGGCGCCAGCGCTTGCCCTGGCGGTAAATCGTCAGTTCCAGGCGTTCGGACAAGGCATTGACTACCGACACACCCACGCCGTGCAGGCCGCCGGAAACCTTGTAGGAATCGGCGTCGAATTTACCGCCGGCGTGCAGGACCGTCATGATGACCTCTGCGGCCGACTTTCCTTCCGAATGCTGATCGACCGGGATGCCGCGGCCGTTGTCGGCCACCGTCACCGATCCGTCGGCGTTCAGTTTGACCGTAATACGGTCGCAGTGGCCGGCCAGGGCCTCGTCGATGGAGTTGTCGACGACTTCGAAGACCATGTGGTGCAGGCCTGTGCCATCGTCGGTGTCGCCGATATACATGCCGGGCCGCTTGCGTACTGCGTCCAGCCCTTTAAGGACCTTGATGCTGTCTGATGAATATTGTTCAGTCATTGTCTTCCGGTCGGAATGGTGGATGTCGCGAAGTAAAATCCGGGATGCGAATTCAACACCCGACATCTTTAAATGGGGTTTTCGCACTGCATTTGCAATTATAGCATTTCATTGATTTCCGCTATGGATTACCCCGTGTTCCACGTGGAACAAAGTGACCGGGTCGGCTGGAATCGGCTCAACGGCAGTGATCCAGGTCTGAAACGGCTGCTTCGATACCCAGTCCAGCAGGCTTTCCAGGTGCGCCTCGTCCAGTTCGGAGACCGGGTCGTCGAGCAGCAGCAGCGGCCGCGTGCCGGAATCGAGCGCACGCTGCATCTGGGCCAGCTTCAGCAGCAGCGCAGTCAGCTTCATCTGGCCCCTGGACAGCCGGGGCGCCGCCAGCCGCTGCCGGCAGCGCACCACCAGTTCGCCGCGGTGCGGGCCTTCGCGCGTAAAGCCGTGTTCGAGGTCGCGTGCCCGCGACTGGCGCCAGCGCTCCAGGTATTGCACGGCATCATTGGCCGACGGCCGATAGTCCAACTCTACGGGATCGAGCCTGAAGCGCAGTTCGTCGAGCAGGAGCGCGACATCGCGCTGCAGTTTTTCGACATAAGCGGCGCGCATCAATTCGACCCGCTCGGCCGCCCTTGCCATCGGCGCCTCGAGCGCATCCAGCGTGGCCGCATCGGCACCGCTTCGCAAAGCCGCGTTGCGTTGCCGCAAAAGCCGGCTGAAACGCTTCCAGTCGTCGAGATACGATGGTTCCACGTGGAACAATCCCCAGTCGAGAAAGCTGCGCCGACCCGCCGGCGGGCCTTCGATCAACTCATGATTCGACGGGTCCACGAGCACCAGAGGGAACGCCCGCGCAAATTCGCTGATTCGCGAACTTGAGCGCTGATCGATCCGGCCCTTCCATTCCGACGCACTTCGTTCTACGCCGAGGCGCTGGTCCGGCTTGCTGCAAGTCGCCACGACCCGCAGTGCAGACGCGCCGTCCTGAATCAATGGAGAGATGCTGCTGGCTCGAAACGATCGGCCACGCCCGAGCAGGTAGAGCGCTTCAAGCACGCTGGTCTTACCCGCGCCGTTGGCGCCATACAGGCAATTGATCCCCTGGCCGGGCACGATCGAGACCTCCCGGAGGTTTCGAAAATTCTCTATCCGCACCGAAGTGACGTACATGAGCTTCAGCCAGCCGACAACAACGTGACTTTAAAACCGACGGCGAGCCGCCAACGCCGGCCAAAACCTGCGGACAAGTTGCTGGCCTTTGGATGCGCGAAGCTGGTCCAGAAGCTGTTTCCCAAGCCAAACCCGTCGACGGACAAGCGGGGCGGCAGGCGCGTCTTGATTCTCAGAGCTTCAGCGGCATGACAACCTGGCGGACGTTGTCGTTGTCGACCGCGGTGATCAGGCAGGAACTGTCGGCGCTTTTCAACGACAGACGAACCTTTTCGCCGTCGATGGCGCCCAGCCCGTCGAGCAGGTAGTTGACGTTGAAGCCAACCACCAGCGAATCGTAATTGTGTTCGGCCTCGACCTCATCGGTCGCCTCTTCCTGTTGCGGGTTATGGGCCACGATGCGAAGCGCGCCGTCGATGGATTCGATCCGAACGCCGCGATATTTCTCGTTCGACAGGATTGCCGCGCGCTGCAGCGCGCGCATGAAGTCCTGGCGTTCCAGCGTCATGCCCTTGTCCTGGCTGATCGGGATCACGGCTTCGTAGTCCGGGAAGCGGCCATCGATGAGCTTGCTGGTCAGCGTCAGGCCGCGCCGGGTGACCTGGAGGTAATTGTTGCCGAGTGCAATCTGGACCGGCTCATCCTCACCGCCCAGGATTCGGGCCAGTTCCATGACGCCCTTGCGCGGCAGGATCAAGGATCGGCCGTCGCCGTCGACGTCAGCCGGGATCTCGGCCAGCGCCAGGCGGTGCCCGTCGGTGGCCACCGCGCGCAACATGCCGTTTCTAAACTCGAGCAACAGGCCGTTGAGATAGTGGCGCACGTCCTGGTTGGCCATCGCAAACGAAGTCTTGTCGATCAGCCACCCGAGCTGCTGTTCGGAAACGCTCAATCGATCGGCATCACCACCGGCATCGCTCGATGGAAACTCCGAAGCCGGCAGTGTGGCCAGCGTAAAGCGGCTGCGCCCGGCATGCAGCGCCAGTTTTTCGCCGTTGAGCTGCACATCGATGCGCATGCCCTCGGGCAGGGCCTTGCAGATATCGACCAGCTTGCGCGCCGGCACCGTGACGCTGCCGGGTTGTGCGACATCGGCACTGACGACACCAACCATTTCGACTTCCATGTCGGAGCCGGTGACTTTCAGGCTGTCTTCATCGACTTCGAGCAGAAAGTTGCCCAAAACCGGTAACGTCTGACGTCGCTCGACAACGCCAACCACCTGGGTGATCGGTACCAGCAAAGCCTCGCGCTGAATGGAAAACTTCATGGGTGCTCCTTGATCAAGCTGTTTATTGTTTATATAGCTTAAATAATAAAACCAGTAATAACAGGGCCTGTGGATGACTGTGTAAAGTAAAATTTCCTATTATTTTCAATTACTTGAACGTAACTTTCCCGGTGCATCAAAGCCCTCGCAAGCTGTGGATAAACACTGGATGAAATCCGGCGCTGAAATTGTCAGACGCTTATCCACAGCTTCTTCCATCATTCATACCGGCCTTATACAGCAAGGTCTCGCAACAGCCGTGCCTTGTCTTCGCGCAAGCGCGCGTCGGTCTCGCACAAGCTCTCGATTTTACGACAGGCGTGGATCACGGTGGTATGGTCTCGGCCGCCGAAGGCATCGCCTATTTCGGGCAGCGAGTGCTGGGTCAGCGCCTTGGCCAGGTGCATCGCCATCTGTCGCGGCCGGGCGATGTTGCGGGTCCGCCGCCTCGACAGCAGGTCGGTTACGCGCAACTGGTAATAGCCTGCAACCACTTTCTGGATGTTTTCCAGCGTAATCTGGCGGTCGTGAACGGCCAGCACGTCGCGCAGAATTTCATGCGTATAGGTCTCGTCGATCTTGCGTCCCGAAAAGCGCGCATTGGCGATCAGCGAATTCAGCGCCCCTTCCAGGTCGCGCACGTTCGAGCGCATGCGGCGCGCAATCAGCATGGCCACCGATTCGTCCAGGCTCAGGCCGGCCTCGACCGCCTTTTTCATCAAAATGGCCACCCGGGTCTCGAAATCCGGCGGCTCGATCGGCACCGACAGGCCCCAGCCAAAGCGCGAACGCAGGCGCGATTCGATGCCTTCGACCTCCTTGGGATAACGATCGCAGGTCAGGATGATTTGCTGGCGCGATTCCAGCAGCGCATTGAAGGTATGGAAAAACTCTTCCTGCGAGCGATCCTTGCCGGCGAAAAACTGGATGTCATCGATGAGCAGGCAGTCGGCCGTGCGGTAGCGCGCCTTGAACGCATCGATCGAGGTATGCCGCAGCGCCTGGATCATTTCGCTGACAAACTTTTCCGAATGCAGGTAAACGATCTTGAACTCGCGATGGTTCGCGGCCAGTTCGTGGCCGATCGCGTGCAGCAGGTGGGTCTTGCCCAGGCCGGTGCCGCCGTAGAGCAGCAGCGGGTTGTAAGCCTTGCCCGGGTTCTGGGCCACCTGCTGGGCTGCGGCAAAGCCGAGCTCGTTGGATTTGCCGAGCACGAAGTTTGAAAAACGGTAGCGTTCGTCGAGCCCGGAGCTAAAGCCGGTGCCGGCGCGCTTGACCGCGCGCGGCGCCGGGCCGTTGCCGCCCACCACAATCCGCACCTGCTCGCGCTCGAAGCCGCTGGCGGCAAAAAAATCGCGAATCACCTCGATATACTGGCTGTTGACCTGTTCGCAGACGAAATCGTTGGGCGCGATCAGACGGACTTCGCCCTCGCGCGGGGCGTCGGCCTGCAGCGGACGCAGCCAGGTGTTGACCTCTTCGAGCGCGATTTCGCGCTCGAGTCGCTCGAGGCAACGTTTCCATAATGAGTTTGCTTCGTTCAAGTCTGTCTACCCGTGCCTGTGTTTGGCCGCTTTTTGGCTGCTTGCGGCCATTCAGCCAGTATACGGGTCACGTGCCGCCGGCGCGGCCCAAAGCGCTTCATTCGGTGCACCTGCGGGTCATTTGCCGTGGCCGAACGAAGAATGACGCCGGTCTTGCTGGATGCACGAATAAAAAGGTATAATTGCGGTCTTTTTCCGCGGAAGCAGCTTAGCGTTGCCCGCCTACAATTTGCAAGGATTAAACCATGAAACGTACATTTCAGCCAAGCCTGATCAAACGAGCCCGCCGTCACGGCTTTCGCGCCCGCATGGCGACCCGCTCCGGCCGAGCCATCATCAATGCCCGTCGGGCCCGCGGTCGCAAGCGCCTGTCAGCCTGAACGACGAGGTTTCGGCGCTTTTGATGCCGGAACACGCAAGACAGCATCCAGCCATGCAAGAACGGGGTTTTCCGCGCTCGGCGCGCCTGCTGAGCGGGGCCGACTTCAAGCGCGTGTTCCAGGCCCGGCGCGCGCTGTCCAACCAGTATTTCCGGATCCACCACGCGCCGCAGCCGGCCGCGGTCGATTCTGCGATGCGACCAAGCTCAGCCGACGACAAGCGCGGGGCTGGTGCCGCACAGGCAGCCCCGGATTCTGCCTCTGGCGGCCAGGCGCTGCCGGCCTGGCGCAATGAAATGCCTGCCGACGACCCGACCGCAGACGAGGCCGGCAAAGCGACGGCTGGAACAGAGCCGGCGCTGATGCCCGGCCCAAGAATCGGTCTGGCCATTGCCAAGCGCGTGGCCCGGCGTGCGGTCGATCGCAATCGCATTCGCCGCCAGGCGCGCGAAACCTTTCGCTTGCACCGCCATCATTTGCCGGCCGAGGATTTCGTCGTGCTGGCAAAGCCGGCCGCCGCCGATGCCGACAAGCCCCAATTGAGACAAGCGTTAAATCAACTCTGGAACCGGTTTTAAATGAATACTCGAACGCTGCTCCTGATGCTGCTGGCCTTTCTCGGATTCATGATCTACATCGAGTGGCAGAGCGACTACGTCAACACCACCCCGCAGCCGGTCGAGCCGCTGCCCGGAGACCGCCAGGCCGCCGCAGGCGATACCGACGACGACAGCGCCGCGCTGCCCGATTTTCCGCCGGTTCGCGACAGCGACCAGGCCGACCGCCCGACCGGCGATGTGCCCCAAGCGCAAGTGCCCATCTCCGAGGTGCGTTCCGACCAGCGCATCGAGGTTGAAACCGACCGGCTGGTTGCCTTCATCGACCCCAAGGGCGGCAGCCTGGTCGAGTTGCGGCTCAAGGATTTTCCGGTCAGTGTCGACGAGCCCGACCAGCCGTTCGTGCTGCTCAGCGAAGAACTGCTGGGTTTTCACATTGCCCAGGCCGGCCTGATCGATTCGGAACGCCGCGCGCCGAACCACACCACCACCTACGAATACGAACGCGACTACTACGAACTGGCGCCGAACGCGCAAACCCTGGACGTGCCGCTGACCTGGCGCAACGAGGATGGCCTGGAAGTGACCCAGACCTGGGTCTTCCACCGCGACGACTACGTGATCGAACACCGGTTCCAGGTGCTCAACGGCGGCGACCAGCCCTGGGAAGGCATTCGCTACCTGCAGCTGCAGCGCTCGCCGTCGGGGGGCTCCAGCGGCATGACCTTCACCAACCCCGAGCGCATCAGCTTCAACGGCGCGGCCGTGTACAGCCCCGAAGACAAGTTTGAAAAACTCAAGTTCTCCGATTTTGAAGACGAGCCGTACCGCAAATCGTTCGATGGCGGCTGGGCCGGCATGGTCGAGCACTATTTCCTGTCGGCCTGGATCCCGCCCACCGACGCCGTCCACACCTACACCACCCGCGTCGTCGAGCAGCAGCAGGCGCCGCAGCGCTACGCCCTGACGGCCACCTCGGATCCGGTCGCGCTGTCGCCGGGCCAGGACTGGGTGTTTGAGTCCGAGCTGTTCGTCGGTCCGAAGGAACAGAACATGCTCGACGCGGTCGCCCCGGGCCTGAGCCTGACCGTCGACTACGGCATCTTCACGATCTTTTCCAAGCCGCTGTTCTGGGCCCTGGACCACATCCATACCTTCGTGCGCAACTGGGGCCTGGCGATTATCCTGCTGACGCTGTTGATCAAGCTGGCGTTTTACAAGCTGACCCAGGCGCAGTTCCGTTCCATGGGCAAGCTGCGCAAGCTGCAGCCGCGCATCGCTCAGCTGAAGGAGCGCTACGGCGACGATCGGCAAAAGTTCGGCCAGGCCATGATGGAGATCTACAAGAAGGAAAAGGTCAACCCGCTGGGCGGCTGTCTGCCGTTGCTGGTCCAGATTCCGATCTTCATCGCGTTGTACTGGGTGCTGCTCGAATCGGTCGAATTGCGCCAGGCCAGCTTCTTGTGGATTCCGGACTTGAGCAAGCCCGACCCGCTGTTCATCCTGCCGGTGTTCAACGGCATTTTCATGATCATCACCCAGCGCCTGACGCCGGCGGCCGGCATGGACCCGATGCAGCGCAAGATCATGCAGTTCCTGCCGGTTGCATTCGCCGTGCTGTTTGCGTTTTTCCCGGCAGGCCTGGTGCTGTACTGGGCCTCCAACAGCGGCATTTCGCTGTTGCAGCAGTGGTACATCCTGCGCCAGATCGACGCCGAGGACGCGCGCGCCAGGGCCTGAGCGCACGCACGGGGCACCCAATGTCCGACACCATCTGCGCCATTGCCACGCCGCCCGGAAAGGGCGGCGTCGGCATCGTGCGCATTTCCGGCAGCGACATCGGCGAGCTCGCCAAACGCCTGATCGGCACGCTGCCCGAGCCGCGCCTGGCCACCCGCACCACTGTTGCCGACGCCCACGGCCAGGCCATCGATCACGGCCTGGCGTTGTACTTTCCGGCGCCAAGATCCTTTACCGGCGAACATGTGCTGGAACTGCAACTGCACGGCTCGCCGGTGGCGCTGGAAATGGTCGTGCGCGCCGCCGTGGCCGCCGGCGCGCGCCGGGCCGGGCCGGGCGAGTTCAGCCAGCGCGCGTTCGTCAACGACAAGCTCGATCTTACCCAGGCCGAAGCCATTGCCGACCTGATTGCCGCGTCCAGCGAACAGGCCGCGCGCGCGGCCACGCGCAGCCTGGAAGGGCGGTTCTCCGAAGCCGTGCAGGCGCTGGCCGAGTCCATCATCGGCCTGCGCGTGTATGTCGAGGCGGCGCTCGATTTCCCCGATGAAGACATCGATTTCCTGGTCGACGGCGATGTTGCCGGCCGGCTCGAAAACATCGCGCAGCAAGCCGGCGGGTTGCTGGAACAGGCCCGGCGCGGGCGGCTGCTCAACGACGGCCTGCGCGTGGCCATCGTCGGCAAGCCCAACGCCGGCAAGTCCAGCCTGTTCAATGCGCTGGTCAAGCGCGACGCGGCCATCGTGACCGAAATTCCCGGCACCACGCGCGACGTGGTGCGCGAAACCATCCACCTGGCGGGCGTGCCGATCACGCTGGCCGACACCGCCGGTCTGCGCGACAGCGGCGACCCGGTCGAAGTCGAGGGCGTGCGCCGGGCCCACGCGGAACTCAACGCGGCCGACCTGGTGCTGTGGGTCGTCGATGTGACCGACCCGGAACCGGCCCAGGCTCCGGCCGCCGCGGTCGCCATGCTGCGGGTCAACAACAAGATCGACCGCATCGGCCGCAACGCCGGCCGCGGCGCCGAGACCATCGAGCTGTCGGCGCTGACCGGCCAGGGCCTGCAATTTCTGGACCAGGCAGTAGCCGAAAAGCTCGGGCTGCAAGAGTCGGCCGACGGCGAATTTTCGGCCCGGCAGCGCCACATCGAACAGATCGAAAACTGCAGCCGTCATCTGGCCGACGCCATCGCTGCGCTGGCACAAACCGGCTCCGGCGAACTGGCCGCCGAAGACCTGCACCTGGCCGCCAACGCCCTCGGCGAAATCACCGGCCGCATGCATTCGGACGAATTGCTGGGGAAAATCTTTTCCTCGTTCTGCATCGGCAAATAAGCCGCTCCGCGTCGGCGCGCAAACCTGGGTCGGGGCCGTGGTGACGACTTTGACGCCGGGCTTTGAAAAACGGCGGCCGACACCGCACCGGGCGCGCCAAACCGCCGCAACACCGGCCATCCAAAACAGCCAAACCTGTAAAAGTTGACTTCCATCACCGTCCGGTCCTATGCTCGGCAGCCAGAGATCCGGAACCCATCCATGCCCGAACCGATTCAGAAGCAGATTCTCCACCGGGCCCAGGCCACCGGCGAGCAGCTTTATCTGTGCCAGCCGGTCGCTCGTCAGTGGCAGCAGTGGACCTGGTCCCAGGCCGTCGACGAGGCGCTGCGCATGGCCGCCTCGCTGCAGCGGCTGGGGCTCAAGCCGGGCGACCGGGTCGCGATCATTTCGAAGAACTGCGCCCACTGGGTCATTGCCGACATGGCGCTGATCCTGTCCGGGCTGGTCAGCGTGCCGATCTTCCCGACCGCCAATGCGCGCACCATCGCCCAGGTCCTGGAGCACAGCGATGCCGGCGCCTGTTTCGTCGGCAAGCTCGAACACCCCGATCAACAGCTGCCGGGCATCGACGATTCCATCCTCAGCATCGCCATGCCGTACCCGAAAGCCGCCGGAAAGTTCCAGTGGGCCGACCTGGTCGCCGAGCCGGCCGACGACTTCAAGCCACACCCGGTGGCCGAAACCGACCTGGCCACGCTGCTCTACACCTCCGGCTCCACCGGCGAGCCCAAGGGCGCCATGCACAGCTTCGGCAACTTCGCCTTCGTCGGCGATTCACTGGCGCGCGCCATCGGCTTTCGCGACGGCGACCGCGTGCTGTCCTATCTGCCGCTGTCGCACTGCACCGAGCGCGCCTACGTCGAGGCCGGCAGTTTCTACGGACCCAGCACGCTGTATTTCGTCGAGACGCTGGACACGTTCATGGCCGACCTGGCCCACGCCCGGCCGACGCTGTTCGGCTCGGTGCCCCGGCTCTGGAAAAAATTCCAGCTCGGCGTGCTCGAAAACGTGCCGCAGAAGAAGCTCGACCTGCTGCTGCGCGTACCGCTGCTGTGCACGCTCATCCAGCGCAAGATCAAGCGTGGGCTCGGGCTGGACCAGGCCGACTGGTTTGCCAGTGGTTCGGCGCCGATCGCCCCGGCGCTGCTCAAATGGTGGGCCCGCCTGGGCGTGCACATCTGCGAAGGCTGGGGCATGACCGAAACCTTTGCCTACGGCACCCAGATCGGGCGCCGGCAGCGCCCGCGCATCGGCACCATCAGCACCGCGCTTCCAGGCGTGCAGCTGAAAACGGTCGCCGATGCCGAGCTGCTGATCCGCTGCCCGTGCATGATGCAGGGCTATTACAAGGACCAGGAGCTGACCGAGCGAAGCTTCGAGGACGGCTATTTCAAGACCGGCGACCGCGCCTTCATCGACGACCAGGGCTGGATCAGCATCACCGGCCGGGTCAAGGAAATATTCAAGACCACCAAGGGCAAGTACATCGCGCCGGTGCCGCTGGAAAGCCTGCTGGCCCGCAACGAACTGATCGAACAGGCCTGCGTGGTCGGCGAACACCTGGCCCAGCCGGTCGCGCTGGTGCAGCTTGCCGAACACATCGACCTGGACATGCGCGAACTGCGCCGCCAACTGGTCGAAACGCTGGACGCGGTCAACGCCGAGCTCGAATCGCACCAGCGCATCAGCCAGATCATCATCATCAAGGAACGCTGGACCGTCGACAACGAACTGTTGACGCCAACGCTCAAGATTCGACGCGAAGCCATCGAACAACGATACCGTCCGGCCATCGAACAGGCCGCCGACCGGGTCGCATTCTATAGCGGCCCGAAAAACGACTGAGCCGGTCCATGGCAAAGTCATTGCGCGTATATGCTTTCGCAAACACCAGCGCCTGCAGCATTCGATTGATCACCGGTCCGCGACCTGTGCGAAACCCCCCAATCCCAAGCGGGGAATCTGTCCGAATTGCCCGCGCCCAAAAAAGGTTGAACCGATGTCCAGAATCGCGACTTTAGCGCTCGTCATGTCGATCGTCTTGAAGCTCGTCCCGGCGCTCGCCCTCGTGCTTTCCTTCAGCGCCGGCGCCGAAATCGAACCGGGCCCGGACCGCGCAACCGGCGAAGGCCCGTTCGAGCAGTTGATCCTGCGCGGGGCCATGCTGGTCGACGGCACCGGCGCGCCGCCGATCGGCCCGGTCGACATCGTCATCGAGGGCGATCGCATCGCCGGCGTACACAAACTGGGCGCGCCTGGTGTGCCCATCGAAGACAAAAACCGACCTGAATTGGCAGAAGGCGGGCGCGAGATCGACGTTTCCGGCCACTACGTGCTGCCCGGCTTCGTCGACATGCACGGCCACATCGGCGGCAAGGCCCAGGGCACGCCGGCCGAATACGTTTACAAGCTTTGGCTCGGCCACGGCATTACCACGGTGCGCGACCCCGGCGCCGGCAACGGCCTGGACTGGACGCTGAAAGAGCGCAGGCGCAGCGCGGCCGGCGAGATCGCCGCACCCAGAATCCTGGCCTACGTCTCGTTCGGCCAGGGCAGTGAAAAACCCATCACCACGGCCAAACAGGCGCGCGAATGGGTCAGAGGCGTGGCCGAAAAAGGCGCTGACGGCATCAAGTTTTTCGGCGCCCGGCCCGAAGTGCTGCTGGCGGCCATCGACGAGGCCAAACAGCAGGGCCTTCGAACCGCCATGCACCACGCGCAGATGGATGTCGCGCGCTCCAACGTGCTCGACACCGCGCGCGCCGGGCTCACCACGATGGAACACTGGTACGGCCTGCCCGAAGCGCTGTTTGCCGACAAGACCATCCAGCACTACCCGGCCGGCTACAACTACGCCAACGAATACGACCGCTTCGCCGAGGCCGGCAAGCTCTGGCGCCAGGCCGCCGGCCCCGGCCACCCGCACTGGCAAAAGGTGCGCGACGAACTGATCGAGCTCGACTTTACGCTCAGCCCGACCATGACCATCTACGAGGCCAACCGCGACTTCATGGCCGCGCGCACCGCCGAATGGCACAACGACTACACGCTGCCCAGCCTGTGGGATTTTTACGCCCCCAGCCGCCAGGCCCACGGCAGCTACTGGTTCGCCTGGTCTACCCAAAACGAAGCCGACTGGAAAGACAACTACCGGCGCTGGATGGCATTTGTCAACGACTACAAAAACCACGGCGGCCGCGTCACCGCCGGCTCCGACTCGGGCTTCATCTACAAGCTCTACGGCTTCGGCTACATCGAGGAACTGGAACTGCTGCAGGAAGCCGGCCTGCACCCGCTCGAAGTTCTCAGAGCGGCCACGCTGCATGGCGCCGAAGCGCTGGGCATCAACGACATCACCGGTTCGGTCGAAGTTGGCAAACAAGCCGACCTCGTCATCGTCGCCGAAAACCCGCTGGCCGACTGGAAAGTGCTCTACGGCACCGGCGCCGTGCGCGTGACCGAAGACAACGAAGTGGTGCGCACCGAGGGGGTGCGGTATACGGTATCCAGAGGGATCTTGTACGACGCGGTCGGGTTGCGCGGCGAGGTTCGGGAGATGGTGAGGGCGGCCTGGGAAGAGGCCGGACGGGAATTGCGGCAGCCCGGGGTGGCGCCTTGACTTCGAACGTCGTTCTGAAACCAGCTGCGGTTCTTCAGCGGAACGATCGGCGAGTTTTTGCCCCGGCCAGAACGGCAACTGCGGTTTGTCTACGGCGGCGATCTGCCTGGGCTGGCGCCAGATTCATGGGCTGGATTGCTTGCTGAGTCGCCTCCCCGTTTTGTCTTTCCTGACTCGCGCCGTGTCTCAGTCATCACGATCGTTCAGGAGTTCAGGTGAGTGCCAGAGCCAGGATCCGGCGGGCATCGATCGCTGAAGGCCTCGCCACGCGTCGAACTGAAGCGATCGATGCGCGCCGGATCCGGTGTCGAAGGCACAACTCGAAGAGTGACTGAGACACGACGCTGGTCAGGTTGTCTTTTGCTTAATCCGGGCCCGGATCCTCGATTGTCGCGCGGACCGCGTTGCGGCACTGGCTTTGTGACCCGTTGACTTTTCGGGCGTTTAGGCATAGGCTACGGCCTATACAGCGGCTCGGAGGAAGCGCGAATGACGACCAATGAACGGCATGTACGCCTGTTCCGCAATGGGCGCAACCAGGCGTTGCGCATTCCCCGTGAGTTCGAGCTCGAGGGGGAGGAAGCGCTTGTGCACAAGGAAGGCGACCGCCTGATCGTGGAGCCGGTCCGCAAGGGACGCTTGCTGGAGTTGCTTGCCTGTCTTGAACCGCTTGACGAATCCTTTCCTGATGTGGATGACGACCTGCCGGCACTGGATGACGTCAAGCTGTGAGCGGGCAACTCCGCTACCTGCTCGATACCAACATACTTTCAGATCTTGTCCGCAATCCGCGCGGGGGTGTCGCCGAGCGAATTGCCGCTGTCGGGGAAGCCTCCATCTGCACCAGCATCGTGGTTGCCTCGGAACTTCGCTACGGCGCCGTCAAATCCGGCTCGGAACGGCTTGTCGACAGGGTCCACCTGGTGCTTTCTGCACTGGAAATCCTGCCTTTGCAAGCACCGGTCGACCGCCACTATGCGGAGCTTCGCCATCGTCTTGCACGCCAGGGAACACCAATCGGACCCAACGACCTGCTGATCGCCGCGCACGCCCTCGCCGAGGGGCTCGTTGTCGTCACCGCAAATGCTCGTGAATTTTCCCGGGTTCAGGGGTTGATTGTGGAGAACTGGCTTCCCGAATGATCGAGACGGGCTCACGAAGGATCGTAAATAGCCGGCGATCGTGGCGCTTGAAAACCAAGCGCATGGTCGCTCTGTCTATATGCTCGATTCGCCGGGTGGCGCCGCGGCCCGCCGGGCCGAAAGCGTAAAACGGAGCGCATCTTGAATTGTTGATCAACTTGCACATCGAGAAACTCCCCGAAGGCGTATACCTGGCGACCTGCGACGATCTGCCCGGTCTGGTCGCCCAGCATCGCACGAGCCAGGAGACGCTGGAGATTGCCCGTGACGTTGGCAAAAAGTTGCTCCAAGCCCAGGCCGAACGCGCCGAACCGCCGAATCTTCCGCCAGCCGGCGATAATTTCGATTATCCGCTCGTCATCGGAGCTTAAGCGGGCGTGGGACGGCTGCCCGGGATTTCTCCGGGTGAGCTTCTAGATGCTTGACCAGGAAAGAACTGGATTAAAGGCCCTTTAATCCAGGCACGCGAAGGCGTTATCCGAAATCTCAAGATCCCGCTGTCAAACTGATCGCTTGACAATCGTGCCGTGGGCGGGCAGATTGGCGTGACTGGCGTTGTGAATATTCGAAATGGACAGTCCGGCAGAGTCTATGAGAATGCACGATGCACGACCTGACCCCGGATTGCTCCTACTGGAATGACCGCTTACGCCGCGCCAGCACCTGGCCGCGCTGCTGCTGGAGCTCTACGGCGACGAATGGCTGCTGATCCCGGCGATGCACTACCGCTGGAGCTTTCCCGAAGCCAATCTGCCTTTCGTCCACGAAGAATTCGGCACGATGGCCTTCCCGTGGTTTCCGAAGTTCGTGCGCCGCTGGCTGGGAC
>JAVVET010000020.1:0-46205 GCA_032251235.1 Wenzhouxiangellaceae bacterium
GGATCGCGCCTTGCACTGTCGGCTCAGGCGCGCTCTGAATGTCACCGGAATAGCGGCGGGGTACACTACTGCGCGTGCGCCTGACCGCGCCCTACGGTGCTCGAAATCCTCATGTACCGACCCTGTACACTCCGGTTTCTGCGCTCCGGGGGTCGCAGCGTTTCGCGTAGTGATTTTGCGCCAATTTCTTATTGCTGCAGCGGGCAGGGCTGTGTCGGTGTTTCGTAGCCCTGAATTTCGATATCCAGTTCAAGCCCGGAGGCCAGCGCTTCTAGGTCGGGTCGATCCGCCGGCAGGCCCCGGCTTGCGCGGCCATCGGGCTCGACCACGGCAAGCGCGGTGAAGTTGAAAAGCTTGTGCACCCGGGTTCGATTCACCTGTGTGCCGTCTTCGGCAATGGCCAGCCGCGAGGACCGCATTTCGGCCATGCCGAGCAGGCTGAACAGTGCACCCAGCGGCCCGGACGTGGGCCGGCCGGAAATGCCTTCGACCCGTTCGTAGGCGACGAAAGTACCGAAATCGAGCAACAGGTATCGAATGACCCGTTCATGGCGCAAACGGACATGCGGATCCGATAGCCGGTCTTCGAAGCTGTAGGCATTTGGTGCATCATGCGATTCGGGCCAGCTCACGAGCACTGAAAGAATGCGTGGCTCGGGCGCGCCGGCCGGCAGTTCGAGCTGGACGCGGGGGCTGGTGTCGACGACGAAGCGCTGATTGAATTCCAGCACTTTTTGCATGCTGGTGGGTGCCTCATCGGGCGCTGCACCGGTTGCTGCCAGCCAGGCGTCGAAAAAGCGCTGCGGCTGGATCTGGAATGTGCCGGCCGGTCCGGCGATGCCGGGCCGGCCGGCCAGCCCGAACAGAAAGTCCGCGATGAACCGGGCCTGGTTGGTGGTGGCGTCGATGTCGTATCCTTTCGCCGCGATCCGGTTCAGTTCACGGCTCATGGTTTCGGTCGCGACCAGCGAGTGCGGGCACCGATGGTTCTCGGCGCCGTATGCTGTGCCGGCCAGCAGCATCAGCCCCAGCAAGGGAGCCAGGCCGCTTGCTGGCGTTTCCGTTTTCGCAGTCATTGGCGCTGTCCTGATTGGGTTGCCGGCTTTACTCGCGATCATGATCGTCTCGTTCCCATCAAGAAAATGCAAACGGCGTCGATTGCCGCTCGAAAGGTGCCAGTCAGCGGCGTCAGAAGCTTCAATTTCGCTCCATGCTGTTGCGGATCGTGCCGGTCAATCAAAGCAGGCTGATCAGCCCGTCGAGCCCGACCCAGGTGCGTTTGCCGGCAGCGGTCCGGCAGCTGCGGTCCCGGTTCGGAGAATTGGCGGATTCTGCTAAACTTGTGCCCACTCTATCAACCCTTTGGACACCATGCCCGGCAAGCTATTCATCAAAACCCACGGATGCCAGATGAACGAGTACGACTCGGACCGAATGGCCGAAGTGCTCGCGGCATCGCACGGACTGGAATTGACCGACGACGAGTCGGCCGCGGACGTCATCCTGGTCAACACCTGTTCGATTCGGGAAAAGGCCCAGGAGAAGGTGTTTTCGCAGCTGGGACGCTGGCGGCCGCTGAAGGAAAAGAACCCGAAGCTGGTCATCGGCGTGGCCGGCTGCGTGGCCAGCCAGGAAGGCGAGGGCATCCTCAAGCGCGCGCCCTACGTTGACCTGGTGTTTGGCCCGCAGACCATCCACCGGCTGCCGAAAATGCTCGATAAGGTGCGCGAGACCGGTCAGTCCTCGGTCGATACCAGCTTTCCCGAGATCGAGAAGTTCGACCACTTGCCGCCGCCGGGCGCACGCGGTCCGAGCGCCTTCGTGTCGATCATGGAGGGCTGTTCGAAATACTGCACCTTCTGCGTGGTGCCCTATACCCGCGGCGAAGAGGTCAGCCGGCCGCTCGATGACGTGATTGCCGAGGTTGCCGGCCTGGAAGCCCAGGGCGTGCGCGAAATCAACCTGCTGGGTCAGAACGTCAACGCCTACCTGGGGCCGATGCACGATGGCGGCAGCGCCGATCTGGCCATGCTGATCCGCTACGTGGCCGCGTTCGACGGCATCGAACGCATTCGTTTCACGACCTCGCACCCGGTCGAATTCTCCGATCGGCTGGTCGAGGCCTATGCCGATACGCCGAAACTGGCCAACTACCTGCATCTTCCGGTCCAGTCCGGTTCCGACCGGGTGCTGGCGCTGATGAAGCGCGGTCATACGATCCTGGAATACCGGGACAAGATCCGCCGGCTGCGTCGGGCGCGCCCCGACATTTCGCTGTCGTCGGATTTCATCGTTGGCTTTCCCGGTGAAACCGAAGCGGATTTCGAGCAGACCATGAAACTGATTCGGGACCTTGATTTCGACCAGAGCTTCAGCTTCATTTATTCGGCACGCCCCGGCACGCCGGCGGCCGCTTTGCCGGATAATGTGCCGATGGAAGAGAAAAAGGCAAGGCTCAAGCGCTTGCAGGCACAACTCAACGTCCAGGCCCAGGCAATTTCGCAGGCCATGGTCGGCAATACCGAACGGGTGCTGGTCGAAGGCACCAGCCGCAAGGATGAGGCCGAGCTCGCAGGGCGCACCGAGAACAACCGCGTGGTGAACTTTCCGGGTCCGGCATCGCTGATCGGCCAATTCGTCGACCTGGACATTACGGCCGCTCGCGCCAACTCGCTGCGCGGCCGCATTCCGGCCCGTTCGGCGTCGGCTGCCTGATGAACCAGACTGCCGCTCCGGTCACGATCGAACTCGAACCCGCCGACAACCAGCGCCTGGCCAATTTGTGCGGCCCGTTCGACGAAAACCTGCGCATGATCGAAAAACGGCTTGGCGTGGACATCAATTCGCGCGGCAATATCTTTGCCATCGAGGGCGACCCCGAAGCCAGCCAATCGGCGCGCCGGGTGCTGCGCAAGCTGTTTCGCCAGACCGAGCGCGAGGTGCTGACGCCGGCGCTGGTCAACCTGACATTGCAGGCCTCCGGCCTCGACGAGGCCGAGGAGCACCAGCCGGAAGTCGGCATTCGTACCCGCCGCGGCTTGATTCGTGCCCGCGGGCCGAACCAGCGCCGATACCTGGAACGTATCGCGCGCGACGACGTCAATTTCGGCGTCGGTCCGGCCGGCACCGGCAAGACCTATCTGGCCGTGGCCTGCGCCGTGGATGCACTCGAGTCCGACCGGGTCCAGCGCATCGTGCTGGTGCGACCGGCGGTCGAGGCCGGCGAGCGGCTCGGTTTTCTGCCCGGTGACCTGGCCCAGAAGGTCGACCCCTACCTGCGGCCGCTCTACGATGCCCTTTATGAAATGATGGGTTTCGAGACCGTGGCGCGGCTGATGGAGCGCAACGTGATCGAGGTTGCACCGCTGGCCTACATGCGCGGGCGCACGCTCAACGACGCCTACGTCATTCTCGACGAGGCGCAAAACACCACACCGGAACAGATGAAAATGTTCCTGACCCGCATTGGCTTCGGTTCCAAGGCCGTGATCACCGGCGATTTGACCCAGATCGACCTGCCGCCCAAGGCCCTGTCCGGGCTCAAGCAGGCGATCGGCATCCTGCGCGATGTCGAGGGCGTTGCCCAGACATTTTTCGATGCGCGCGACGTCGTGCGTCACCCAATCGTCCGGCGCATCGTGGAAGCCTACGAGAGTGCCGCCGACAAGGACTCCCCGAATCATCATGTCCGTTGAAATCCAGCGTTGTATCGAGCTTGCCGGCATTCCCGGCGACCCGGCCTTGCGTTCATTCGTCGAGGCCGCATTGCCGGCCGACCGCGGCGGTGAAATCTGCCTGCGGGTCGTCGACGAGGCCGAAGGCCGCGCGCTGAACCTGAAATGGCGCGGCAAGGATTACGCCACCAACGTGCTGAGCTTTCCGGCAAGTCTGCCGCCGGGACTGCCGGTCGACCAGGCGCCGGAACTGGTCGGCGATATCGTGTTGTGCGCACCGGTGATCGCGCGCGAGGCCGAGCTGCAGGGCAAGCAGCTGGATCACCACTGGGCCCACCTGGTGGTGCACGGGGTCTTGCATTTGATTGGATTCGACCATACTGATCCTGCAACGGCTGCCCGAATGGAACAGACCGAGCGCGACTGCCTGGCCCGCATGGACATGCCCGACCCTTACCAGGAGGCCCCTGGTGCTGCGAATTGAACTGGATGCTCTTGAAAGCCAAAAATGAACGAAGACCCCAATAGTACCAATGGTTCCGGCGGCAAAACCTGGCTGGAGAGGCTGGGGCGCATGTTCGGTGCCGACCCGCGGAACCGAGAAGATTTACTGCAATTGCTGCGCGAGACGACCGAGCGGGGCCTGATCGAGGCCGAAACACTCAAAATGATCGAGGGCGCACTGGAAGTCGACCAGCTTCAAGTGCGTGACGCGATGATTCCGCGCTCGCAGATCGTGGTCATCCACAAGGGCGACACGCTGGATGAAATTTTGCCCATCATCATCGATTCCGGACACTCGCGGTTTCCGGTCGTGGGCGAAGACAAGGATGAAATCCAGGGCATCCTGCTGGCCAAGGATCTGCTCCAACTGGTCTCGCGCGACCCGCAGGTCAAGTTGTCGGACCTGATCCGGGACCCGGTCATCATCCCCGAGTCCAAGCGCCTGAACGTATTGCTGCGCGAATTTCGCCTGAGCAAGAACCACATGGCGATCGTCGTCGACGAGTACGGTGGCGTGGCCGGGTTGATCACCATCGAAGACGTGCTCGAGGAAATCGTCGGCGACATCGACGATGAGCATGATCCCGACAGCATCGAGGACATTCTGCAAGTCAGCGAGGGCCACTACCTGGTCCAGGCCCTGACGCCGATCGACGACTTCAACGAAACCTTCGGTTCGAACTTCAGCGACGAGGAGTTCGACACCATCGGCGGGCTGGTGGTGTCGGAATTCGGACGCGTGCCCGAGCCGGATGAGCAGGTCGAGCTCGGCGGCTGGCAGTTCAAGGTCACTGCCGCCGACGACCGACGTCTGCACGCAATGGAAGTGCGTCCGGCAGAGCTTGAAGCCCAACCCTGAGTAGCGCCGAGTCGTCACCGCTACGGCGTCAGCTGATATTCGTTGCGCCGGTTCTTAACGTGATGTATATCACTTTAAGGATTGCAAGATGTGTTTGCTTCGTGGTATAAGTCTTCGAATTCGCGTTTCGTGCAGTCCATTCGATTCGCGGGAAGGGGTACTTCACCTACGACGGAGCGGCAGACATGAAAATCAGCAGAAAAATTTTGTGCATCGGCATCGGCGCATTGTGCGCGGTTGCCAGCGCCATGCTGGCGCAGGCCCAGGAAGACGACGGTCATTTGCTCAACCTGTATAAGCTGCACGTAAAGATCGGCCACGATTCCGAGTTTCGTGACGCCATGGCGGCCTGGAAATCGTGTTACCTGGAAAATGACGGCGAGGCCGGCTGGGGCGTCTGGCGCCGCGTCCAGGGCGAAGGCTCGGTCTATACCATCAGCTTCAATACGCCCAATTGGGCCGACATGGACAGTGAAGATCCAGCCGGCCAGGCCTGTCAAAGCGTCATTCGTGATCGGATCGATCCAAATCTGTCCGGGGTGACGACGATGGTGGCCCGCTATATGCCTGAAACGAGCGGCAATGCGAGTGACTATGGCGTGGTCGAGGTCTACAGTTTCGATGTCGACGACTTGCGGGCTTTCAATGACGTCATCAAAGCGGTGACCGATGTCATGGGCGAAGATGGTCACGGAAATTCAGGCCACTGGTATGACGTGCGCGGTGGCGGGCCGGGTGTCGAAGACTACTTCGTGGTTTCGACCTACAAGAATTTCGCGGCCATGGACGAGGATCGCCCAGGGGTATGGGAGCGTTACGAAAAAGTACACGGCGAGGCTGCAACTGAAGCCATTCGCGAAAAATTCGGCGACTCGCTGGATCGTAGCTGGTCTTACATCTACAGTCGTATCGACGGGCTCAGCCATCGCGCGTCCGAATAATTCGGAGGGGCAGCGTGCCACCGGCCCGGCGCTATCGCCGGGCCGTTTTTTACTCATCCGCCTGATTCACCCCCTTCCTGCTGCGGCATCGCCAGGCCCGCCTCTGCGGCGTTTCGCTCGGTCGCGCATCCTCACCTGCCGTTATTGACAAGCAGGGCGAGTACGCCTGCGCTGTGCTCGATCGCGAAACGCTGCAGCCACTGGGCCTGACGACCCCTCGCGACGCAAGGGTGGTGAATAAGGCGGGATTCAGGAGCACTTTCCCGAAATAAAATGCTTGCGCCGAACCCCGGCTTTTCGGGCGGTCCGGTCTCCGGGCGCCTGTCGGGCTCGACCGATCGCAAGCCAGGCAAAGATCGACCGCCGCTTCGGGTAATCTTTTGCGATTCCCTTTGAGTCGGGAATGGCGTCAGCCTGCCTCCAGCCAGTCTTCCATCGGCGGGCAGGAACAGACCAGGTTGCGATCGCCGTACACGTTGTCGACGCGTGCCACCGAGGCAAAGAACTTGCCGAGCTTAAGCGATGCCACCGGCCAACCGGCCTGCTGACGCGAATACGGGTGGCCCCATTCGTCGCCGGACAGTTCGGCAATGGTGTGCGGCGCCATTTTCAGCGGGTTGTCTACAGGGTCGAGCTCGCCACTGGCGACGCAGTCGATTTCGCGACGGATCTCGATCATCGCCTCGATAAAGCGGTCCAGTTCCCGGCGCGATTCGCTCTCGGTTGGCTCGATCATCAGCGTGCCCGCCACCGGCCACGACATGGTCGGGGCGTGGAAGCCGTAATCAATCAGGCGCTTGGCGACGTCTTCCTCACTGATACCGGCCGACTCCTTGAACGGCCGGAGGTCAACAATGCACTCGTGGGCGATGCGCCCGTTCTTGCCGGTGTAGAGGATGTCGTAGTGGTTTTTCAGGCCATTGGCCAGGTAGTTGGCGTTCAGGATCGCCATTTGCGAGGCCTTCTTCAAGCCGTCGCGACCCATCAGTGCGATATAGGCCCACGAGATCGGCAGGATGCTGGCCGAGCCCCAGGGTGCTGCGGCAACCGCTGGGTTGATGCCGTGGCCGGCGCCCAGGATGCCGCTGAAGTGGCCCGGCAGGTGTTCAACCAGGTGTTCGCGCACGCCGATCGGGCCGACGCCGGGTCCGCCGCCGCCGTGCGGGATGCAAAAGGTCTTGTGCAGGTTCAGATGGCAGACATCGGCGTAGTCGGCAACGCGCGAAATGCCGACCAGCGCGTTCATGTTGGCGCCGTCCAGGTAGACCTGGCCGCCGGCCGCGCGAACCTGATCGCAAATCTCGATCACGTCGGCTTCGAATACGCCGTGGGTCGACGGATAGGTGATCATCAGCGCTGCCAGTTCGTCGCGATGTTTTTCGACTCGGGCGTCCAGGTCGGCGCGATCGATGTTGCCCTGTGAATCGCAGCCGACCACGACGATTCGATACCCGACCATCTGCGCGCTGGCCGGGTTGGTGCCGTGTGCCGAAGACGGAATCAGGCAGACGTCGCGATGGCCCTGGCCGCGTGCTTCCTGCCAGTGGCGAATGCTCAGCAGACCTGCGTATTCGCCCTGCGAGCCGGCGTTGGGCTGCAGCGAAATGCCGGCAAAGCCGGTGATTTCCCGAAGCATGCCGTCGAGTTCATCGATCAGCTGGTGGTAGCCGCGGGCCTGGTCGTGCGGACACAGTGGATGCAGGTCCGAAAACTCGGGCCAGGAGATCGGCATCATCTCGGCCGTGGCATTGAGCTTCATGGTGCACGAGCCCAGCGGGATCATGGCGTGGGCCAGGCTCAGGTCGCGGTTTTCCAGGCGCTTCAGATAGCGCAGCATTTCGGTTTCGGAGTGATAGCGGCTGAATACTTCGTGAGTGAGGTAGCTGCTGGATCGCCGCAGCGACTCCGGAATCAGGAACGCAGACGGCTCGGCGCCGGACTCAACGGCATCCAGCTTGACCGGCTGGTCGACCAGCAATGAAACCAGCGCGTTGGCCTGCTCGAGCGTGGTCGCTTCGTTGAAGCTGATGCCCACGTGCCCGGCAAGGTCGGCGCGCAGGTTGAACCCGGCGTTACGGGCAAGCTGCAACAGCACTCTTTTGCGGTCTTCGCCCACTTCGATCAGCAAAGTGTCGAAAAACCGGTCGTGGATCGGTTTCAAGCCGGCCCCGGACAGCGCCAGGCCGGCCGCGCGGGCCAGGCTGTGCACTCTTTGTGCGATGGTTCGGATGCCGTCGGCGCCGTGCCAGACCGCATAAAACCCCGCCATGACGGCCAGCAGCGCCTGCGAGGTGCAGATGTTGCTCATGGCCTTCTCGCGGCGAATGTGCTGTTCGCGGGTCTGCAGCGCCATGCGCAGCGCCGGCGCGCCGTGGCGGTCGCGCGAAACGCCGATGATCCGTCCGGGCACGTTGCGCCGGTGCGCTTCGTGGGTGGCCAGGAAAGCCGCGTGCGGTCCGCCGAAGCCCATCGGGACGCCAAAGCGCTGGGCCGATCCGACGACGATGTCGGCGCCCATTTCACCCGGTGGCGTCAAGACGGCCAGGCTGAGCAAATCGGCGGCCACGACCAGCAGTGCATCCTGGTCATGGGCCTGGGTGGCGATGGTGGACAAATCACGAACCTGACCGCTGGCTCCCGGATACTGGGCCAGTACGCCGAAATAGTCGCCGGCGGCGCTGGCCTGTTCCAGGTCGGTGACGACCTCTACATTCAGCCCCAGGTGGCGCGCGCGGTTGCGGACCACGTCGATGGTCTGCGGCAGGCAGTCGGCATCGACGAGGAAACGATCGGAACGGTTCTTGCGCGTGATGCGGCGCGCCATCGCCATGGCCTCGGCGGCGGCCGTGGCCTCGTCCAGAAGCGAGGCATTGGCCATTTCCATGGCCGTCAGGTCCATGATCATCTGCTGGAAATTCAGCAGCCCTTCGAGCCTGCCCTGGGAAATTTCAGCCTGGTAGGGCGTATAGGCGGTATACCAGCCGGGATTTTCCAGCACGTTGCGCAGGATCACCGGCGGCACATGGGTCGGGTGATAGCCCAGGCCGATCAGGCTGTGCTTGACGGTATTGGCATTGGCCATGGCGTGGATCCGTTCGAGCACCTGGGCTTCATTGCGTGCCGCGGCCAGCTCGAGCGGTCGGGTTGACCGGATGTTGCGCGGCGTGGCCTCATCGACCAGTTGGTCAAGCGCATCCAGGCCGATCGATTCCAGCATCTGCTGGATCTCGGGGTCGCGCGGCCCAATATGTCGGCCGATGAATTCGGCTCGATCTTCTAGCGAGCGCAGCGATCGATTCGCTTCGGGTGCAGTCATTAATCAGTCCTTGAATGTAAAAATGCTTGAATTTCAGATACTTGAATTTCAGATGCCTGGATTTTTGGCCCTGGGGCCTCAGCGTCGTGAATCCCGGATGTTCGAGCTCCAGGCGCTTGCAGCTCAAATAAAATAATGATCGATCAGTAAAAATGCGAACAGTGCCATCAGGTAAAGCACCGAATAGTTGAACATGTCCATGGCCAGCTGCTCGTTGCGGGTTTTCAGCAGCGCGATGGCGTAGCCGAGAAAACCGAGGTTCAGCACGCTGACACCGGCCAGGTAAACCAGGCCGCTCATGCCGGTCAGGTAGGGCAGCAGCGTGATCAGTACCAGCATGATGGTATAGAACAAAATTTGCCATCGCGTGAACGGTACGCCGTGGGTGACCGGCAGCATCGGCAGGCCGACACCGGCATAATCTTCGCGGCGGTGGATCGCCAGGGCCCAGAAATGCGGCGGCGTCCAGACGAAAATGATCAGGAACAGGATCAGCGAATACGGGTGAACTTCACCGGTAATGGCAACCCAGCCCAGAACCGGCGGTGCCGCACCAGCGGCGCCGCCGATGACGATATTCTGCGACGTGGCCCGTTTGAGCCAGACGGTGTAGAGCACGGCGTAGCCGATCAGGCTGAAAAAAGTCAGCAAGGCGGTCAATGGGTTGACCAGCAAGACCAGTATTGCCATCGAGATCGCGGCCAGAGACAGTGCGAAGACGACCGCCTGGCGTTCGTTCAGAATGCCGCTGGGCAAAGGGCGGTTGCGCGTGCGGGTCATGCGCGCGTCGATTCGCCGGTCCAGCACGTGGTTCAGGGCCGCGGCACTTGCCGCTGCAAGGCCGATGCCGATGCTGCCCCAGAAAAATTCAGCCAGCGGCGGCAGGCCCGGGCTTGCCAGAGCCATGCCGACCATGGCGGTAAAGATGATCAGCGACACCACCCGCAGCTTGCACAGGCCCAGCAGCGCAGAGGCCTTTTCCCTGATCCCGGAAATGGTCATTCCGAGCGGCGCAAGCGGGTTTTGTCCAGCAGTACCAGCAACGCGCCCACCAGCAATGCAGCAACGCCGTTGTGCGCCACTGCATTGGCCAGCGGCAGGCCGCCGAGGATGTTGTAAATGCCGATGCAGATCTGTGCCAGCAGCAGCGCGGCCGTGATTGTGGCCGGGCCACGCAGGTCTTCGGCCCGCCACAGGCGAGTCATCAGCCAGGCGAAAACAGCCAGCACGACGATTGCCCAGAGCCGATGGGCCAGGTGAATGGCCGCACGCGCCGGCTGGTCGAGCAGCCCGCCCTCGTAATCGACGCCAATGCCGCGCCAGAGCCTGAAGCCTTCGGCAAAGTTGGTTTCGGGCCACCAGGCACCGTTGCAGGTAGGGAAGTCCGGGCAGGCAAGGGCGGCATAGTTGGTGCTGACCCAGCCGCCGAGCGCAATCTGGACCCCGATCACCGCAAGGGCGGCGGCGACCCAGCCATGCTGGGCCCGTGCCGGCAGCGATGGCCGCGGCGCGCGGGCCGCGCCCGAGCGCAGCGCCAGCCAGATCAGCAAGGCAAATGTGGCCATGCCGCCGAGCAGATGGGCGGTCACGATCGCCGGCTTGAGAAGCAGTGTGACCGTCCACATGCCAAGCGCCGCCTGAAAGATCACCAGTCCCAGGATGATGCCGGGCAACACGACCGGCCGGGACCGGTCCTGTCGCCGGTTGCGCCACGCCAGCGCCGTCAGCGCCAGGATCACCAGGCCCAGGATGCCGGCCAGGTAGCGGTGAAACATTTCGCGAAAAGCCTTCCCCGACTCGACCGGTCGCACGTGACCCCAGGCCTGGTTGGCCTGGTCGACGTGTTCGCTGGCGCTTGGCCAGGTGGCCATGCCATAGCAGCCCGGCCAGTCCGGGCAGCCCAGCCCGGCATCGGTCAGGCGAACCCAGGCGCCGGCGACGATCACCACCAGCGCCAGCGCGGCTGCAAACCACGCCAAGCGTCTAAAAGACTTCATGTCACTCCCGTATGGTCCAGGTCAGCAAGCGGTCCAGATCCTTCCGTATGCCGGTCGGATCGGTCGTCGGGTCAAAGCGTTCCATTATATTTCCATCGGGGTCAACGATGTAGAAAGCCCCGCTCTCGGCATTCGGAAATCGCCGCATCAATTGGGCCCCGGCCTGGCCGTCGAAGATCACCCAGCTCGGGTCGATCGCCTGAATTTCATCGACACGGGACTCCGGCATCTGGGCCGCGGTCATAAAGGCCAGGCCGACATCCTTGCGGTTTCGATCCTGGGCAAGGCGAATCTGGCGCAACAGGATGGCTTTTTCCATACAGTCCGCATCGCAGCGGTCGGGGTGGATCATCATCAACCACCACCGACCCTCCAGATCGCCGATATCCCGTCCGTTGCCGGCGGCATCCACAAGCTCGAAAGGGCCCAGCGCCTGCACCGGCTTGATCAGCGTGCCATGGGCGCGGTTGGGCGCGGCCTGCCAGTCGATCCACTCCGAATGCAGCACGATGGCCAGCACCACGGGTCCCAGGAACAGGGCAAACAGCATGATCAGCGTGAATTGGTTTTTGTTCATCGTTTCGGGTCTCCATGCCCTTTGTGATCGGCCACTTACTGCCGCCGCGCACGGTGTGATCGAAAGCTCAGCACCAGCCAGATGCCGGCCACCACCAGCGCAATCGTGCCCCAGGTAAAGGCATATCCAGTGTGGCGGTCGGGACCGAAGGTGACGACTTTCCACTCGTCGCCGGTCAGGTGCGCCGGATGGGACGGGTCAAGCTGGATGATCTGACGTTGCAGTTTCGGGCCAAATGCCGCGGTCAGGCGCTGGTGGTTGAAATAAGTCATCAGTTGCGGCCATTGCCGGCTGTCGAGCTTGATCGAGTCGCCAAGTTCCAGACCCACGCCCGGCGGTTCATTGAGCATGCCGCGTATTTCGAGGCGATCTTCAGGCGCATCCGGGTCGGGCAGCCCGCGATCCCGCGACGGCCAGTGCGCCCAGCCGCGATTGACCAGAAAAATCCTGTTGTCTGATGTGTGCCACGGCGTCAGGACATGGACGCCCGATCGTCCATCGCGAATCTTGTTGTCCAGCAATATCTGGCGTTCGGGTTCAAAAAAACCAAGCCCGAACACGGGCTGCGGAAGCTCCGGTACCTGCTCGATATCATCGAGGGCGATGGCCTGTTCCCGATTCCAGTTGTCCAGCACGCGCCGTTTTTGTTCTGCGCGATCGAACTGCCACAGCATCAGCGCGATAAAACCGGCAACCGCCGCCAGTGCGGCAAGATGGGGGATGAGCGTGCGCGCACTCAAGCTCTTGACCCTGATCCGTTACGATAGGCGTCTTTCCTGAAACGAGCGTTTTTTGTGCTAAGCAAAGTCATTATCATTGGATTCATGTTGGCGATACTCTACAGCCTGGCATCCAGTTTCTACTTCCTGGTTCATGACAAAGGTGAAGGAGATCGCACGGTGCGGCGATTGAGCTGGAGGGTGGGTTTGTCGCTGCTGCTGGTGCTGCTTTTGTTTGCCGGGTTCAAGATGGGCCTGATTGAACCCAATGGGGTCGACCCGGTGAGATATTCAAGTCAGCAGGTCCGATGATTTCGAGCATGTCGATCTTGTCTTGAAGCGGGGCGATCCCGGATCGAGCGGGGAGCCTGACCGGCCGCAATCCGGGCGTCGGCTCGATGGTTCGCATTGTGGCTGCCCGAGAAATCGGCCAGCACTCGAACCTTGCTGGCCTCAGGCTTGCTTCTGTGGAAGCACCGAAAGCACGTGATCGGCGCTCGAGACGCGAAATTCGCCGGGCGCCTCGATCAACAGCTGTTCGACGATGT
This sequence comes from Wenzhouxiangellaceae bacterium, assembly GCA_032251235.1. GTDB lineage: Bacteria > Pseudomonadota > Gammaproteobacteria > Xanthomonadales > Wenzhouxiangellaceae. The sequence continues at coordinate 13,136 of JAVVET010000020.1, forward strand.
CGTCGCGCACGATCATGGCAAAACGCTGGCAGCGGGTGCCCATGCCGAAACCGCGGCCGTCCATTTCAAGCCCCAGCGCCTGCGTGAAATCCGCGTTGCCGTCGGCGGCCATGATGATCGAATCTCCGACTCCGGCGCTCTTGCCCCAGGCATCCATGACGAAAATGTCATTGACGGCCATGCAAACGATGCGATCCACGCCGCGGGCGCGAATGGCATCGGCCTGATCGACGAAGCCTGGAAGATGCCGGGCCGAGCAGGTGGGTGTGAATGCACCGGGTACTGCGAACAGTACCGTTGTCCCTTCGGCCATCAGTTCGGCAGCGTCAATGGGGCTGGGTCCGTTTTCGCCCATCACGGTCAACTGGGCGTGCGGTACTTGCTGTCCCTCTGAAATTGTCATTTCAATCAGGCTCCCAGTGCTTCGTTGATGGCGGCAATCAGTTTTTTCTTGTCTACCGGTTTGGTCAGGTAATCGCTTGCACCCTGGCGCATGCCCCAGATGCGGTCGGTTTCCTGGTCTTTGGTGGTGACGAAAATGATCGGAATCTTCGAGGTTTCCGGGTTTTTCGAAATCTTGCGTGTGGCCTGGAAACCGTTCAGGTCGGGCATGACGATGTCCATCAGGATCAGGTCGGGATGATTGTCCACCGCGGCCTTGACCCCTTCCTCACCGCAGCTCGCGGTGACCACCTCATGGCCTTCGTCCTTGACAAGCTTGGATAGGGTGTGCAGATACGTGTCGGAATCGTCGACGATCAGGACCTTGGCCATGGGTGAATCCCTCTATTTTTTTAGCAAATTGACCGCGTGACTATACTACAAAAGCCGCCGAATACGAAGCTCACCGGTGTCTTCCGATCGTATTTTTCGCGCATCCGATTGGCCCGGGAGATAGCCGTGGCGTGAATTCTCAGTCGCCTCGGCCGAAGCAGACGGACTGGCCTGGCCGCCGTCGCGTTGGTCCGGGCCGCCGGGAATCGATACTGGACAATCTATCAATCGTCGCTGTATCCGGCAAGCCGGGGTTTCATTTTTCCTCGCCGACTCGAACCAGCACGCGACCGGTCGAGCCGCCCTTCAGAGCGGTCTCGAAATATTCGCCAAGGCCTTCCAGGCCGACTTCGGCGTGTTCGATCCGCTTGAGCTGTGCGGGCTTCCAGTCGGTCGCAAGACGGCTCCACAAGTGCTCTCGAATCGGATAGGGGCAGCCCGACGAGTTGATGCCCAGCAGGCTCACGCCGCGAATGATGAATGGCATGACGGTAGTTTTGAGCCCGATGCCGCCGGCCATGCCGCAGGACGCAATCGAGCCCCAGGGCTTGATGACGCGGGTCAGGCCGCTGAGCATGTCGCCGCCGACGTTGTCGATGGCGCCGGCCCAGTGCGCGGAATCCAGGGGATTGTCGCTCCAGTGCAGGTCGGAACGGTCGATGCACTGGGTGGCGCCGAGTTCGTGCAGCCAATCGAAGCGATCGATCTTGCCCGATATCGCCTGGGCCTCGTAACCGGCCCGGGTCAGAATGTCCAGCGCCAGCGAGCCGACGCCGCCGGTGGCCCCGGTCACGACGATCGGCCCCATCTCGGGCGCCTGGCCGTTGGCCTCCATGCGCCATAAACTGAGTGCGGCCGTAAAGCCGGCCGTGCCCAGCAGCATCGCCTCGCGCAGCGTCAGGCCGTCGGGCAGCGGGATCAGCCACCGGGAGGGAACCCGCAGATATTCACTGTAACCGCCGTCGCGCGTCTCCGACAGCCCGCAGCCGGTGATCAGAACCGGTGCGCCGGAAGGGAAGCGGTCGTTGTCGGAACTCACGACGGTGCCGGCCGCATCGATGCCGCCGTTGAGCGGAAAGCTGCGCAGGATGGGGCCCTTGCCGGTCGCGGCAAGCGCATCCTTGTAGTTGATGCTGGAATAAGCCACCCGGATGACCGTATCGCCGTCGGACTGATCATCGATGGATTGCTCGACGATCTCGGATCGATAGCCGTGTTCGTCATCGAAAATGCGAAAGGCGCGGAAAGAGTCGGGAATGGTATTGGGCATGGCGGTTCCTGCAACTGGAGTTGGTGGATTGCTTACAGGATAACGGTTATTGGTGGATCGGTTGATTGGCTGGTGGCTGGCCGGATGATTTACGAAGGGCCACTGGCGCAGTGACCCGGGAGCCCGTCGGATCTGACCGCTCAAAAGTCGAGTGGAAGCCGGTTGGAGCTCCTGGGCAGGCTCGGTAGTCGGCCTGAACTGCCAGTCGATATTTCCCGACTATGATTTTCCGGAAACCGGAAACCGGAAACCGGAAACCGGAAACCGGAAACCGGAAACCGGAATTCAATTCGCCTTGTGAATGGCGCGCTTGTCGACGGCCAGGGCGGCTTCGTGCACGGCTTCCGACAAGGTCGGGTGGGCGTGGACGATGCGGGCGAGGTCTTCGCTGGAGGCATTGAATTCCATGGCAACGACCACTTCGCCGATGAACTCGGATGCCGTGCTGCCGACGATCTGGCAACCCAGCAGTTCATCGGTTTCGGCGTCGGCGATGATCTTCACCTGTCCCGAGGCGTTGCCCATGGCCAGCCCGCGGCCAGTGGCGGCGAACGGGAACGTGCCGACCCGAACCTCGACCCCTTGTTCCTCGAGTTGCGCCTCGGTCTTGCCGACCCATGCGATTTCCGGGTCGGTGTAGATGACCCAGGGCACGGTTTCGAGATTGATGTGGCCGGCCTGGCCGGCGATCGATTCGGCCACGGCGATGCCCTCTTCGGATGCCTTGTGCGCCAGCATCGGCCCACGCACCAGGTCGCCGATGGCCCAGATATTGTCCGATGTGGTTCGGCAATGCTCATCGACCTGCAGCTGGCCGCGATCGGTCAGTTCAACCCCGCTATCGTCGGCGAGCAGTTGCTCGGTCGCCGGTTTGCGCCCCACCGCAACCAGCAGCTTGTCGAACACTTCTTCGTGCTCGTCGTCGCCGGAGCGGTAGGTGACCTTGACCTTGCCATCCTGAACCTCGGCACCGCTGACCTTGCAGCCCATGCGGATTTCGAGTTTCTGTTTCTTGAATTCGCGCTGGGCGATCCTGGCCATGTCGCGATCAATGGAAGGCAGGAACTCATCCAGCGCTTCGAGCAGAACGGTCTCGCTGCCCAGGCGGCTCCAGACGCTGCCCATTTCCAGGCCGATGACGCCGGCGCCGATGACGCCGAAGCGCTTGGGTACTTCGGGTATTTCCAGTGCGCCGACGTTATCGAGGATGAACTCGTTGTCGATTTCGACGTTGGGAATCGAAAACGGCACGGAACCCGCGGCCAGAACGACGTGTTTTCCGGTGACCGTGTAGCGCTCGCCGTCGTTGGGCGAGACCTCGACCTGGCGATCGGAAAAAAGCTTGCCGCGGCCGTTGACGAATTCGATCTTGTTGGCCTTGAACAGCTGGACCAGCCCGGAGGTGAGCTGCTTGACGACCTTGCGCTTGCGTTCGAGCATTTGATCGACGTCGATCGACAGCGCCTCGACTTGAATGCCATGGTCCTTGTAGTCGTGCTGGATGTGGTGGAAATGCTTGGATGAGTCCAGCAGAGCCTTGGACGGGATGCAGCCGACGTTGAGGCAGGTGCCCCCGGGCGCCGGCTTGCCGTCTTCGTCCTGTCGGTCGTCGATCAGCAGCGTTTCCAGGCCGAGTTGTGCCGCGCGAATCGCTCCGGCATAGCCGCCGGGGCCGCCGCCGATGAAAATTACGTCGAATTCCTTGTCTGACATGACTGTTCTCGATTTTGAAAAAATTGGGTTCGTCGGCCTTGCGGCTTCAGAGTTCCGGTTCCCGGGCTTCTAGTGAAGGTTTTAGGTGTTAAGTGTTAAGTGTTAAGTCCAACCCTAAACCTAAAACCTAAAACCTAAAACCTAAAACCTAAAACGGACTTTGAATTCAAAGCCCTAAAAGCATCCGCGCCGGGTCTTCCAGCGCTTCCTTGACTGCGACCAAAAACTGCACGGCGTCCTTGCCGTCGACGATGCGGTGGTCATACGACAGGGCGATGTACATCATGGGCCGAACGACGATTTCGCCATCGATGGCGACCGGCCGCTCTTTGATCGTGTGCATGCCCAGGATCGCGCTCTGCGGCGGATTGAGCAGCGGCGTCGACAACAGCGAACCGAATACGCCGCCGTTGGTGATCGAGAAGGTACCGCCCTGCAGGTCCTCGAGCTGAATCTTTCCGGCGCGCGCGCGTTCAGCGTACTCGGAGATTTGCTGCTCGATCTCGGCCAGCCCAAGCTGACCGACGTTGCGCAAGACCGGAACCATCAGCCCGCGGTCGGTGGACACGGCAATGCCGATGTCCTGGTAGCCGTGGTAGACGATTTCATCGCCGTCGACCGAGGCGTTGACCACCGGATGCTTGTTCAGTGCCTCGCAGCAGGCCTTGACGAAAAACGACATGAAGCCGAGCTTTACGTCGTGGCGCTTCTGGAAGGCCTCCTTGTAGCGTGCGCGGATCTGCACCACCTCGTGCAAGTCGACCTCGTTGAAGGAGGTCAGGATTGCCGCGGTGTTCTGCGCTTCTTTCATGCGCTCGGAAATTCGCTGGCGCAGCCTGGACATCTTGACCCGTTCCTCGGGACGCGCGCCGCCGCTGTCGCCGCCGCTCATGTAGCTCAGCACATCGCCCTTGGTGATGCGTCCACCGCGCCCGCTGCCCGGGATCTTGTCGGGGTCCAGCCTGTTTTCGGTTACCAGCCTGCGCACCGACGGTGCCAGCTTGTCGGTATCCGGTTCGCCGGCTTCTTCGGCCTGCTGTTCCTTCTTGCGGCCTTTTTCGCGATCCTCTGAGCCGGGTTCGGTTTTTTCCGACTTGCGCTGACTGGATTCGGCTTTTTCGGCTTTTTCGGATTCTTCGGATTCTTCGGATTCTTCGGATTCTTCGGATTCTTCGCCGGCCTTGCCGGACTTTTTCTGCTCGCCGGATTCGTCGGCTTCGCCGCTTTTCGCTTCAGACTCGTCGTCTTCAACCTTGCCCTCGGCAATTTTGCCGAGCACCTGGCTGGCCGTGACCGTCTCGCCTTGTTCGGCGTCGATGGCTTCGAGCACGCCGTCGGCCGGGGCCGGCACTTCCAGAACCACCTTGTCGGTTTCCAGGTCGACCAGGTTTTCGTCGCGCTTGACCCGATCGCCGGCTTTTTTATGCCACTTGGCAACAGTGGCGTCGGAAACCGATTCGGGCAGTGTGGGAACTTTGACTTCAGTGCTCATGGTGCATCCTTGGAATAGTGACCTGGTTATTTTTCGGAATCGATGCCCAGCGCTTCGTGCACCAGGCGCGTCTGTTGCTCGACATGGACCTGGTAATAGCCGACCGCAGGCGAGGCCGAAGGTCGGCGCCCGGCATAATCGAGCACTTGCTCATCAGTAATGCAGACCTGCAGATGGTGACGGATCTGGAACCAGGCACCCTGGTTCATCGGCTCTTCCTGGCACCACACGACCTGTTCGGTGTGCGGGTAGCGTTGGATGATTTCAACCACTTCGTCGCGCGGAAACGGGTAGAGCTGCTCAACCCGTACCACGGCCACCGAATCGAGGCCCTGTTCGGCGTCTTCGCGGGCCTTGGCCAGGTCGAAATAGACCTTGCCGGCGCAAAAGACGAGACGCGTGACCTTGTCCGGCGATGGCTGTTCCGGGTCGTCGATGACCAGCTGGAACCGGCCTTCGGCCAGGTCCTCGAGGGTCGACACCGACTGCCGGTGGCGCAGCAGGCTCTTGGGCGTCATGACCACCAGCGGCTTGCGATACCGGCGCAGCATCTGGCGCCGGATCATGTGGAACATCTGCGACGGCAGCGTCGGTACGCAGACCTGGATATTGTCGTCCGAGCACATCTGCAGAAAGCGCTCCAGGCGCGCCGAGGAATGTTCCGGGCCCTGGCCTTCGTGGCCATGCGGCAAGAACATCACCAGGCCGCACAAACGTCCCCACTTGGTCTCACCCGAGGTGATGAACTGGTCGATGACGACCTGGGCGCCGTTGACGAAATCGCCGAACTGCGCCTCCCAGATGACCAGCGTGCCCGGGTCTGCGGTGGCAAAACCGTATTCGAATGCCAGCACCGCCTCCTCGCTGAGCAGCGAATCGATGATGGCCACCTTCTGGCGGTTCTCGGCCAGCTCGTTCAACGGCGTCAAATAGCGGCCGTCGTTCTGGTTGTAGAGTACGGCGTGACGATGAAAGAACGTACCGCGGCCGGAATCCTGGCCGACCAGCCGCAGGCCGTGGCCGGCTTCGATCAGACCGGCATAGGCCATGGTTTCGGCAAAGCCCCAGTCCAGCGGCGCATCGCCGGCCGCCATCTTGCGGCGCGCCTCGATCAGCCGTTCCACTTGCCGGTGCAGTTCGAAATCTTCGGGCAGCGTGGTCAGCGATTCGGACAGTGCTCGGACGCGTTCGACCGACATCGAGGTGTCGACCGGATCGCGCCAGTCCGAATCCAGGTACGGGCTCCAGTCAACGGTCGTGATGGCGTCGTCGTGGTCCACCAGTTCGACCACCGGTTCGCCGTCGTCGAGATCGTCGCGAAAACGTTTCAGCCAGTCATCCAGGCCGTCGCGGTCGACCAGCCCGTCTTCGATCAATTCGCGCGAATATTGCGTGTAGACCGAATCCAGCTTGCGAATCACCTGGTACATGCGCGGCTGGGTTGCGGCCGGTTCATCGGCCTCGTTATGGCCCAGCCGGCGGTAGCAGACCAGGTCGATGACCACGTCCTTTTTGAACTCGCGGCGGAAGTCGGCTGCCACCCGGGTGATGAACAGGACCGCTTCGGGGTCATCGCCGTTGACATGGAAAATCGGCGCCTGGACCATCTTGGCCACTTCAGTGCAATACAGCGTCGAGCGGGCGTCGAGCGGATTCGAGGTGGTGAAGCCGATCTGGTTGTTAACCACGATATGCAGCGTGCCGCCAACCTTGAAGCCGCGCGCCTGCGACATGTTGAACAGTTCCATGTTCACACCCTGGCCGGCCAGCGCGGCGTCGCCGTGCACCAGTACCGGCAGCACCTGCTCGTGCGCGTAATCGGCGAGCCGGTTCTGGCGCGCACGCGCCGAGCCTGCCACGACCGGGTTGACGATTTCAAGGTGGGACGGGTTGAACGCCAGCGCCAGGTGCATGGTGCCGCCGGGCGTGCGGACATCCGAGCTGAAGCCGAGGTGGTACTTGACGTCGCCGGAACGGGCCGGATCGTCGTGTTGAATTTTGCCTTCGAATTCCGCAAACAGGTCGCGCGGACTCTTGCCCAGGATGTTGACCAGCACGTTGAGCCGGCCGCGGTGGGCCATGCCAATGACCATCTCGCGGATGCCCTGGCTGCCGGAATGGCGAATCAGGGTGTCGAACATCGGGATCAGGCTCTCGCCGCCTTCCAGCGAAAAGCGCTTTTGGCCAACGTAGCGCGAATGCAGGTACTTTTCCAGGCCTTCGGCGGCGCCGAGCTTTTCGAGCAGGCGCTTGCGATCCTCGGCCGGCAGTTGAAAATTGCCGCGGCTGCGCTCGAGCCGGTGCTGAAGCCAGCGTCGCTGGTTGGTATCGGCAATGTGCATGTACTCGGTGCCGATAGTGCTGCAGTAGGTTTCCTTGCAGATCCGGATGATTTCCGAAAGCGCCAGGTGATCCGGCGCCGCCAGGCTGCCGGTATGGAATTCGGTGTCCAGGTCGAGTTCGGACAGGTTGTGGAATTCCAGGTCCAGGTCGGGCACCGTGGGCCGTTCGCTCAATCCCAGCGGGTCGAGATCGGCGCGTTGGTGGCCCCGAACCCGGTAGGCGTTGATCAGGCGCAGCACGCCGGCTTGCTTGAAGTCGTCGACCGAGGACCGCTGCTGCGGCTGGGCGGGCTGGCGCGACAGTGCCTCGAAACGCGCCTCGATCGACCGGTGGCGGGTGTCGTTCAGCGAGTCGTCTTCAGAGCCGTCGAGAAGTTCGCGGAACGTTTTCCGCCAGTGCGTCGAGACCGAATCCGGGTCGTCCAGGTAGGCTTCGTAGAGCTGTTCCACGAAACCGGCGTTGAGACCGGAGAAATGGGAAGCCCGGTATTTTTTTTCGAGTTCGTCGCTCATTGATCCAGAGGGCCGATTGCGGAATGCGCCAGCGTGCAAGTATAACGGCTTGAGCGTTTTACATGGCCCTGCTGCAGCTTGATTGCCTCATCTGTTGTGCAGGCAAAGGCTTGCCGGCGGCCTGGCTGAAAGATTGCGGCGGCAGGCGCATTGGTCGGTCGGCGGAGCTGGTCTCAAGCGCCCAGCAGTTCGCCTTGCTCGATCAGGTTTTCGACCAGTGAGCGGGCCGCCTGGTCCGCGGGCCATTCCAGTATTCGCCCGCTACGGCACAGTTGCTGGGCAAAATCCGGCGGACACGGCCACTGTTGGCCGTTGACGAACAGCAGCCCCGAATCGCTCCAGGCAAGGCGGGTGCCGGGTGCAAACACCAGTGGCGGCTGCGTTTCGGACTCGTCGGCCTGGTCGTCGGATTCATCGGCCGGCGACCACTGACGATACGCCGTCAGCGTCTGTCCCAGCCAGCTGGTCAAAGCCTCGTCGTCGAACTGAACGGCCTGGGTCAACAGCCGGCGCGCATGCTGGAGCAAGGTCTGGTCGATTCGTTCGGCCCGGTCGGTGTCGTATTTAAGCGGGTTCAGGCGCGGCAACTGGGCCTCATGTTCGCCCAGGAAGGCGGCCAGTTCAGCCAGCAGTTCGGCCGAGGAGGGCGCGCGCAATCCAACCGACCAGGTCTGGCTGTTTTGTTGCGCGATGCCGTGGTGGGCCACGCCGGCCGGCACGTACAGCACGTCGCCGGGCTTGGCGATGCAGCTGTCCTCGGCCTTGAAGTTTCGCAGCACGGCCAATTCGAAATCCTCGTTGAGGTCGGGCTGAAAGCTGCCGGCGATCTCCCAGCGCCGGCTGCCGGCGGCCTGAACCAGAAACACGTCGTAGGCATCGACGTGCGGGCCGACCGAACCGCCCGGTCCGGCCTGGCTGATCATGATGTCGTCGAGCAGCCAGTTCGGCAGAAAGTTGAATGCCTCGATCAGCTCGGCGACCTGCGCGAAGCGCTTGTCCATGTCCTGGATCAACACCGATTGATAGGGTTTGTCCAGCGGCGGCAGCTCGTCTTCGCCAAACGGTCCGTATTCCAGCGACCAGTCAAGGTTTTCCAGCGAGCCGGTGACCAGCCGCGAGGCCAGTTCGGGATCGGCCGCGGCGGTCGCGATCTGGTCGATACCGAGCGCGGCAGGCTTGAGCCAGGAGCGGATCAGCAGTGGCCTGGATTGCCAGAACTCATCCAGAAAACGTCGAGCGTCGAAACCGTCCCATTCGACCAGCTGCAGCGGCTTCATACGAAGCGCTCGATGGCGCGCGCCATGGCCTCGGCATTGCCGGTGTAGCCGGCGGGCGTCATTTCCAGCAGCCGCCGCCGTTCGGATGCCGGCAAATCGAGGGTTTCGATAAACTTGCGCACGTCGTCGGCATTGATTTTTCGACCGCGCGTCAGGGTTTTCAGTTTCTCGTAGGGCTGCTCGATGCGATGCACGCGCATGACCGTCTGGATCGCTTCGGCCAGCACTTCCCAGGCGCCGTCGATGTCGGCGCCAATGCGCGGCCGGTCGGGTTCGATTCGGCCCAGGCCGCGCTGGATCGAGCGCCAGGCCAGCAGGCAATAGCCCATCGCCGAACCGAGCGAGCGCTGCACCGTGGAGTCGGTCAGGTCGCGCTGCCAGCGCGAAACCGGCAGCTTGTCGGCCAGGTGCGCCAACAGCGAATTGGCCAGCCCGAGATTGCCCTCGCCGTTTTCGAAATCGATCGGGTTGACCTTGTGCGGCATTGTCGAGGAACCGACTTCGCCTTCGACCGTCTTCTGGCTGTAATAGCCCAGCGAGATGTAGGCCCAGGTATCGCGCGAGAAATCCAGCAGTACGGTGTTGATGCGCATCAGTGCGTGCGCGGCCTCGGCGATCATGTCGTGCGGCTCGATCTGGGTCGTGTACGGGTTCCACACCAGCCCCAGGTCCTCTACGAAATCGCGCGCCACCGCCGGCCAGTCGATCTCGGGGCAGGCCGCGATGTGGGCGTTGAAGTTGCCCACGGCACCGTTGATCTTGCCGCTGATCTCGACGCGCCGGAGCTGGCGCCGCTGGCGCCGCAGCCGGAACACCACGTTGGCGATTTCCTTGCCCAGCGTGGTCGGCGACGCGCTTTGGCCATGGGTTCGCGAAAGCATCGCCAGGTCGGCGTGCTCGAGCGCCATGTCGGACAGCCGCTGGTCGAGTTCGGCCAGCACCGGATCGAGGACGTCGACCAGCGCCTGTTGCAGCATCCGTGAATAGCTGAGGTTGTTGATGTCTTCGGAGGTGCAGGCGAAATGCACCATTTCCAGGTGTTCGACCAGCCGTTCGCGTTCGCCCAGGCGCGCCTTGAGCCAGTATTCGACCGCCTTGACGTCGTGGTTGGTGGTGCGCTCGATCTGCTTGATAGCCTCGGCATCCTCGATCGAGAAGTCGGCAAGCAGCTTTTGGATGAAGGCATCGTCTTCCGGGTGCAGCGCCGGCAGCGGCGTGAAATCCGGCTGTGCCGCCAGGTGCCGAAACCAGGCGATCTCGATCTCGAGTCGATGGCGGATCAGCCCGGCTTCCGAAAACAAGGAGCGCAGCGGCTCCAGTCGCCCGGCGTAGCGGCCGTCCAGCGGCGATAGTGCAGTCAGTTCCATAAGCGCTCGTTTTGTGGTGGCAGCGGGTGGTCAGGCATCACCGCTATGGTCGGAGAAAGTCCGTCTCGCGATGCGCTTTGCCGTTTATTGATGGGGTCGTTTGCAAGCCCGTTTTCAGCATCGTTTTCCGGCCGCTTGCCCGGTTCGGTGCTCGGTTCCGTAGTCGGTTCTGTAGTCGGTTCTGTAGTCGGTTCCGTAGTCGGTTCTGTAGTCGGTTCGATCGCCGGCGCTGGAAGCGGCTTGGGCGCCAGCTGCTCGAATTTGGTAATCAGCACCAGCACGCCGAACAGCCCGGAGTCGAAGTATTCCAGCCGGCCCGGACGTACGGTCCGCGAGTGCCGAAGTCGGTGCAGGTTCCAGCTATGGCCGTCGCCGGCGGAGCGTGCTTCCGGCGAGGCGTCTTCAAAAACGGTGGCGTCCATCGATGGGGCAGCGCTGCGGCGGTCGAGTGGTTGCTGCCAGACCAGGTTCAGGTCCAGGTGCAGGAACTGGCGCCGGCGCAGGCGCACGCTGCCGTCGAGCTGAAAAATCGAATACCCGTCGAAGTTGTTTGCCCGCCCGACCCGTGGCTCGAGCGCGCCCCCGGGCTGGTTGGCAGACGCCGGACGCGACATCCCGCGCCGGTCTGAAACGGGCTCGACAAGCGCTTCGGGCTCGGCTTGGACGATGTCGACTTCGCGGTCGTCATGAATTCGCAACTGCGGCGTGGCCATGCCAGTGTCGGCCGGCTGAAACCAGCCGCGAAAGGTCAGCGGCTGGTGTGATTCGGATCGGTCGAGACGCTCCAGGGCAGCGGCCATTGGCTGCGACAGGCGCTCGAGCGCCGAGTAGTGAAGCGGCGCCGGATCGATGAGCTGATCTTCGCGACGCAGCGACACCCGGCTTGTGGCATTCGGCCTTGCCGGCTTGAACATCGGCAGGAACGAGTTGAGCTGTGTGATGAAGGCCTCGGCCAGGTTTTCGGCCTTTTCGACCAGCAGCGGATCGAGCAATGCGGTGAAGTCTTCGGCTGCCGCAGCCTTGTGCCGATCCGATTCGCCGTCGCTGTGGCGGACAACGATGAGCTCGACCCGGTAGATCGGCGGCAGCGCCTCGGAGGGTTGGCGGTCAGCGTTGGCAGCAGATTGGGTCCAGGCAGCGCTCCAGGCGAGCAGCCCGAACAGCACCGCCAACACTTGATTCACGCGATTCATGAACGCGAGTTTACCCGATTGGTCCCGGTTTCTTTCGGCCTCAGCCGTTCGAGCAGATCTTCGGCGACGCCGATGCGGTCGCCGAGCTTGTCGAACTCGCCGTGGATTCGAAGCCGATCCTGGGCCGGCAGCGAGAAGGTGTGGGCTTCTTTCTGAATCATCCGGATCAGCTCGGGCATATCAATGCAGGGCCTGGGCAGAAACTCGATTCTGCCGCCGGCCGGACCGATCTCCAGCTTGCGTATGCCCAGGGCGCGGGCGGCCAGTCTTAGAGATGCAGCGATGAACAGGTTCTTGACCGGCTCGGGCAGCAGGCCGAAGCGGTCGATCATTTCAACTTGCAGTTCATGCAGCTTGCCGGTGTCGCCGGCCTGGGCCAGGCGCTTGTACAGCACCAGCCGCTGGTGCACATCGGGCAGGTAGTCGCCGGGGATCATCGCCGTGGTATGCAGGTCGACTTCGGAGGCCATGTCGATCGGCTCGTCCAGGTCCGGTTCCAGGCCGGCCTTGAGCGCCTCGACGGTGCGGTTGAGCAGTTCCGAGTAGAGCTGAAAGCCGATCGCCTCGATCTGGCCCGACTGGTCTTCGCCCAGCAGTTCGCCGGCGCCGCGAATTTCCAGGTCGTGGGTGGCCAGGGTAAAGCCGGCACCCAGGTCCTGCAGCGACTGGATGGCCTCCAGGCGCTTGCGCGCGTCGATGGTAATGGCTTTCCACGGCGGCGTCACCAGGTAGGCATAGGCCAGGTGGTGCGAGCGTCCGACCCGGCCACGCAGCTGGTGCAGCTGGGCCAGCCCGAACTTGTCGGCGCGATTGATGATGATGGTGTTGGCCGTGGGTACATCGATGCCGTTTTCGATGATGGTGCTGGCAATCAGCAGGTTGATGCGGCGGGCATAAAAATCTCGCATCGTCTTTTCCATCTCGCCCGGCGGCATCTGGCCATTGGCGATGCCGATGCGGGCGCGCGGAAACAGCTGGGCCAGGTCGTCGGCCATGCGCGGCTGGGTGCGCACGTCGTTATGCAGAAAATAGACCTGGCCGCCGCGCTGGAACTCGCGGCTGACCGCGTCGCGGATGGTGGCGGTGTCCCACTCGGAGACGAAGGTCTTGACCGCCATGCGCCGCGACGGCGGCGTGGCGATGATCGACATTTCGCGCAAGCCGGTCATCGCCATGTTCAGCGTTCTTGGAATTGGTGTGGCGGTCAGCGTCAGCAGGTCGACTTCGGCGCGCATGCGTTTCAACTGCTCTTTCTGGCGCACGCCGAAGCGCTGTTCCTCGTCGACGACGACCAGGCCGAGATTCTTGAAGGCGATATCGCGCTGCAGCAGGCGGTGAGTGCCGATGACGATGTCGATGGTGCCGTCGGACAGCCCCTGGAGGGTCTGGCTCGCTTCTTTTTTGCTGCCGGTTCGCGACAGCAGCGCGATTTTGACCGGCCAGTCGGCGAAGCGGTCGGCAAAGGTTCGAAAATGCTGCTCGGCCAGCAGCGTCGTCGGTGCCAGCAAAACCACCTGGCGGCCGCCGTCGGTGACCGCGAAGGCCGCGCGCAGGGCGACTTCGGTCTTGCCGAAGCCGACATCGCCGCAAACCACCCGATCCATCGAGCGCGGCGCCCGCAAATCGGCAAGCACGGCCTCGATGGCAGCCTGCTGGTCGTCGGTCTCCTCGAACTCGAAACCGGCCGAAAAGCGGGCATACAGGCCATGGTCGAATTGATAGGCGTGGCCCTGGCGCGCGGCCCGCCGGGCCTGCACATTCAGCAGGTCGGCGGCGACATCGCGGATTTTTTCGGCGGCCTTGCGCCGGGTTTTTTTCCAGCGGTCCGAGCTCAGGCTGTTCAGTGAAACCGCGCTCGGGTCGGCACCGGTATAGCGGCTGACCCGGTGCAGGTCGGTGACCGGCACGTAGAGCTTGTCGGCGCCGGCATACTCGAGCGTCAGAAATTCGCCGCGGGTATCGCCGACATCGAGCACTTCAAGGCCGATGTAGCGGCCAATGCCGTGCTCCAGGTGAACCACCAGCGCGCCGGTTTGCAGGTCGGCCAGGCTGCGCACCAGGCTCTCGGCATCCTGGCCGCTTTTGCGTTCCTGGCGGCGGGTGCGGGTATGGCCGGGGAAAAGCTCGGCCTCGGTCAGGACCGTAATGCCGGCCTCGGCCAGCCGGCAGCCGCCGGAAAACGGCAGAACCGTCAGCGCCAGCCGGTCTTCGCCGCTGACAAATGCGGCCCAGGAATCGAGCAGGCGCGGCTTGACACCGACCCGGTTCAGGTTGGCGTGGATCAGTTCGCGCCGACCCGCAGTATCGGCGGCCAGCAGCACGCGCCCGGGTTCTTCGGCCAGGCGGCTGGCGGCCTGCTCGGCGTGCCGGTCCAGGTCTAGGCCTTCGGGCTTGTCGATGGCCGCGCGCGCCGGTGCCCTGCGGGTGACCCGCACGGCGGCATCGTCCTTCAGTTTTTCGAGCAGTGCTGCGGCCGGAAAATACAGTTCATCCGGATTCAGCGCCGGTCGTTCGCGGTCGCCGCGGCGCTGCTCGAAGCGCAGCTCCACCTGCTCGGTAAACTCGCCGGCGGCGGCTTCGCAGTCGGCCAGCAAGACCAGCCGATGCTCGGTCGGCAGGTAGTCGAGCAGGCTGGCGCTGGTTTCGAAAAACAGCGGCAGGTACTGCTCCAGACCCTGGCTGTGAATGCCTTCGCCCACTTCCTGGTACGGCCGGGCATGGCGCAAATCGACATCGAAACGGTTGCGGAAGGCGCGTCGGAACTCCTGGCGGGCCGATTCATCGAATGGATATTCGCGGCCGGGCAGCAACACCACCTGGTCGAGTTTTTCGATCGAGCGCTGGGTTTCGGCGTCAAACGAACGGATCGACTCGATCTCGGTGTCGAACAGTTCGATGCGGTAGGGCGTTTGTGTACCCATCGGCCACAGGTCGAAAACCGCGCCGCGAACTGCAAACTGGCCGGGTTGCCAGACCTGGTCGGCCATTTCGTAGCCGGCATCGTGAAGCCGGCCGCGAAAGCGTTCGAGGTCCAGTTCCTGGCCGATTCGGAAATCGACGCTGCGCCCGGCAAGAAAGCCGGTCGGCGCCAGGCGCTGCATCAGTGCGTTGATCGGCGCGATCACGATCCCAGAGTTGCGCTCGGGCAGCCGGGTCAGGACCTCCAGGCGATAGGAAATCAGGTCCGGGTGCGGCGATGACAAATCGTAGGGCAGGATTTCCAGGTCCGGGAATAACTCGGCCCGCGGCCCGTCGAGCTGGTTGAGGTCGTCGCGCAGCCGACGCGCCGAATAGCCGTCGGCTGCGGCCACCAGCACTGGTCCGCCGGCGCGGCGCGCAAAAGCGCTGATCGCCAGCGCCAGTCCCAGGCCTTCGAGCAACGGCCACTGGCTGGCTTCTCCCGCGCGTGAGCGCGGTGGATTGAGTACGGAAAACGAATCTGACATCTTGACGGCATGGGCGATGGGATCGCTATTTTAGCCGCTGTACCGGTGACGGGTTGTTGGCGACCCGGTTTCCCGTCAGCCTCGGTCCCGCCGGCGTGTTCCGGTCGAGACGACATTCCGCGGCCCCGGATCGATTATGCTCCCCCACTGAATTTTCAACTTTTAAAAGGAATCGGCATGCAACAGCAAAACCGCCAGGCAGATCGAAAGGTCGCCGTCATTACCGGAGCCGGGTCGGGGCTGGGTGCTGCGATGTCGCGACGCTTCGCCAGCGCCGGCTGGCAGGTGGTGGTTACCGATCAGCATGTCGAGCGCGCTGAAAAGGTGGCCGGTGAACTGGAAGGTTCAGGCCATCTCGCGCTTGCGCTGGACGTGACCGAAGCCGAACAATGGCGAGAACTGGCAGAGTCGGTTGAAAGCCGGTTCGGCCGAGTCGACGTACTGGTCAACAATGCCGGCGTCGCCACCGGCGGGATGCTGGGCGAAACGCCGCTGGAGGACTGGCAATGGGTGCTGGATATCAACCTGATGGGCGTGGTGCGGGGCTGCCACTTTTTTGTCGAGGCCTTTCGCCGCCAGCGCTTCGGGCATGTCGTCAACGTTGCCTCGTGGGCCGGGCTGGCCGGTGCGCCGGGCATTGCCTCCTACGGCACGGCCAAGGCCGCGGTGGTGGCGCTGTCGGAGATGCTCCGGGCCGAACTCAAACTCTATAATGTGGAAGTCTCGGTCCTGTGCCCGGCGTTCGTCAAGACCGCGCTGACCGATTCCATGCGCGCGCCGGACGACAGCTATGCCAGGCGCGTGAGCAAATGGATGGAGCATTCGGGCGTCAGCGCCGAGGATGTGGCCGAAGTGGTCTACCAGGCCACGCTAAAGCCGCGTTTTTTGTTGCTGACCCACGCCGACACGCGCTGGCAGTACCGCCTCAAGCGCTGGTTCCCGTCACTTTACTTTGGCATGCTGATGCGCACCATGCGCAAGCTGATGCCGGCTGCCGGGAAATCGACCGGGCCGGCAAAATTGGGAAAAGCCGATGGACCGGATGCGGCCGGCGAATAAAAATGACCGAGAAAAAATGACCGAGTAAAAACGGAGACCGACAGCATGACCAGATGTGCATTGATCGTTGTTTTGATTGCAATCGCGGCAGGCACCGCGTTTGCCCAGCCGGCCGAACCCGAGCCCGAGCGGCCGTTTTTGGCCGCAGTTCGGGTTGCCATGGACGCCGAAGCACGCAGCGATGCCGAGCGCGAGCGCGATGCGAACCGTCTGCCGGTCGAGACCCTGGATTTCCTCGGGCTCGACGAGACCATGACCGTCGTCGAACTGATTCCCGGTGCCGGCTGGTACACCAGGCTGCTGGCGCCGGCCTTGCGCGAGCAGGGCAAGCTCTATGTTTCGATCGCCGCCGGACGCGTGGCCCAGTCCGGCCTGCTCGACGAGCCGCCCTTCGACCGGGTCGAGGTGCTCGAACCGGAGCTTGAAATCGTGCCCGACGAAGATTCGGGGCTGGTCGCGATCAAGCCGTTCGACCTGGGCGTGCAGAACGTCGACGCCGTGCTGACCTTCCGCAACCTGCACAACCTCAACGCCGAAGGGCGCGACAGCATGAACCGCGCTGCTTTCGAGGCGCTGCGGCCCGGCGGCGTCTACGGCGTCGTCGACCACACTCGGCGCCACATGGAAGCCGATGGCCCGGAAAATCGGCGCCGCGTCGACCCGGTCCAGATGATCATGGAAATCCAGGCCGCCGGCTTTGAGTTCGAGGACTATTCCGACCTGCACTACCGCGCCGACGACGAGCTTCGCTACGAGGTCGGGCGCAAATCGGTGACCGGCAATAGCGACCGCTTCACGTTCCTGTTTCGCAAGCCCGGCGCGGATTGATCCGGCCGCAGGCCACGTCCGGCACCGCGCTCAGCGTTCGCGCCGGGCCTTGATCGTGTCGTAGGCCTTGGTGATTTCGCGCGTCTTTTCCTCGGCAATCGGCCGCATGCTTTCGGGCATGCCGCGCCCGGCCAGCTTGTCGGGGTGGTGCTTGCTCATCAGGCGACGGTAGGCCTTTTTAATTTCTGCATCGCTGGCGTCGGGCTTGACACCGAGCGTTGCGCAGGCATCTTCGACGAGCGCGCTGGGGTCTTGGCCCCGGCCGGGGCCCCGGGCGCCGGCACCGGTCGAGCCCCTGAGCATGGCCTCCAGGCGCTCGACATCGACGGCCGACAGGCCCAGTCCGCGCGCCACCCGAAGCATCAAGGCGTGTTCGTCGGCGTGGACGACGCCGTCGGCGGCGATTGCCGTCAGCTGGACCTGGATGAACAGCTGCAGCAGCGCCGGGCTGCGGCCGGCCACGCTTCGAAGTCGGGCCAGTTCGGCGTCCAGGTCGAATTCCGACGCCTTGCCGCGGTTGAACGCCGCCCTTGCAGACTGGCGCTGTTGCTCGGACAGCGACAGGCGCGAAAAGAACTGCTCGGCGACTCGAATCTCGTCGTCGCTGATGTGGCCGTCGGCCTTGCACACCGCGCCCATGACGGCGAATGTCGAGTCGACGAACTGGGCGCGCACTGCATCGAGCCCGCGGGCGAAAAATACGGTCAGCAATAAACGGCCGAGTGCAGCGCCGGCGAAGGCGCCAAGCAGGGCGCCGCCGATGCCGCCGAAGAGCAGGCCGAGCATGCCGCCGATCAGGATGAATAAAATCATGGCGCGATGATACGCAAGCAATCGTTCGGGCGGGTGACTGTGGGCGGACTGGAAGTCTGCTGGGCGTAGGTGTTCGTCGGGGTTCGACAGGCCGGCTGCCGCCTCAGCCCAGTTCAGCGAGCAGGTCGGCCTGGTGGGCTTCGATCAATGGTTCGATCAGTGGATCCAGGTCGCCCTGCAGGATGTTGTCCAGGTCGTACAGCGTCAGGCCGATGCGGTGATCGGTGATTCGTCCCTGCGGGAAATTGTAGGTGCGGATGCGCTCGGAGCGGTCGCCGGAGCCGACCTGCAGCTTGCGATCGGCGGCCCGCTCGCTGCGTTGCACGGCGCGCTCGGCCTCCAGCAGACGTGCGTTGAGCAGGCTCAGTGCGCGGGCCTTGTTTTTGTGCTGCGAACGCTCGTCCTGGCATTCGACGACCACGCCGGTCGGCAGATGAGTGATGCGAATGGCCGAGTCGGTGGTGTTGACGTGCTGGCCGCCGGCCCCGGAGGAGCGAAAGGTGTCGATGCGCAGGTCGCCGGGGTCGATCCGGATTTCGTCGACGGTGTCGACTTCGGGCAAAATCGCGACCGTGCAGGCCGAGGTATGGATGCGTCCCTGCGATTCGGTTGCCGGCACGCGCTGAACCCGGTGGGTGCCGGACTCGAACTTGAGTCTGGAATAGGCGCCGCTGCCGACGATGCGCGCGATCAACTCGCGCCAGCCGCCGGCCTCGCCGGCCTGGCCGGAAAGAATCTCGATCTTCCAGCCCCGCGATTCGGCGTAGCGGCTGTACATCCGAAACAGGTCGCCGGCAAACAGGGCGGCTTCCTGGCCGCCGGTGCCGGCTCGAATCTCGAGGAACAAATTGCGCTTGTCGTTGAGATCGGCCGGCAAGATGAGCCGTTCCAGTTCGTGATTCAGTTGGTCCCTGGCCTTTTCGATCTGGGCCAGTTCGTCGAAGGCCATGGCCCGCATTTCACTGTCTTTTTCGTTGGCGAGCGCGCGCGCTTCGGCCTCGCGCAGGTCGAGCTTCTGTAGTTCGCGCCAGGTCGAAACGATCGCCTGCAGCTCGGCGTATTCGCGCGACAGGGCCGCAAACTGCTGCGGCCTGGCGGCCAGCTCGGGCTCGGCGAGCAGGCGTTCGAGCTCTTCGAAACGCTCGACGGCGCTTTCCAGGCGGCGCTGCAATCCGGGGCTCATGTCCGGCTCACGTTGGGTCGTCGAGCAGCAGCTTGCGCGCCGCGGCCATCAATTCATCATCGGTGACTTCGGCGGCACGGCGCACCTGCATGCTGGGCGCATGAAGAAGTCGATTGGTCAGGCGATGGCCGAAACGCGACAGCACTTCTCCGGGCTCGCGGCCGGCCTCGAGCTCGCGCAGGGCGCGCTCGAGCAGTTGATCGCGTTCGACGAAGGCGCGCTTGCGCAGCGATTTCAGGGTCTGGCCGGCCGCGTGCAGGTTCAGCCACCGGTCGAAGGCCTCGGCCTGGCCGTCGATGATGACGTTGGCTTCTTCCAGTGCCTCGACCCGCTTTTTGTAACCGTGCTCGGCAATTTCGCGTAAATCATCGACCGTGTACAGGTAGACGTCTTCGAACTCGGCGACCGATGGGTCGACGTTGCGCGGCACTGACAAGTCGAGAATGAAATACGGTCGATGGCGCCGCTGGGCCAGCGCGGACTGAACCATGTCGCGGGTCACGATGGGCACGGAACTGGCGGTGCAGGCGACGATCAAATCGTGCGCCGGCAATGCCGAATGCAGTTGGTCGAGCGCGATCGGGCAGGCATTGAACTGGCTGGCGAGTTTTTCGGCGCGGTCCAGGCTTCGATTGCAAATGGTCAGCATTTTCATGCCCTGGCCGGAAAAATGCCGGACGCAGTCCTCGATCATCTCGCCGGCTCCGATCATGAGGCCGGCGGTCCGGTTGACGTCGCCGAAGATCTGGTGCGCCAGCTTCAGGGCGGCAAACGGCAGCGTGACCGGGTTGTGGCCGATGCCGGTTTCGGAGCGCACCAGCTTCGATGTTTGAAATGAATGCTGAAACAGGCGGTCCAGAATGGTTCCCAGCGTGTTGCTTTGCTGTGCGTTGTGCCAGGCCTGCTTGACCTGGCCGACCACTTGCGGCTCGCCGAGAACCATCGAATCCATGCCCGAGGTGACCTTTAAAAGATGAATAACCGCCAGACGCTGACGCAGCGTAAACAGATATTCCCGATACTGGCCGCGCGGCGCTTCGTGCCAGTCATGCACCCAGTCGATCAATGCCGGTATGCTAGCCTCTTCGCCGGTCGCGTAGAGTTCGGTTCGGTTGCAGGTGCTCACGATCGCGCATTCGCGTATGCCGGGAACCGCGTGCATCGAAACCAGGGCGTCGGCGAGCCGTTCCGGCGTAAAGGCCAGACGTTCCCGGATCGAAACCGGCGCAGTTTGATGACTCAAGCCAAGGGCAAATAGCGACATGCATGAACCAAGATCAGACAAACCCGTCATTGTGGTCCGATATCCCGCACAAATCAAGATATCGGCACTGTTGTTTTGTGTTTTTTTGGCTGGATGCGCAGCTTCGGTCCAGCCTGAAAACCCGCAACAGGACGATTTGGACCGTGCGGCACAAAGCCAGGCCGGCGAAGCTGCTGCAGTTGGAGATTACCACCGCGCGCTCGAAATTTATCGACCCCTGATCGAAAACACCCGCAGCCCGGAACTGGCCCGCCAGGCGGCCCAACTGGCCGCGGCGATCGATGATTGGGATGCGGTGGACCGCGCCACGGCGCGCTGGCGCGCGCTCGAGCCCCAATCCCGTGCCGCCGTGCAGCTTGCCGTGATCGCCCAAATGCAGCGCGGTCGCGTTGTGCCGGCAGTGGATTTGATGCTGCAAACCATCTTTGCCGACGACCGCCGCGCCGAGAATCGCGTGAACGACAGTGATGTCGCCTGGTCGACGGCGATCGCGCTGCTGGCAAGTGCGGATTCGCGCGCGGCCGCCTCGAGCGGGCTGGATGCGCTGTTCGATGCTGTCGGGCCCGACTCCAATGGCTTCGAGGCGTTCCAGCGCAGTCGCCTGGCCTGGCAGATGAATGATCCGTCGGTGGCCGTCGAACTGGCCGAAGCCGCCTACGAGGCCGAGCCGGGCTTTGAACACGCCGTTTGGGCTGCACGAATTCTGCATGCCCATTCCCAGCCCGCCAAAGCGCTTGAATACTATCGCGCCGCACGGTTTCACGAGCCGGCCAGCGGCGACGCGGCGCTGGCCGAATCGGAGTTGCTGCGCGAGCTTGGACGCGACGAGGAGGCGCTGGAGATTCTGCAGCAACTGCCGGCCACTGCAGAAACCCTGTACTCGCAGGGGACGCTGCAACATGAGCTCGGCTACGATCGCAAGGCCGAGGCCACGTGGCACGAACTGGCATCAAATGAAGGCCAGGGCGACGTGTCTCGCCATGCCTGGCTGACCGGCTTGTTGGCCGATTTGCTCGAAATGGACGAGCAGGCCGTGAGTTGGTACGAAAAGGTGGGTGGCGAACTCGGCCCACGGGCGAATCTGCGGCGCGCTGTGGTGCTGGGACGCAGTGGCGAAATCGGTGCCGCACGCGCTCTTCTGGCCGGCTTGCAGCGACCGTCGGATAGCGAACTTGCCGAACAGGCCTGGCTGGTGGAAGGCCAGATACTGGTCGATCATGGTCAGCAGCAGCAGGCGCTCGATCATTTCAGCGAGTCGCTGATTGAAATGCCGGACAGCACGGCCTTGTTGTACGCACGCGCAATGGTGGCGGTGGGCCTGAATGATCTGGCGCTGGCCGAGCAGGACCTGCGGACCATCATTCAGCGCGAACCCGACAACGCCATCGCACTGAACGCGCTTGGCTATACCCTGTCCGATCGCACCGACCGGCAAAAGGAAGCCATGCGCCTGATTGAACGAGCACTGGCGCTGGACCCGGAAAATGCGGCCATCCTCGATTCCATGGGCTGGGTCCTGGTCAAGCTGGGCAAGCCAGAACAAGGCCTGCCTTATTTGCGCCGCGCCGCCGAACTCGAACAGCATCCGGAAATGATCGGCCACCTGGTCGAAACGCTTTGGCAGCTGGGCCTGAAAAACGAGGCGCGCGGCTGGGTCGATCGCACGCGCGACGAATTCGAAGACGATGCCGCCTTTATCGAGCTGCTCGAGCGCCTGGGGCTGGATTGAGCTCAGAATTGATTCAGGCCTGTAAAACCCGGGCGTTGCTGCTGCTTGCAGCGGCTCTGCTTTCAGGCTGCGCGCTGCGCGACCCGCGGCCCGAAGGCGTCTGGCTGCAGGAGCGTCAAGGCTGGTTCGATACGCACCAGCAGTGGTCGGTGCAAGGGCGGCTGGGGCTTTCCGACGGCGAGCGCGGTGGTAGCCTGTCGATGACCTGGGAGGCCGATGGCGACCGGCATGAAATCGCACTTCGAAGCGTGGCCGGCGGGCGCCAGTGGCGTTTGCGCTTTGTGCCCGGGGCCGCAGAGTTGACCGGCAGCGAGGTTGGCCGACTGGTCGGGCCGGACCCGGATGCGCTGGTCGAACAGGCGGTCGGCTGGCCGATCCCGGTGCGCTGGATGAGCCATTGGCTTAGAGGGCTGCCGGCGCCGGATTCGGCCCGCGTCACCTATGCCGCCGACGGCGCGCTGGACCAGCTTTACTGGGGTCAATGGCGGCTCGATTTTGATCGATGGGCGCGCTTGAACGACGCCGGCGTGCTGTTGCCGGCGCGGCTGGAGGCGAGCAAGCCGCCCTACCAGGTTCGCGTCGTTTTGAGAAACTGGAAGTTCCGCTCCCCGCAGCTACCCACCGCCGGTGGCGACGCGATATAATTCGCGAATCTCGAAAATCCTGAAGTTTACTGCAGTCTTCTGGGACGTCGCCAAGTTGGTTAAGGCACGGGGTTTTGATCCCCGCATTCGCAGGTTCGAGTCCTGCCGTCCCAGCCATTTGCCAAACGCCAATCCAGCCAAAACGGGAACGATCCGGTGACAACAGCCTCCTTGATGATTTTTTCGGGCAATGCAAATCCCGAATTGGCACATGCAATCGCCGGCCATCTCGGCATCCCCATGGGCAAGGCCAACGTCGGCCGATTCAGCGATGGCGAGGTGATGGTCGAAATCGTTGAAAACGTCCGCGCCCGCGACATCTTCATCATTCAACCGACCTGTCAGCCTGCGGCCGAAAATTTCATGGAGCTTCTGGTCATGATCGACGCGCTCAAGCGCGCTTCGGCCGGTCGCGTGACTGCAATCATTCCTTATTTCGGCTATGCCCGCCAGGATCGTCGGACGCGTTCCTCGAGGGTGCCGATCACGGCCAAGGTCGCAGCCAAGATGATCGGCGTCGTCGGTACCGACCGGGTCGTGACGGTCGACCTTCACGCCGACCAGATCCAGGGCTTTTTCGATATACCAGTCGACAATGTCTATGCCTCGCCGCTGACGCTGGCCGATATCTGGAAGCATTACGGCGACAGCAACATGGTCGTCGTGTCACCGGATGTCGGCGGCGTGGTGCGCGCCCGTGCCATCGCCAAGCGGCTGGATGCGGAACTGGCGATCATCGACAAGCGCCGCGCGCGCGCCAACGAGGCGACCGTCATGAACCTGATCGGCGATGTCGAAGACAAGACCTGCGTGCTGGTCGACGACATGATCGATACCGCCGGCACGCTTTGCGCGGCGGCCGGGGCGCTGAAAGACGCAGGCGCCAAAAGCGTCGTCGCCTATTGCGTGCACCCGGTGCTTTCCGGTCCAGCCATCGACAACATCAGCAATTCCAGAATCGACGAAATCGTCGTCACCGACACCATCCCGCTGAGCGCCGAAGCCCGTGAGTGCGGACGCATTCGCCAGCTGTCTGTGGCCCAGATACTGGCCGAGACCATCCGTCGCATGGCTGAAGGCGAGTCGGTCAGTTCGCTGTATGTGGATTGAGAAGCCGGGCTCGGGTCCAATCGAGCGCTCGCCGCTCGACCCGGGCCGTTCGGTGTTTTTCCGGCTGCCATGCTCGGCCGCCCGGTGCCTTCCGACACAGGCCTGAGTTTTTTGAAAAAATCCCTGGAAACCTGCATTTTTTTTGTGATTCTGATCGCGGGCAGCGTAGTTGCGCAGCCCGAACCGGCTGGAGCCGGCGAAATTCATCAACTCGATCGACAGTTTGACGTCAAGCCCGGCACCGCGCTTCGAATTGTCAATCCCTACGGCAACGTTCGCATTCGCGAAGTGCCGCTGGGCGCCCCGGCGCAGCTGCGGGTCACGGTGCAAACCGAGGCCGGCCAGCCCAACCCGGCCGCGATTACCGAACGCACGGCAGTCGGCGACGAGTCCGGTGTTGCGACGGATCATGCGACGGATCTTACGATCATCCTGACGATCGTGGCCGCGCCCGACCGGGTCGCGGCGAACGGCCCGACCGGCGACCCGATGAGCGAAGGCAACGAAGCGATACTGGATCGGATTGCCGGCTTTTTGCGCGCCGATTTCGTGCTGGCTGTGCCTGACTCGGTCGAACTCGAAATCGAGCTGGTCGACGGCGATTTCACGATGCACGGCGCGACCTATCCGGTGAAGCTGCGGGCCCGCAGCGGCCACATCAACCTGCGCACGGCCGGCCGGGTCGATGTCGAGGTCGGCTCCGGCCACGTGATTTACAACCAGAACATCGAGGGTCCGGTTCATGGCGGCCGAATCCAGACCAGCCGCGCGCCGGTCGACATCCTGCGTGCCGACGCTGCCGAGTTGCGTTACCGAGTGGTTTCGGGTGCGGCCGTGACGACCGATTCGCAGGAGATCCTGCAAAGCCGAAGCCGCGATGGCCGGGCCTGGGTATTTGGCCTGGAACAAGCCGCCGCGACGCTGGAAATACAAACTGATTCGGCACCGGTCAGACTGGTTGCGGAAGGCATTCGCTAATCGGCCCGGAATTTTAATGTTGCCGGACCATTCCGGTTTTGAATGAGGGAGACTCAACGATGCAAAAAATAAGAACAAACCCATTGGCGATGAGCCCGGGGCGCTCGATCGCAGAAAAAATTGCCGGGAAATTTGTCGGCAGGCGGGTCGCGACCCGCGCAACAGCGGCCGCGATTGTCATGATCGCCAGTACCGGCAGCGCCTTTGCACAGGACAAAATCGTACTGCGTGGGGCCGAGTTGTTCGACCGGGGCGTGGCGTCGGCCACGGTCGAGGTCGACATGCTTGCACTGCCGAAGTATCCGGGCTGGAAGCCGGGTGATCCGATCAAGGAAATTCCCCAGCGCAAAGGCGTACCGCGCGATTACCTGGCGCCGGTCACCGACTCGCAGCCGAAAGCAGCCAGTGCATTGCGCGATCTGAACAATCGCATGCCGAGGCTCAGTGGCGGCGCAGCATTCGATACGCCGCTGGTCAATCGCGACGGCGGCCCTTTCAGCGGCGTCAATCCGCCCGACACCATCGGCGATATCGGTCTCGAGCACTATATCCAGATGATCAACGGCGGTGGCGGCGTTGGCGGCACGCGGGTGCTGATACTCGACAAGACCGACGGCAGCACGGTTGTCGATTTTGCGCTGGGCAGCCTGGCCGAAGGCTCCGGCACCGGCTGTACCAGCGGCAGCGGCGATCCGATCGTGATGTTCGACCAAAGCGTCGATAATGGCCTGGACCAGGCGCCGGGGCGCTGGTTTTTGAGCGAATTCACCAGCCAGTCTTTCTGTGTTTATATCAGCCAGACGGCCGATCCGACGACCGGCGCGTGGTTCATTTATGAATTCGCGGCCGCTTCCGGGGCGCTTCCCGACTATCCCAAATGGGCGGTGTGGCCCGATGCCTATTACATTGGTGCCAATGAAGACGCCGGCAGCATCCCCGGAAACGGACGCACGATCTATGCCTTCGATCGCCAAAGCATGTTGCTGGGCCAAACCACGCGGCCGGCGCAGGTATTTGAAATCCCCGCGCTGGCCGGTTTCGGCTTCCAGATGGCCCAGCCGGCTGACTGGGATGGCCTGCTGCCGCCGCCGGACGGGGCGCCGGGTCTGTTTCTGCGCCATCGCGACGACGAAGTCCACAACGCCGGCAGTTCCGACCCAAGCGAGGATTTTCTCGAGATCTGGGAATTCAGCGTCGACTGGGACAACCAAGCCAATTCAACTTTCAGTGGCCCGGACAATATCGGCGTCGAGGATTTCGAATCGGATCTGTGCGGCCTGACCGCGTTTGCCTGCGTTCCGCAACCCAATAGCAGCACCGAGCTCGATCCGCTGCGCGAACCGGCCATGTGGCGCGCCCAGTATCGGAACTTCGGCGATCGCCAGACCATCGTTGCCAGCTGGGTCAGCGATGTCGCCGGCGGCAATGCCGACCTGCACGGCGTGCGCTGGGCCGAGTTGCGCGAAAGTCTCGGCGCCTGGTCGCTGTTTCAGGAAGGAACCGTTGCCCCCGATAGCGTCCATCGCTGGATGTCGTCGATTGCCATGGACGGCGACGGCAATATCGCGGTCGGCTACAACGTTTCCGATGGCACCGCCACTTTTCCCGGCCTGCGCTATACCGGCCGGCTGGCGGCGGACCCGCTCGATACCATGCCGCGCGGCGAAGTCACGCTGGTCGACGGCAGCGCCGCCAACGCCTCCAACCGCTATGGCGACTACGCATCGATCAATGTCGACCCGGTCGACGAGTGCACGTTCTGGTTTACCAGCCAGTACAACACCTCCAGCCAGTGGAGCACGCGCATCGGCGCATTTCGCTTTGCCAGTTGCGGCACGCCCGGCTTTGTGCTCGGTTCATCGGCACCCGCCGCCGGCGTCTGCACGCTGGCGGGAACAGATCAGGCTGCATTCGATATCGACGTGCTCTCGGTTGGCGGTTTCTTCGACCCGGTCTTGCTCGAATTCAACCCGGTGCTGGAAGCCGGATTCGGCGGCATATTCAACCCCAACCCGGTCGTTCCCGGCAACACTGCGAGCGCGACGGTTTTGGTCGACCAGAGCGTGGCCGCGGGTGTATTCGATTTGAACGTACTCGGAACCGCGGCCGGCGCTGATGACAATTCGCTGGGCTTGCGGTTGACCGTGACCGACGACCTGCCGGGGAGCTTCGGCCTGACGGCGCCGGCCGACGGCGCGGCGAACGCTCCGTTTCAGCCGGTGCTGGAGTGGGGTGCTTCGAGCCAGGCCGTCGACTACCTGGTCGAAGTGGCCACCGACGATGCTTTCGCGAATGTGATTTACAGCGCGATCGTTCAGGAAACAACGCACCAGGTTGGCGTGCCGCTTGATTCGGCCAGCGGTTTTTACTGGCGCATAACGCCGACCAATTTCTGTGGCCCCGGCGCTGCCAGTGAAACCTTCAGCTTTACGACCCAGGCCGAGCCCGGAGACTGCTCGATCGGGGTCGCCACGCTCAATGTGTTCGAAGACGACATGGAAAACGGCGCCAACGGCTGGACGCTCGGCAATGGCGGCCTGCAGAATACCTGGGTCCAGACCACCGCCGTTTCGGTCAGCGGCACGACGGCGTGGAATGCTGAAAACCTGGCCAGCGAAAGCGATCAGCGACTGGTTTCGCCGGCAATCCAGTTGCCGGGCAGCGCCCAACTGCCGTTGACGCTGAGGTTCCAGAACCGCCAGGAAATCGAAGATGATGGTGGTGCTGCATGCTGGGATGGCGCGATTCTCGAGATTTCCACCGACAATGGTGCCAGCTGGCAACAAATCCAGAGCCAGGTGCTGTTCCGCGATTTTGATGGAACCATCAATACCTTCGCCGGGGGCGCCAACCCGCTGGCCGGATCACCGGCCTGGTGTGGCGATCCGCGAGACTGGGAAGACTATGTCGTCGACCTGTCCGGATTTGCCGGTGAACAGGTCCAGTTCCGCTTCCGGCTCGGTACCGATGGTACGGTCGGCGGCCGTGAGGGCTGGAGCATCGATGATGTACGGGTCGAGGCCTGCGGCCTCGAAGGCATCTTTGCCGACGGCTTCGAAAGCCCGACACTCCCGTAAATCGCCTTTGAAATCGCGCAGCGATTCATGCACAAAAAAGCCGCCCTCCCGGGCGGCTTTTTTTTGTGACCGGGCCAGGGAGTCCGCGCCGTCAAGTCAGCCGGGCTGCCATCGCGTCAGGAATAACCGATGCGCACGGCCACGACCATCGCGATTGCGGCAAACGCCAGCAGCTTGAAGATCAGCGGCAGGATGAATCGAAACCAGCGCGCATATGGAATGCCGGCCAGGCCCAGGATGCCCATCAGTACCGGGTTGGTCGGCACGATCATGTTCATGAAACCGTCTCCGAACTGGTAGGCCAGCACCGAAACCTGGCGCTCGACGCCGACCAGGTCGCCGATTGGGGCCATCAGCGGCATCGTCAGATAGGCCTGGCCGCTGCCGGAGGAGACGAAGATGTTCATCACGCTCTGAATCCCCAGCATGCCGACTGCCGAAAGCTCGGCTGGAAGCCCGGTCAGCGGGCTGGCCATGGCATTGACGATGGTGTGGAGCACCTGGCCGTCTTCCAGGATCAGCGCAATCGCGCGCGCAAAGCCGATCAAAATGGCTGTTCCGGCCAGGCCGGCGGCGCCGTCGCTGAACGTCATCGCCAGCTTGTTGACGCTCATCCTGACAATGACCCCGACCACGATCGCCAGGCCAATGAACATGGCCCCCAGTTCCACCAGGTACCAGTGGTGCTGCGTGATGCCGTAAATCAGCAGCACCAGTGTTGCCAGCGTCGCCAGCAGCACCGCCACGCGGGCGCCGGTCAGCTCCGGCTGTATCGACTGTGGCGGCGGCTGGGCTTCTTCGATGTCGAACACAAGGCTGCTCTCTGGATTGGCGCGGACCTTGCGTGCATAGGCCCAGACATGGTGGACGCCAATGGCCAGAAACGGCACGAACAGCACGGCCCGGAAGCTGATCCCGGAGCCCGGCTGCAGTTCGGCCACGTCCTGGGCGATGAACAGCGTGAACGGGTTGATCAGCGCGGCGCCGTAACCGACGCCGTAGCCAACCACCATGATGCCGATCGCGGCGACCGTATCCATGCGCATGGCCACGCACAGCGCGATCAGAATGCCGGCGAACGGGATGTACTCCTCGGCCATTCCCAACGTGGCCGAAGCGGCTGCGAATATGAATACGCCGGAAAAAATCAGCAATGCCGACTGCGAGCCGAAGCGCCCGATCACCTTGTCGAGAAAAGCCTCGATCGCGCCGGTCTCGCGAATCACGGCCAGCGCGCCGCCGATCAGCAGCACGAAAAAGATGATGCCCTGGGCCTCTTCCATGGCGCGCGGCACCGAGGTCAGCAACGCCGTCGGCGGCAGCTTTTCGGCGTCGTCGATCTGGCTGTAGGTTCCCGGCACAACGACTTCGCGGCCGGACTCGTTGACCACTGTCTCGAAACTGCCGGCCGGCACAATCCAGGTCAGAATCAGCGCGAACACCATCATGAAGAACATCAGCGCCAGCGTGTGCGGGACGCGAAAGACAAAACGGCGCCGTGTGGCGGGCAGGGCTTGTGTGTCGGTCATCGGGTATCCATCTGCTTGGGTGGCGTTATTGTAGGGTCCGGCCGGCGTAAAAGCGAACTCCCCGATTTTGGGCCTACGATAACGCGACATTTCAGTCAAACGCGATATAATGCAGGGATTTACCCGACGGAGACTATTCGATGCATTTGATTGAAGAAGCACTGACTTTCGATGATGTCTCGCTGGTGCCTGCGCACTCGGACATGCTGCCGCGCGATGCCGACCTGGTCACCCGCGTGACGCGCGACCTGGCCATCAACATTCCGCTGGTTTCCTCGGCCATGGATACCGTCACCGAAGGCCGGCTGGCCATTGCCATGGCCCAGGCCGGCGGCGTCGGTATCATGCACAAGAACATGACGATCGAGGAGCAGGCGAACCAGGTCCGGGTGGTCAAGAAGTACGAAGCCGGCGTCATCCAGGACCCGATCACCGTCGAGCCCAACACGACCATTCGCGAAGTGCTCGAAATCACGCGGCGCCATAATATTTCCGGCGTACCGGTGGTTAACGGCGACGAACTGGTCGGCATCGTCACCAGCCGCGACATGCGCTTTGAAAAAAAGCTCGACGACCCGGTGCGCAACATCATGACGCGCAAGGAAAAACTGATCACGGTCGAAGAGGGCGCCAGCCAGGACGAGGTGCTCGATCTTTTGCATCGATACCGAATCGAGAAGGTGCTGGTGGTCAACGATAAATTCCAGCTGCGCGGGCTGGTCACGGTCAAGGACATCCAGAAGTCGCGCGACTTCCCGAATGCCGCCAAGGACCATTCCGAGCAGTTGCTGGTCGGCGCTGCCGTGGGCACTGGCGGCGATACCGAGGACCGCATTGCGGCTCTGGTCGAGGCCGGCGTCGATATCATCGTCGTCGATACCGCGCATGGGCATTCCCAGGGCGTGCTCGACCGGATTTCATGGTGCAAGCGACATTACCCGAATGTGCAGATCATTGGTGGAAATGTTTCGACCGCTGACGGTGCGCTGGCGCTGGCCGATGCCGGGGCCGATGCCGTCAAGATCGGCCAGGGGCCGGGCTCGATTTGCACCACGCGGATCGTCGCCGGGGTTGGCGTGCCGCAGATTACCGCGGTGTCGTCGGCGGCCAAAGCACTGGCACAGCGCGAAATTCCGGTCATTGCCGACGGCGGCGTGCGCTTTTCCGGCGACCTGGCCAAGGCGATCGCGGCCGGCGCCTCGTGCGTCATGATCGGCAGCCTGTTTGCCGGCACCGAGGAGGCACCCGGCGACGTCGAACTGTACCAGGGCCGTTCCTACAAAAGTTATCGCGGCATGGGGTCCCTGGGCGCCATGCACCGAGGCTCGTCGGATCGCTATTTTCAGGCCGAGGTCACGACCGAAAAACTCGTGCCCGAGGGCATCGAGGGCCGCGTGCCCTATAAAGGCCCGCTCGGCAGCGTCGTGCACCAGTTACTCGGTGGGCTGCGCTCGGCCATGGGCTATACCGGCTGCATGAATATCGAGGAAATGCGCACCCGCCCAAGCTTCGTGCGTGTGACCAACGCCGGCGTCAT
The DNA here is from genome assembly GCA_032251235.1 of Wenzhouxiangellaceae bacterium. Lineage (GTDB taxonomy): Bacteria > Pseudomonadota > Gammaproteobacteria > Xanthomonadales > Wenzhouxiangellaceae. The sequence goes on from JAVVET010000020.1 coordinate 44,274, forward strand.
CGAATCGCATGCGCACGACGTGTCGATCACCAAGGAAGCGCCGAATTACAAGCTGGGGTGAGAAGCTACCCCGACGTTTTAAGTGTTAGGTTTTACGTTTTAGGTGAAAAGCGGTTCTGCTGGATCTCGTTGAATTTCCTTTTTGCCGGCGCGGATTGCAAGACCTGAAAACTGAAAATCGAGAACTTAAAAAAACTTAAAACTTCAAACTTAAAACTTAAAACCGAAGGCCGAAAGGCCGCCCCTATCCCGGAAGCCCTCCATGTCCGAATCCGCTCCGCCAACCGACATCCACGAAAGCAGGATCCTGGTCCTGGACTTCGGCTCGCAGTACACCCAACTGATTGCCCGGCGGGTGCGCGAGATCGGGGTGTTTTGCGAAATCATGCCGTATGACGCCACCGACGAGGCCATTGTCGATTTCGGCGCGCGCGGCATCATCCTTTCCGGTGGTCCCGAATCGGTCGGTTTCCAGGACAGCCCGCGCATCCCCGAAGCGGTGTTTCGGTCCGGCATTCCGCTGCTCGGGATCTGCTACGGCATGCAGGCCATGGCGACTCGTTTCGGCGGCATGGTCGATCCTTCCGACGAAAAGGAATTCGGCTATGCCGAGGTCGCGCTGGCCTATCCCGGCCGCCTGCTCGACGGCATCGACGACCGCGTCGACGACCAGGGCCGCGGTGTGCTCGAAGTCTGGATGAGCCACGGCGACAAGGTCTCGAAGCTGCCGGATGGCTTCGAGACCCTGTGCACGACCGGATCGGCACCGATTGCCGGAATGGGCGACGACCAGCGCAGTTATTACGGGCTGCAGTTTCATCCGGAGGTGACCCACACGGCCCAGGGACGGCGCATTCTCGAGCGCTTTTGTCTTGAGATCTGCGCCTGTTCGCCAAGCTGGACCACCGAGGCCATCATCGACGACCAGATCGCCCGGGTCCGCCAACAGGTCGGCCAGGACTCGGTCTTGCTGGGGCTTTCCGGCGGCGTCGACTCATCGGTGGTCGCGGCCCTGCTGCACGAGGCCATCGGCGACCAGCTGCTGTGCATCTTTGTCGATACCGGGCTGTTGCGCCATCACGAGGGTGACCAGGTCATGGCAACCTTTGCCCGGCATCTTGGCGTTCGTGTCGAGCGGGTCGACGCGCGTGAGCAATTTCTCGATGCGCTGGTGGGCATCGACGACCCGGAAGAAAAACGCAAGATCATCGGTCGCGAGTTCATTGCCGTGTTCGACGCTGCGGCCAAGAGCCATCGCGAGGCCGGCTGGCTGGCCCAGGGCACGATTTACCCGGACGTGATCGAGTCGGCAGGCGCTGCCACCGGCAAGGCCAGGGTCATCAAGTCGCACCACAACGTCGGCGGCCTGCCCGAAACCATGAACCTGAAGCTGGTCGAGCCGCTGCGCGAGTTGTTCAAGGACGAGGTCCGAAAAATCGGCGTCGAGCTTGGCTTGCCGGCCGAACTGGTCATGCGCCACCCGTTTCCCGGCCCCGGCCTGGGCGTGCGCATCCTCGGCGAGGTGCGGCCCGAATACATCGAGCCGCTGCAAAAGGCCGACCACATCTTCATCTCCGAGCTTCGAAAAGCCGGCCTGTACGACAAGGTCAGCCAGGCCTTCGCCGTGTTCCTGCCGGTCAAGTCGGTTGGTGTGGTCGGCGACGCGCGCCGTTACGAATGGGTGATTGCGCTAAGAGCCGTCGAAACCATCGATTTCATGACCGCGCGCTGGGCTTATCTGGACCACGAGTTCCTCGACCATGTCTCGCGGCGCATCATCAACGAGTGCGATGGCGTCTCGCGCGTGGTCTACGACATCTCCGGCAAGCCGCCGGCGACGATTGAATGGGAGTGACGGGGTCCGAAGTCCGAAGTCAGTGATTGGTGATTGGTGATTGGTGATTGGTGATTGGTGATTGGTGATTGGTGATT
>JAVVET010000021.1:0-46151 GCA_032251235.1 Wenzhouxiangellaceae bacterium
ACCGACTACCGACTACCGACTACCGACTACCGACTACCGACCACCGACCACCGACCACCGACCACCGACCACCGGCCACCGGCCACCGGCCACCGGGCTCCAGCCGAGCACTAGCCCACCTCGGGATTGAGCGTATAGGTTCCGGTAATCGTCGCCTGGTCCAGCACGTGGCCTTCGATTGCGGCCTTCACGGCCGGTCCGTCGAACGGGTCGGCTATGTCGATCGTATCGACGTCGAGTGCGTAGAGCGTGTAATGATAATGATGCAGGCGCTCGTCGTTCCACGGCGGACAGGGGCCATCGTATCCGAAATAACGGCCCTCCATTTCGCTGCCGGCCAGAAACCGGGTAAAGTCGTTCAGGCCCTGGCGGCTTTGCTCGGGACCCGGCGGCTCGCTTTTGCCGCTCGGAACCACACCGCGACCGCACTCGCCGCTGGCCAGTTCCCGCGTCGAGGCGGGGATGTCGATCATGACCCAGTGGTAGAAATCGACCCGCGGCATGTCCGACGGCAGCGTTTTGCCCTCCTGGTTGGCATGTTCGGCCTCGGATGGAACGTCCGGGTCCACGCACAGCAGTGCAAACGAACGGGTCGCCGCGGATACGCCTTTCCAGGCCAGGTTCGGGCTGACGTTATCGGACAGGGTCATGCGGTCGACCGGATCGATCTTGCCGAACGCAAATTGGGGGTCGATCGGCTCGCCGTGGGTCAAATCCGTGGATCGAAGCTGCATGGGGAAACCTCCTGGTCGGTTCGAAACAGAATCAAGTCTTGACGAACCAGTATAGCGGCCCGCAAACGGTCAACCACGATAAGCGGCCAAATCGCAAGCATCCCGCACCCGGTCAATCAGGATGCAGAGCTGATGGCCATTGATTCCTGGCGGCCGGGCCGCCTGGCCCGCGCGGAGCGGTTCTTTTCTGGAATGTGTCGCGGTTTCCGGCGCGTTACACTACGGACCTTGTTAACCCAACACAAGAGTCTATATGCGATTCAGCCTGATCTTGACCGCCGTGCTTCTCTCGCTCTTTCCGTTGCGCTCTGTTGCCGAATTTCCCGGCCTGCCACCCGATCTCGCCACGATCGAGGGCATGCCGATGCCGCATGAACTGCTTGGCTTCGAGCCCGGCCAGCGGCACCCGCAGCACCATGAGCTTTTGCATTTTTATCGCGAACTGGCGCGCGTCTCCGATCGTGTCAGCGTCGAAACCATCGGACGCAGCAGTGGCGGCCGCGAACAGATCCTGGTGTATTTTTCCACGCCAAAGCGACTTGCCGACCTCGACCAGCTTCGAGCCGGCCGCATCGATGCCAGTCGCAACGGCGACGGTCCGCTGGTGGCCTGGCTCGGCTACTCGGTGCACGGCAACGAGGCATCCGGGGCTTCGGCGGCGCCCCTGGTGGCCTGGTACCTGGCCACTTCCAGCGACGACCAGGTCGTCCAGTGGCTTGACCAGATGATGATCGTCATGGAACCGGCGATCAACCCCGACGGCCTGGACCGGTTTGCGCACTGGACCAACATGCACAGCGGCCGCAACCCTTCGTCCGATCCCAACGACCGCGAGCACAATGAAGACTGGCCCAACGGACGCACCAGCTATTACTGGTTCGATCTCAACCGCGACTGGATGCCGCTGACCCATCCGGTCTCGCGCCAGCGAATTGCCCACTACGCCCGGTGGCGGCCGCACGTGCTGACCGATACCCACGAAATGGGCCACGGCTCGACGTATTTCTTCCAGCCCGGTGTCCCCGAGCGCAACCACCCCGATACCCCTGAGCGGCTGTTCGAACTGACGCGCAAGCTCGGCGAATATCACGGCGAAGTCCTCGACAAGGCCGGCGAGCCCTATTACAGCCGCGAAAGTTTCGACGATTACTACCTGGGCAAGGGCTCGACCTACCCCGACCTGACCGGCGGCCTGGGCATTCTTTTCGAACAGGGCTCGGCGCGCGGCCAGCGCATGCAAACACCGTTCGGCGAACGCACGTTCACCGATGCCATCGCCAACCAGGTTCGCACCTCGATCTCGACGCTCAACGGCACCCTGGCGCTGGCCGACGACCTGGTCGCCTACCAGGCCGATTTTTTCCGCGAGGCCCGCACCATGGGCGGACGCGGTGGATGGTTGATCGGCGATGACGGAGACCCCGCCCGGGCACGCCGCCTGCTCGAAATTCTGCTCGGTCACGGCATCGACGTGCGTGCGGTCACCGAGCCGGTCACCATTGCCGGGGTCGAACACGATCCCGGCAGTGCCTGGGCCGTCCCGGCCGGCCAGGACCAGTACCGGTTCATCCGCGCTATCTTTGCCACCCCCACCGAACTGCCGATGGAGACCTTCTACGACGTCTCGGCATGGCCGTTGCAACACGCGTTTGATTTGCCATTCCGTGAAACCGCTGCACTGCCCGATACCGGCGACTCAATCGTGCACAAAAGCCTGCCCACGGTCGCCGCCGCCGACATCGATGCTGCCGCGATTGCCTGGGCGATTGCCTGGGACCAGCACAATGCCCCGGCCGTGCTCGCCGACCTGCTCGACCAGGGCTATCGCGCCCAGGCCGCTCAAAAACCGGTCACGCTGGCGACCGCCTCTGGAAATCGCGAATTCGTGCGCGGCAGCATCATCGTGCATTCCGGTATTCAACCCGACGACCTGCCGCCGGTCAACCAGGCGCTGGCATCGATCGCAGGCAATCATGGCGTTGCCGTCGCCAGCATCGCTTCGGGACTGGCGCGGCAAGGCATCGACCTGGGCAGCCCCAATGCCCCGGTGCTCGAAAAGCCCACGCCGCTGTTGCTCACCGGCCCCGGCGTCAGAAGCTATGCGGCCGGATACGTCTGGCGCTGGTTCGACCTGCTGCTCGACCAGCCGATCACGCAGATCGACACCGACAGCCTGCCCTCGGATCTCGGTTCATACAGCCATATCATCATGCCTTCCGGCGTCTATGGTTCGCTTCCCGAATCGTTTGGCGAACAGCTTTCCAGTTACGTTGAGCAGGGCGGGCAAATCATCGCGCTCGGCAGCGCGGCAAGCTGGGTGGAATCGCTTGACCTGGGCTGGTCATTCGTCGACACCGAAGCCGACACCGAGGGCGAACAGGACGAATCGATCAATCCACCCGCACCGAAAGCGTATGAGGATTTCGAACAGGACTTCGCCCGCACATTGATCGGCGGAAGCGCACTGGACATGCAACTCGATACCAGCCATCCGCTGGGATACGGCTACGAGCGCTCACGCATCACTGTATTTCGCCAGGGCGCCCACGTGCTCAAGCGCAGCGAAAATCGTTATGCGACGCCTGGGAATTACAACGATCAAGGGTTGCTTGCCGGCTATCTGTCCGAGGACCTTGCCGACCAGATCGCCGGCAGCCCGGCACTGGCCGCCGACCGCCTCGGGCCCGGCCTGGTTGTGCGAATTGCCGACGACTACCTGTTCCGCGCTTACTGGGCAGGCACCGAGCGCTTGATCGCCAACGCGCTGTTTTTCGGCCAATTGATCGAATCGACGCGTTTGCCGGAAGGCTGAAAACCCAGGAACGGCCGCTGCCCCGAGCAACCGGGCTGCCCCGAGCAACCGGGCGGCGGCTTTCTTCCAGCGCATCAAAACCGAACCTGGGCCGCTGGGCCGCTTATTTTTCCAATTCCGCAAGGCGGCCTGGCTTTGCGGTCATTGGGGTCTGCTGCTGCCGTTCGATCATCGCATTCCTGCAGACCAGCATTGGTCCGTGAACCCCAATGCTGTTGAGTTAAGGATTGGCACTTTGTAGGAGCCCGCCTCAACAGAATTGTCGTTAACCCACCTTGTTCACAGCTCGACACGGGACGCAGACAGGACCAGAGGATCGGCGCTTGCATCCGAACCTGTTGTAAATTTGTACCTGACTAGCGTCGTGTCTCGGGAACTCTCCAGTTTGTGCCTTCGACACCGGATCCGGCGGGCATCGATCGCTTCAGTTCGACGCGTAGCGAGGCCTTCAGCGATCGATGCCCACCCGATCCTGTCTCTGGAACTCACTCGAATTCTCGAACGGGCATGAACGATCAGGATCACTGAGGCACGACGTTAGCCAGGTTCCCTTTTTCCCATTCCGAGCATCGCCCACGGCATGCGATAATCGCCACAATATCCGCCGGCACCGGGATCCATGCTCAAAACCCTTCTGACCGTTGGCTTGATCGGCTTGCTGGCCGCCCTGTTGCTGGCCGGCGTCAACGAGCTCACGCGCGATCGGATCGAGCTTGAGCAAAAGCGCCGTGCGCTGCAGACGCTGAGCCAGCTGCTCGACCGGGACAGCTATGACAACGAGCTGGTTCGCGATCGTTTCAAGACTCGGATCGACGGGCTCGAAGATCCGGCAACGATTTATCGGGCACGCCTTGATGGTGAACCGTCGGCGCTGCTGGCCGATGTCACCACCGACAAGGGCTACAGCGGCGATATTCGCTTGCTGGTCGCAATCGACCCGTCCGGTAAGGTCATCGGCGTTCGGGTCTTGAATCATCGCGAAACGCCCGGCCTGGGCGACCGCATCGAACGACGGCGCAGCGACTGGATCGACCAGTTCCGCGGCGCATCCCTGGGCCAGCCGAGCCCGGAACAATGGAAAGCCGACCAGCGCGACGGCGCCTTCGACACGCTCGCCAGCGCCACGATCACCTCTTCGGCAGTCATTCAAGCCGTGCGCGACACGCTTGAATGGTACGAATCCAACCGTGACAGTGCATTCCAGAGACCGGCGGAAAATCCATGACACCATCAACGCGAACCATCTGGCGCCAGGGTCTCTGGGCCAACAATGCCGGCCTGGTGCAATTGCTCGGGCTTTGCCCTTTGCTGGCGGTCACGGCAACCGCGGTCAACGGCCTGGGCCTGGGCCTGGCAACGCTGTTCGTGCTGGTGGCCAGCAACCTGGCCGTCTCATCGACACGGCGAATGCTCAAGCCGGAAATCCGCATCCCGGTATTCGTGCTGATCATCGCCACGCTGGTCACCGTCGTCGACCTGGTGATGCAGGCCTGGTTTTCGAGCCTCAGCCAAACCCTGGGTATTTTCATTCCGCTGATCGTGACCAACTGCACCATCCTGGCCCGGGCCGAAGCCTTTGCATCGCGCCAGCCCGCGTTCGAATCCCTCGTCGACGGGCTGGCCCAGGGGGCAGGCTTTGCGCTGGTCCTGATTGCGCTGGGTGCCGGCCGTGAAATCATCGGCCATGGCACCTTGATGAGCGATGCGCACCTGTTGCTGGGCGAATGGGCGCGGGTACTGGAAATTCGAATCCTGCCCGAATCGATGGGCTTGCTGCTGGCAATCCTGCCGCCCGGCGCCTTCATTGGCCTTGGCCTGCTGGTGGCCATCAGGAACCGGCTGGAGCGCGACCACCGCCAGCCGGCACCGCTGACCGTCGATGAAGCGGAGCCCAGGCCAGCATGAGCCGGCCGATGAATGCCGAGCGGCGCGAGGAATTTTTCCGACGCCTGGCCGAACTCAACCCCACGCCCACGACAGAGCTTGAATACGACAGCACCTTCGAACTGCTGATTGCCGTCGTCCTTTCGGCTCAATCCACCGATGTCGGGGTCAACAAGGTCACGCGACGGCTGTTTCGAATCGCCAATACACCCGAAGCCATGCTGGCGCTCGGCGAACAGGGGCTGAAGGAACAGATCCAGACTCTGGGGCTGTTCAACGCCAAGGCCCGGAACGTGATCGCCACCTGCAGCATGCTGATCGAACGCCACAGCAGCGAGGTTCCGCGAGAGCGCGCCGCTCTCGAAGCCCTGCCGGGCGTCGGCCGCAAAACCGCCAACGTCGTTCTCAATACTGCATTTGGCGAACCGACGATGGCCGTGGACACGCATATCTTCCGGGTCGCAAATCGTACCGGCCTGGCGCCAGGCAAGACGCCGCTGGCGGTCGAGAAGGCCCTGGTCAAACGGATCCCGGATCAATACCTGCTCGATGCCCATCACTGGCTGATCCTGCACGGACGCTATACCTGCAAGGCGCGCAGGCCCAACTGTAGTCAATGTCCCGTATTCGACCTGTGCAACTGGAGGCACAAGGAGCAAATTTCCGGCCGGTAAGCAACCCGGCTGATTTAAAACACCTTCCTTGTTGTAATTGTCACGAGTAGTGTGTTATTACACTCATTCTGATTATCCGAGGGCCTGAAAGAATTTATTCAGCGCCCCGGTCCAATCGGACAAGCGCGTCAACTGCGCGTCCTTCTCGGGTCAATCGGTCCGGGCTGAAATCTTATCAAAGCTGTTGGAGGCTATTGAAATGTTGAAGAAAACACAACTCGTAACTGCAATTGGCGCCGTCGCTGGCGCATCGTTCGCCGTCGGCACCGTGTCGGCTGATCAAACCGCAAACCCGTTCCAGGCCGATGATCTGGAAACCGGTTCGCTCGCGCAGCAGGCAAACTTCGGCGACGACAAGGAAGGCTCTTGTGGCGAAGGCTCCTGCGGCGAAGGCGAAGGCGAAGGTGAAGGTGAAGGCGAAGGCCACGACAAGGAAGGTTCCTGTGGCGAAGGCTCCTGCGGTGAAGGCGAAGGCGACGACGCTGAAGGCCACGACAAGGAAGGTTCCTGTGGCGAAGGCTCCTGCGGTGAAGGCGAAGGCGAAGGCGACGACGCCGAAGGCTCCTGCGGCGAAGGCAGCTGCGGCCAGGCCTGATCGGTTCAGTTGAACCACGCAGGAAACAATATGAGTACCGCAAGCTTCCCGATTTCGGGCGCGGGACTCGGACTCCGGCGGGCCCTCCTGGGCCCGCTTGAGGACGCGGACCGGTCACCGCTGGGCTTCATGGAGGCCGCACCGGAAAACTGGATCGGCGTGGGTGGAATCCGGGGCCGCAAGTTCCGTCAGTGGACCGAACGCCTACCGTTCGTCTGTCACGGCCTGTCGCTGTCACTGGGCGCGCCGGAGCCACTGGACCAGACCTTTTTGCGCCGCGTGCGCAAGTTCCTCGACCAGCACGACATCCGAATTTATTCCGAACACCTGAGCTATTGCTCGGAGCACGGGCACCTCTACGACCTGATGCCGATTCCATTCACCGAAGAAGCGGTGGACTGGGTCGCCGGTCGCATTCGCCAGACCCAGGACCTGGTCGGGCGCAGGATTGCCGTGGAAAACATCTCCTATTACGCCCAGCCGGCTCCCGAGCTGAGCGAACTCGAATTTATCAATGCCGTCCTGGAGCGGGCCGATTGCGACCTGTTGCTCGACGTCAACAACATCTATGTCAACAGCGTCAATCATCGCTACGACGCGATGCAGTTTCTCGCCGCCCTTCCGGCCGAGCGGGTCGCCTACATCCACGTCGCCGGCCACTACAACGAGGCCGAGGACCTGATCATCGACACCCACGGGGCCGACGTGATCGACCCGGTCTGGAAACTGCTGGACAGCGCCTATAAGAAGCTCGGGCCGGTCCCGACCCTGCTGGAGCGTGACTTCAACTTTCCGCCGCTCGAGCAACTGCTGGCCGAAGTGGACACGATCAATCAAATGCAGGCCAAGCACGCCAGCACACCGATCCGGTATGCCCACGCCTCCTGAGCGCCTGGCGGCGCTTCAAAAACGCTTTTCCGACCACATCCGCGATCCGGAGCATTACCCGGCACCCGAGGGCATCGAAGCACGCAGGCTGGCGATATACCGCCGGCTGTTCTTCAACAACCTGTCTTCGCTGTTCGGCAAGAACTTCCCGATTGTCCGCAAGATCGTTCCGGACCCGCGCTGGCGGGAAATGATCCGCGCCTTCATGGTCGAGCACCGACCAACCACACCGTTGTTTCCCGAAATCGGACGCGAATTCGTGCGTTTTCTAGCCGAGCACCCAGACCAGCACGGCGAATGGCCGTGGCTGGCCGAACTGGCGCACTGGCAATTCATGGCCACCTGCGTTCGCAACGACGAGGCCGAACTGCCGCAGGCCGCTCCGCTCGGCCACGACGACCGGGGCCTACTTTCCGGTCACCCGGTGGTCAACCCGACGCTGCGGCTGGCGCAATATCAATGGCCGGTGCATACCATCCGGGCCAACCGACTGCCCGAAGCGCAACAGCCGGTCGTGCTGGCCATCTTCCGCAAGCCCGACGACCGCCTGGGCCGGCTGCAAATCAACGCGGTCACCGGCCGATTGCTGGAGCTACTGAAAGAAAATCCCGGAATCAGCGGTCAAGACTGCCTGACACAACTGGCCACGGAAATGAAGCATCCGGACCCGGACACGCTGGTCGAGCAAGGCAGAAGCCTGTTGCAGTCTTTAAGCGACAGGAACCTGATCAGCGGCATAGTCAGCGAACCATAATCAAAAAACTTCAAGACAACAATAACCGCGAGGTCACGGCTGAAAAATTACGCCAGGGTACTATCTTCGGCCATTGCAGACTTTAAAAAACAGGAAAGAGGAAGCCATAAATGAGCAGCATTACACAGTTATACGATAGCCTCACCGACCGCCTGCGCTCTGCCGGCGACTGGATCGCACCGCTTGGTTTGCGTTTTTTGCTTGCCTACGAGTTCTATTCGGCCGGAATGATGAAAGCCGGTGTGGAAGGCGTGCCCAACTGGTTTGCAAACAAAGGGTTCCCGCTGCCCTTCGACTGGTTTCCGGCGGCTATGAACTGGCATATGCTCAGCATCACCGAAATAGCGGCAAGCCTTGCATTGCTGTTCGGCTTGTTTACCCGGTTTTTCGCATTTTCGCTGGTCGTTGTCACGACCGTCGCCATCGCTTCGACCCACTGGCCGGAATCCTGGAGCAGTCTTTCCCAGCTGTGGGAAGGCTATTCGGTATCGAGAGTTGTCGAAGACGGCGAATTCCGCGGCAACTTCCGCGTCCCGATGCTGTTTATCGCCATGCTGCTGCCGCTGGTGTTCATGGGTGGCGGGAAGCTGAGCGTCGATCATCTGCTGCTGAAGCTGACCCAACGCGCCGACCTGGTTCATGAGCGCAACAATGATTTCCTGGCACTCGCACTGGCGCTGTTGATCCCGGGCATCATCCTGCTTTACCTCATCCCGGTATGGGGCGTCATCCTGCTGCTCGCCGCCATTGCGGCTGGCGTCTATCACCAGGTGCGCAGCTGAGCTTGCAAGCGCCTGGGCTTCAAGTCACGTTTTGGGAGCCTGTCGGATATGACAGGCTCCCGACCGTTCAATAAACAGCCACGACTTCATTGCCCTGCTCCCTGAGCAGGGCAATCAACCCCTCCCCGCCCGGCAGATGCAGGGCACCGACAGCAATCAGCGTATTGCCCCGATCCAGCAGCGTTTGCACGCGCCTGGCCATTCGGCGGTTGCGATCGACCAGTCCGGACTGATGGAATGTCGCCCCCAGCGCCGGCCCCATTTTTTCGAATTCCTCAAAAGCCAGTTCCTGCAATGTATCCAGGCACCCGACCCGATACGCCTCGATCAACGCTTCAAACATCATCTGGCCGTTCTCGAAATCGGCAAGCGCGATTTCGAGCATGCGGAGATGGGCTGTTTCACCCAGTGCTGTCATGAACTGCAGCTGCTCATCCAGGGTTTCCAGCGCAATCAGCTCGGCGCCATGCCGGCTTGCCGCAGCCGCCAGTGCCATATCCATGAACAAGCCGGTCCGGGGCGGCGGCAGCGCCAGCGTCACGGCCACCGCCCAGGGCGCCATGCGATCGATTTCACGCTCGTCGAACCCGTATTCTTTCAAAACGTCTACGGTCTTTCGATAAAGATCGCTGCCGATTCGACCCTCGAGCGAATCACCCGGCGGCAGCCGCATGGCCTGATCGAGGGCGTTCAGCATTTTCTGATCCGGCACCAGCTCGAGCGCAAGCCGATCCGCCTGGATCAGCGCCTGTTGGAGCACCGGCGGAAAATCCAGAACACGTTCATCCTCCGAATGGATGGTGCCGATCAGCCAGTTCTGTTGGCCGTTGGGCGCCTCAACGGTATAGAACATCTGTGCTGAAGCCGATGCAGCGACCCCGCATAGCAGTACGCCGAAAGTCTTATGAAGAAATCGTTTGATGCGCATGTCTTCCCGAACGGTTCAAATCTGATAGCGTAGCGTCTGTTTACAGGTATCAAGACACCATGATTGAAATAAAGTCTCGTTTTCGCGGGTTTTTACCCGTGGTCGTCGATGTAGAAACCGGCGGATTCAACCCTGCAACCGATGCCCTTCTGGAAATAGCCGCCTGCATCGTCGAGATGGATGAGGACGGCCGACTGGTCACCGGCGACATCGTCACGCGCCACGTTGAGCCTTTCGAGGGCGCCAACATCGAGCAGGCCGCGATCGACTTCAACGGGATTCGGCCCGATCATCCGCTGCGCCTGGCGGTTTGTGAACACCAGGCCCTGAGCGACGTGTTCCAGCCGATCCGGCGACGCCTGCGCGAAACCTCCTGCAATCGTGCCATCCTGGTCGGACACAACCCGATGTTCGACCTGTCGTTCGTCAACGCGGCGGTTGCGCGCACCGATTACAAGCGCAACCCGTTTCATCCATTCTCGAGTTTCGATACCGCCACGCTGGGTGGCCTGGCCTACGGCCAAACCGTGCTGGCCCGGGCCGTCCAGGCCGCCGGGCTCGAGTGGGACCAGGCCGAGGCGCACTCGGCACGTTATGATACTGAAAGAACCGCGCAGCTGTTTTGCACCATCGTCAATCGCTGGAATGAATTGGGCGGCCTGGACCCGAAAACACTGGCCAAAGGCTGAGCCGCTCAAAGGTCTTTCGGAGGTGAATATGAAATTGCCGACAAAATCTCGTGTCGCAAGCTTTGATGTCGACTCGCAAAAAACATTCACGCCCTTGTGTCCGGATGAACTGCCGGTCGAAGGCGGCGACGAAATCGGTCCGGAACTTAACCGACAGGCCCGGTGGGCCGCGTACCGGCTTGGCTCCAAGGATGCGCACAACCCAAAAGCGGTCTGGGTCACCGAGGATCCTTCGATGACCGGCGAACCCGGCGTTGCCGGCGACAACGTCGAAGAGCACTGGCCGCAGCATGCGGTTCCCGGCACCGAGGGCTTTGAGCTGGTACCGGGGCTGCCGCGACCGGCCGACTACGACTTTTTCATCTGGAAGGGCGTCGAACTCGACATGCACCCTTACGGTGCCTGCTACCACGATATCGCCGAGAAAATGAGCACCGGCGTCATCGAATGGCTCAGGGCCCGGGACATCTCCCACGTGCTGGTCGGCGGCCTGGCCACCGACTTTTGCGTCAGGGCGACGGTATTGCAGCTGCAAAGCGCCGGGTTCCAGGTGGTCCTCAACCTGGCCGCCTGTCGCGGTATCGACGTCCACGCAAGCGACGATGCGATCGACCAGATGCGGCAAGCCGGTGCGCTGACGGTGGCGAGCAGCCAGCTTTTCGAGCCGCCCGGATGATCATCGAGTCACTGCTCGACACCGATATCTACAAATTTTCGATGATGCAGGCGGTTCTGCACCAGTTTCCCGGCGCCGAAGTCGAATATCGCTTCAATTGCCGCAGCCCGGGCATCGATCTTCGGAGCATCAAGGCGCACCTGGAAAATGAGCTCGAACACTTGTGTTCGCTTTCGATTCGCCCATCCGAGCTGGCCTTTCTGGCCTCTCAGCGCTATTTCAAAAGTGATTTCATCGAGTTTCTCCGGCTGTTCAGGCTGCAATCCAGGTTCGTCGAGATTGGCGAACATGACGACCAGCTCAGCATCGTTATTCGTGGCCCGTGGCTGCACACGATCCTGTTCGAGGTGCCGATTCTGGCCATCGTCAGCGAGCTCTACACCCGGCGCGAGCACCCTGGATTCACGTTCGAACAGGGCCGGCGGCAACTGCAACATAAAATCCTTCAAATACAACAGTTTGACCGACCCGACGAATTCATCTTCGCCGATTTCGGCACCCGCAGACGATTTTCGCGCGACTGGCACGACGAGGTGGTCGAATGCCTGGCGCGTCAGATACCCAACAGCATGCGCGGCACGAGCAACGTTCGCCTGGCCATGGCGCTCGACCTGGTCCCCATCGGCACGATGGCGCATGAATTCATCCAGGCCGCCCAGGCACTCGGACCACGGCTGGCAGAGACCCAGCGCTTTGCCTTCGAAGTCTGGGCGCGCGAATATCGCGGCGATCTCGGCATTGCCCTTTCCGACACCTACAGCCTGAAAGCCTTTCTACGCGACTTCGACCTGTATTTCTGCAAGTTGTTCGACGGCGCGCGCCAGGACTCCGGCGATCCAATGGTCTGGGGCGAAGCGATGATCGATCACTATCTGGAAAACCGCATCGACCCGGCCACGCGTAACCTTATTTTTTCCGACTCTCTGGATATCCCGAAGGCCGCCGAAATCTGGCACTGCTTTCGTGACCGAATCAACGTCACCTTCGGCATCGGCACCAACCTGACCCACGATACCGGCACGCGCCCGCTGAACATCGTGATCAAGATGGTCAAATGCAACGGCCAGCCGGTGGTCAAGCTGTCGGATTCCCCGGGCAAGGTCATTTCCACCGACCAGCATTACCTGGCCTGGGTTCGCCAAGCCTTCGACGTTCCCGAATAATGCGCGATCAGGGCCGTTGCCTCCGAGCGCGCCGGGGTCGGCAGTGCCGCTTATAATGGTTTCATCATGAACCCATCCGAAGCCCAATCCAGTTCTCGCGCCGATAGCGGCCAGGCCACGCTGTCGCTGGTACTGGGCTCGGGCGGTGCTCGCGGCCTGGCCCATATCGGTGCGATCCGGGCGCTGGAACAGGCCGGCTATCGCATCCAATCGATCGCCGGCTGCTCGATGGGCGCTGTGATCGGCGGCATGTACGCTGCCGGCAAACTGACCGATTACTCCGACTGGATCTGTTCGCTGCAGCAATCCGACGTCCTGAAACTGGTCGACTGGACCTTGTCGGGTGGCGGATTGATCCGTGGCAAGAAGATCATCGAACAGTTGCGCGAAATGGTCGGCGATGTCGAAATCGAGAATCTCGACATCGATTTTACGGCGGTCACCGTCGATATCGAACAGGGCCGCGAAATCTGGCTGAGCAAGGGCTCGCTATTCGACGCCATTCGCGCCTCCATCGCCATTCCGGGCTTGTTTACGCCGCACCGCTACCACGGCAAACTGCTGGTCGACGGCGGCATCCTCAACCCGGTGCCGGTCGCGCCGACGCTGCGCTGCCTGACCGACCTGACCATGGTCGTCAACGTCAACGGCCCGATCCCCGGCAGCTCGTCGCGAATCTCCAGTCGGGCCGAAAAGCACGATTCGGAAGGCCCGGGCCTGGCCGCCGATCAGGCCGATGACGACGCGGGCCTGATCGATCGCATCCGCAAATTCTTCAACGGCCTGGTCGATCACGATGACTCTGCGCGCGAAGACACGCCGCCCGGACTGGTTGCGATCCTGCTCAAGTCGCTGGAAACCATGGAGTCGGTGATTACCCGCCAGCACCTGGCCGTGTTCCGTCCGGACCTGGTGATCGAAGTGCCCAAAAACGCCTGCATGATTCACGAATTTCACCGCGCCGAAGAACTCATCGAGCTTGGCTATCGGCGTACAATCGATGCCCTCGAACGAGCTTGCGATTGACACGAATGACTGACGATGATGCACTTTTTGATGATGCGGCAGACCAGGTCGTCGATCTTGGCAATGAAATTTCGGATGCCAACCCGGACGGCGATCCGTGGGCGATTGCCGACGGCCTGATCGCCGGCGCCGTCCACTTCTGGCTGTATGCCCATCAGCCCGAAACGCTGAACGATGATGAAGACATGGATGGCCTGCGGACGGCCTCGCAGCGCATCGACACGCTGGTCCAGCTGCTGCGCGAATCGGCGATGGACAGCGAATACCTGCACTCGCCCAACGATGCCGATGCCGGGCGGGCCTGAACCAGTCGAGGTGGACAATCCAGGTAAAAAAGTACGCTGCTGCTTCGACCAAGTGCCCGGCATTCCGACCAGGAGAGCTTCGCTTCGGTCTTGCTGAACCACCGCGGTCAGCCTCGGCATTTGCACAAGGATACGCCGGCTTGGCTATTCCGAAGCGCCGGACTCAACCCGCGCGCGGCCGGCGTTCTTGGCCCGGTACATCAAGCGGTCTGCCCGCTTAACCAGCTCCGAGGCGGTTTCGCCGGCCTTGTATTCGACCACGCCGAAGCTTGCCGAAATGCCCTGATCGTCCGGCCGCCGAATGGCATCCATCGCGTTGAGCAGCTGCTCGGAAAAACGACCTGCGCCGTCAAGGCCGGTATCGGGCAGGATCAACGCGAATTCTTCTCCGCCCCAACGAGCTGCAGCATCCGACTTGCGGATCCGGGCAAGAATCAGACCCGATAACTGTTCAAGCACCCGGTCGCCGACATCGTGGCCGAAACAGTCGTTGACGCTTTTGAAATGATCGATATCGAGCAACACGAAACTCAAGGCCCCGCCGGAGCGTTGCACACGCTCGATTTCGGACACCAACATATCCTTGCCGTATCGGCGATTGTACAGACCGGTCAGTTCATCACGCGTAGCAAGCTCGGTCAGCCGCGCCTCAAGACTTTTGCGCTCGCTGATATCCATCAGCGTGCCGGTGACCCGAAGCGGCCGATCATCGCCGCCGCGCTCGGTAACCCTTCCGCGCAGGTTGGACCATTCGTAGGCACCGGACTTTCGCCGCATTCGAATATCGACATCGAAAAAAGGCGTGCTGCCACAAAGATGGGCTTCCATGGCGTCAACCAGTTCGCTTTCGTCGTCAGGATGGGCAAGCTCGCGCACGGCTCGAATACTCGGCGTCACTTCCTGATCGAGATAGCCAAGCATGCTCGATGCAAGCCTGCTGAAAGAAAATGCATGCGTATCCAGCCGCCAGTCCCACATGCCCAGCTTGGCGCCGTCGAGCGCCATGGAAAGCCGTTCTTCGCTGTTCTGCAGCGCCCGTTCGGTCAGGATTCGATCAGTGATATCGGAAAACGTCGCAACCACTGCCTGCAGTTTCCCATCGATCTTCTCGCGCACCGGCTGGGTGCTGATCTCGATCCAGACCAGGCGCCCGTCGTCGCGCTGAATGCCCATGATGATTTCACGCTGAGGCTGACCGCTTTGCAAGGTGACCTGCAGCGGATGCTGACTGGATGGAAACGGGCTGCCATCCAGACGGATGCATTCGAAAGGCAGGTTTCCAGGCACGGCTTCGACCAACTCGGAGAATTCCAGGCCCAGTATGTCGGCCGCGCGATCATTTCCCAGCGTGATCCTGCCGTCCATGTCGTGGACGAGCATTCCTTCGGCCATCGAGGTGATCACCGAACGAAGACGGGCCTCGCTGTCGGCCAACTGCCTGCGAATTTGCCGACTGGCCGTAATGTCATGTGCCTGGACGATGATCAGTTCCAGACCGCCCTGCTCGTCGAGCACGGCCGAAACATCCAGCCTTACCCAGATTTCACGCCCATCGGCGTGCAGGTAGCGTTTGTCGAAACAAAAACTGCTCAATTCTCCGTTTTTCAGGCGACGCAACTGGTGCAGACTGCGCTCGAGATCCTCGGGGTGGGTAATTTCCCTGAAGGACCTGGACAGCAGTTCTTCGCGGCTGTAGCCCAGTAAACGGCAAAAGGCTGGATTGGCCTCGAGCCAGTCCCCGTCGGGGGACTGGATGACGATGCCGTTCGACGAATGTTTGAAGACCTTGGCGAGACGGACGACCTGGCCTTGATTCATCTTCGAATCAGGTTTGCTGTCGGCCGGGTTTCGTGAGGTGAGTGCAAGGTCCATGCCCCTATCATGCAAGAGATATGCCAACCCTTGCAAAAACGGCCGCTGTTACGGCCTTTCAGGGCGTTCCTTGCGCAAGCGGTCACGAGTCATCGATCAGGATCAGGGCCGCTGACGATCCCGAATCGCACGAAATTCGTTACCTTCCAACCAATTGGGCCAGTCCGCCGAATCGCTCAGGTAACGCCCGACTCGGTACATGACCGACACATCCTGGGCAATTCCGTTGAAATCCCAGTCGGGATCGAACACATCACCGGGCTTGTGATAACGGTTGTCGCGGTACTCGCGCTCAATTTCCAGAACATATTCCGTGCCGTGCTCGACATGTTCGAAACCGCTCTTGGCATACAGCGCCGGGATGCCGCCGCGCGCGAAGTTGAAATGATCGGAGCGATAGTAATAACCGGCTTCCGGGGTCGGTTCGGAAACCATGCTGCGGCCGGATTCGGCCAGCGTCGCTTCCAGGATGGGCTCGAGCTCCGACGATCCGATGCCGACGACGACCATGTCCCGTGTCGGCCCGGCCATGAAGTTCACGGCATCCATATTGATCGCGGCAACGGTTTTTTCCGGCCCCACGACCGGATTGTTGACGTAGTGCTTCGAGCCCAGCAGCCCGTATTCCTCGAGCGTGACGGCCAGAAACAGCAGGCTTCGTTCCGACGGGCCGGCTTCGGCGTGCATGCGCGCCAGTTCCAGCAATCCGGCCGTGCCCGAGGCATTGTCGATCGCGCCATTGAAGATGCCGTCGCTGCCGGGCAAGGACAGGTTTCGACCCAGATGATCCCAGTGCGCCATGTAGACCACGGTTTCGTCGGGCCGCTCGCTGCCGGGCAGCCTGGCCAGCACGTTGTAGGACAGTCCTTCACGCACGGCGTTGCGCACGCTGGCGGTCATCCTGGCTTCCAGGCTTAGCGCGTCGAAGCCGGGCTCGCCGGCGCGGGCTTTCAGTGCCTGGTAGTCCAGTCCGGCGCGTTCGAACAACTCGACCGCGGTATCGACGGTAATCCAGCCTTCCAACGCCATGATCGGCTCATCACCGCGTTCGGCCAGTTCGAACTGGGCGCCGGACCAGGAATTGGTGACCACTTCCCACGGGTACGAGGCCGGTTCGGTTTCGTGAACGATCAAGGCCGCGGCCGCGCCCTGGCGCGCGGCTTCCTCGTACTTGTAGGTCCAGCGACCGTAATAAGTCATTGCACGGCCGTTGAAGCGGCCCGACTCCGGGCTGGCAAAGCCCGGGTCGTTGACCAGGATAACGACCGTCTTGCCTTCGACGTCGAGGCCGGCATAGTCGTTCCAGTCATACTCGGGTGCGACCACGCCGTAACCGACGAAGACCAGTTCGGAGTCGCTTACGCCGTGCGGGTCGGTGCCCAGGCGGCGGCTGCCGATGATCATCTGCTCCGGGTAGGTCAATTCGAACGCGCCGCCGTCATGCGCCACGCCAATCGACGAACGCTGCTGGTTGGTCAACTCGACCATCGGCACCGGCTGCAGATAGCTTTCGCCGTAACCGGGCTCGAGGCCGGCCGCGGCAAAACGCTGAACCAGGTGATTGACGGTCAGGCGCTCGCCGCGCGATCCGGGCGCGCGTCCTTCAAAGCGATCCGATGCCAGCGTCTCGAGATCCTCGACGTAGCGCTCGATGCCAAAGCCACCGGGAGGCAGCGGCGGAATGACCATGTTTTCGGCAACCGTCTCGGTTTCGGCAACCGGCGCCGTGACTGAACCGGAAGCCTCCGGGCTTGCCGCTTCATCGTTGCTGCAACCGGCCAGCACGAACAGTCCGGCCAGCAGCCAGTTGAAGGAAACAGCGGGAATTTGAATACGCATGCGAACGAACCTTTGAATGAAAATCGATCGATTCTAACCCGAATCGGGCCCGGCGCCGAGCGCCAATACGCGCGTCTCGGCCCAACGCTGTAATGTCCGCTTTCGGCAAAATTAGAATATCGTCTTTTCTGCGATAGCGACGAATAGTGCCTCTCCGCGGCCGAAATCGCGCGACCGTCAGGCCCGTAACGCGACCCAGGAGCGCGGAGGCGGAAGCCGAGTCCAGAGCGGCTGGGCAGTCGCTGCCAGGACCGCCGATCGAGCCGGCTCTCGTCACCCCGGGTGATTCATGACCCATCGACTGCGACGCCGCAGGCCGCACGGATTAAACCGTTCGCGCGCGGTCACGAAAACGCCGCAACCAGGACACCTGAAGCCGTCTCTCTACGATCGGGTGATAAATAAGCAGCTTACTCGACGCCCTGAAGCTCGATTTCGAACGACACATCAACGCGGTTGCGAACGAACTCGGGATCGGCAAATTCGCCGGTGCCCACGTCGAATCGCTGCCGGTCGACCTGCGCATCGCCCAGCATGACGAAGCTGCCCCGCAAGCTGCGCACATCGGCGTCGGACTGCAGCGTAAATTCCACCTGTTGATCAGCCGAACTACCCTTGAGGCGCAACTCCCCATTGGCCAGGAATCCATCGCCTTGCGGCTTGATATCGGTGCTGGTCCAGGTCGACTCCGGGTATTGCTCGATATGAAAGAATTCCTCGCCCTTGAGCGTTTCGTCGCGATCGCGGTTGCTGCTGTCGGCCGACGACAAATCTACGCGAACCTCGATCTCACCGGCCGCCGGATCATTTTCGGGCATGCAGTAGCGCACATCGAAACGCTCGAAGCGGCCGCTGAAGCCGGAGCCTTCGACCGCACCCCGGAATTCGAGATAACCGCTTTGCTGGTCGCCGGAAAAACACTCCTCGGCACCTGCATTGGCTGCCAGCAACAGGCCCAGACCGGCGACGCTCAATAAGCCCGCCTTGTTCACCACCCGTGCTACTGCGGTGCCTTCAGGCCCGCAGATGCGGGCCTGACGACCCCTCGCGACGGAAGAGTGGCGAATGAAGCGGGATAAGCGACAGATCATTTCCATAACGGGAGCATCCTTTTCAAAACCTTGTCCTTGAGTATAAAGTGGTGGCGCAAAGCGGCCAGCACATGGAGCGCGACCAGCGCCAGGAGTGCGCGGCCAAGCCATTTGTGAACCTGGCCGAGGATTTCCTCGGCCGTCTCGTTGGCCGGAACGAATCCGGGAATATCGACCAACCCGAAAAATTCGGCACCGTATCCGGCCGCCGATGAATAGGCCCAGCCGCTCAGCGGGATCAGCACGATCAAGCCGTACAGCAGCCAGTGGGTGGCACCGGCAAGCGGCTTTTCCCAACGGCTCATGCTGTGCGGGTACGGCGGCGGACGGTTGTAGGCTCGCCATGCAAGCCGCAACACGACCAGGCCGAGGATGCTCATGCCGATCGACTTGTGCTGGTTGACCAGCGCGAACTCACGCCGGATCGACTCGGCCTCGTCGATTCGCCAGGCCCAGACAAACTGCGTGATGATGCCGACGACAATGCCCCAGTGCAGCGCCTGGGCCACCAGGCCGTAGAACTCATCGGTGTTGCGGATTGGAATTTTCATCGAAGCCCACCCGTATTATCATGATTTCCGCCTGGCTACTTTATGGTGTCTGAGCAGGTTTTGCTGTCACCTGCAAACGTTCACTGCGTTCGCCGTTACGTTCACAATCATCGTCGGCACTCGGCAAGCTGCTGCCGGGCTGGTATTGTTGGTCGACACACACGGGATCAAAGTCAATGAAACCAGGACCTCGCATTGCTCTTGGATTTGCCACACTGGCACTTTCGGCCTGTGCCAGCCTGCCAGCGCCGAATGATACGCCCGACGCTGTGCAAAGGGCGTGGCCGGAGCCATTGCAGCCTGGATCGGGCCAAATCGCATACCGGGTCGACCCGCAAGCCTCGATGCTGCAGATCCGGGTCGATCCGGAAGGCGCCATGGCCGCGCTGGGCCACAGCCACATCATCGGCGGTCCGGTGATCACCGGGTCGATCGTTCTGGGCCCGGCCGGCGATGGAACCGACAACCCGCCCGGCAACCCGATCGGCGTCGATCTTTCGATCGATGCCCGGGAGCTGGACGTCGACCGCCCGGCCTGGCGAGTTGCTCACGGCCTGGACCCCGACCTCGCCGCCAGCGCCATCGACGGCACGCGCGCCAACATGCTCGGTGAGCGCGTGCTGGATGTCGATCGCCACCCCAGCATCGACATTCGCTCGGTGGCAGTTTCCGGGCCACTGTGGCTGCCCCTGGTCACGGCCCGAATTCGCCTGCGCGGCCAGGTCCGCGAACGGGTGATTCCGGTCAGCGTCAGGCGCAGCGAGGAGCGCCTCGAAGCCAGCGGCTACCTGACGCTGCTGCAATCGGATTTCGGCATGCAGCCGTTCTCTGCCGCCGGCGGCGCCTTGCGCGTCGCCGACCGCATGGAAATCCGTTTTCGAATCGTCGCCTCTGCCCAAAGCCGGGTTGTTGATATCATGCGGATCCCCATCGGGCAGGAAGAAAAAAGACCGTGACGAATTCGCAATCCCCCCAGGCCGGGGCGACCGGCCAGCGCAACTGGTTCACCCGCTTTCTCGATGCCGTGGAATGGCTGGGCAACCTGCTGCCGCATCCGGTCACACTGTTTGCGCTGCTGGCGATCGCCATGGTGCTGCTATCGGGCCTGTTCGGCTGGCTGGAGCTTGCCGTTCCCGACCCGCGCCCGGAAGGCATGAGCGGGCGCGCCGACGACGGCATGATCCGCGCCATCAGCCTGCTGAACCCGGAAGGCCTGCGCCGGGTCGTGACCAGCCTGGTTTCGAACTTCACCGGATTTGCGCCGCTGGGCGTGGTCCTGGTGGCCATGCTCGGGGTCGGCGTGGCTGAAAAATCCGGCATGCTGTCGGCGCTGGTGCGCGGCATCGTCCTCAAGGCTCCGCGCCACGTGGTCACGGTTGCCATCGTGTTTGCCGGTGTGCTGTCCAACACCGCCTCGGAGATGGGCTACGTGGTGCTGGTGCCGCTGGCAGCGGCCGTATTCTATTCACTGGGCCGCCATCCGCTGGCCGGCATGGCCGCGGCATTTGCCGGCGTGTCGGGCGGCTATAGCGCCAACCTGCTCATCGGCACCATCGACCCGCTGCTGGCCGGCATTACCGAGGAGGCCGCACAGTTGATCGATCCAGCCTACACCGTCGATGCCACGGCCAGCTATTACTTCATGGCCATTTCAACCTTCATGATCACGATCATCGGCTCGCTGGTCACGATTTTCATCGTCGAGCCCAAGCTGGGCAATTACGACGACTCGCACGCCGATCCCGACATTCTCGATGGCAGATCCATGCAGTCGCTGACCGCAGACGAGAAAAAAGGGCTGCTGGCCGCCGGGCTGGCCGCGCTGGCCGTGTTCGGGCTGATGGCGCTGACACTGGTCCCGGAATGGGGACCGTTGAGAAACCCCGACACCGGCGAAATGATCCGCTCGCCGTTCTTTCGCGGCATCGTGGCCTGGATTTTCGTGTTTTTCCTGGCCACGGGTTTTGCCTACGGCAAGACCGTGGGCACCATGAAAAACGATCGTGACGTCATCGACGGCATGTCCTCGGCAATCGCCACGCTCGGGCTTTACGTGGTGCTGGTGTTTTTCGCCGCGCAGTTCGTTGCATTCTTCGGCTGGACCAACCTGGGTGCGATCACCGCGGTGACGGGCGCCAATTTCCTGCACGCCATCAATCTGACCGGGCCGATGGTTTTCGTGTTCTTTATCCTCGTTTGCGGCATGATCAATCTGTCGTTGGGCTCTGCCTCCGCCCAGTGGGCGGTCACGGCGCCGATTTTCGTGCCCATGCTGATGCTGATCGGCTATTCGCCCGAGGTCATCCAGACCGCCTACCGCATCGGTGATTCTTCGACAAACATCATCACGCCGATGATGAGTTACTTCGGCCTGATTCTTGCCTGGGCGACGCGCTACAACAAGAACTTCGGCATCGGCACGATGATTTCGACGATGCTGCCGTACTCGATGTTCTTCATTCTCGGCTGGACACTGCTGTTTCTGTTCTGGACCTTCGGCCTGGAAATGCCGGTCGGTCCCGGCTCTCCGACCTATTACGAGGTGGGTTGATGGAATCTCCGCAGCCTCAGGAATTGACGCTCGAGCGCGGCCGCGGCGTACTGGTCTGCACGTTCGACAACGGCGAGCGCTTCGAGCTTGGCTGCGAATATCTGCGCACCCACTCGCCCTCGGCCGAAGTGCGCGGCCACGGCTTGTCCGAACCCAAGTTGCTCACCGGCAAGCAAGGCGTCGGCATCGACCGGATCGAACCCATCGGCAGCTATGCGGTCGCCCTGCATTTCGACGACGGCCACAATACCGGCATCTATTCCTGGGACTTTCTGTATCAGCTCGGCGTTAATATGGAAGCCAACCAGCAACGCTATCGCCAACGCTTGCGCGAGGCCGGTCTCGACTGACTCGCACGGCTCCGGCTCGTCGAGACTCCGAGCCGGCACGAGGCTCACCACGATTCAGCGTGGGCCGGGCCTTCACCCATCCACTCGGACCAGACAGCGAAGCCATGCCAGCGACTGCGCCATCCCCATTGCAACGCCTGATCGATCAATACCCGGTCGTCGCCAAACCCGACCCGCTGATCGAACAGCTGACCGATCGCCTGGAGCGCGAATCCGAAGCCGGCACCGAACTGGCGCTGCGAATGCTCAAGTCGCTGACGCCGCTGTCACCTGATCGAACCACGATTGCTGCCGTGCTTGCGATCTCCAGGCGCGCGAAACTGGCTGACGGACCAGAACCAAAACGGCAACCATGCGACGCTGGCGACGAGTCGCTCGAGCACCAGATGACCGACCAGGGCGTCACCGCACTGGTCGAACAATTCGCCCGGGTCGTGCGCTTCGATGAAAGTTACATACCCGGCTCCAGCGAGCGCGCCGAAGGCCTGCGCCGCCTGATTCTGGCGCTGATCGCCGATGTGCGTGTGGTGCTGATCGTGCTGGCCTGGCAGCTCTCGCGAATGCAGCTTGCGCGTGACCCGCAGACCCGGCGGGCGCTGGCCCGCGAGGCCCGCGCCATTCACGGCCCGCTGGCCAATCGTCTCGGGATCTGGCAGCTCAAGTGGCAGCTCGAGGACCTGGCGTTTCGATACCTCGAACCCGAAAACCACGCCCGCATCGAGCGTCTGCTGGCCGAACAACGCGTCGAAAGAGAGCGCCACATCAACGCCTTCATCGACCAGCTGGACGCCTCGCTGCAAAAAGCCGGCATTGCCCATGAAATCAGCGGCCGGGCCAAGCATATTTATTCGATATGGCGCAAGATGCAGCGCAAGGGGCTGGACTTTCACGAGCTTTTCGATGTTCGTGCAGTACGCGTACTGGTCGATGACCTGGCCGCCTGCTATGCCGCGCTGGGCCTGGTGCACAGCCAGTGGCAGCCAGTGCCAGGCGAATTCGACGATTATATTTCCAACCCGAAGTCCAACCTGTACCGCTCGTTGCATACCGCGGTTCGGGTTCCGTCGGGACGCGTTTTCGAAGTGCAGATCCGCACCCACGAGATGCACGAACACGCCGAGCTTGGCGTCGCCGCTCACTGGCGATACAAGGAGGGAGGCCCGCGCGACAGTGCGCTGGAGCAGCGAATCGGCGTCATGCGCCAATTGATCGAGCACAGCGACGCTCGTCACGACGATGGGCATGACGACCGGCATGACGACCAGAGCCTGATCGAGGATTTCGAATCCCTGACCAGCGAGGACCGGGTCTATGCACTGACCCCTCGCGGTGATGTCATCGACCTGGCGCAGGGCTCCACGGTGCTTGATTTTGCCTACCAGGTGCACACCGAAGTCGGCCACCGCTGCCGCGGTGCAAAGGTCAACGGCCGCATCGTGCCGCTGACCCACATGCTGGCCAATGGCGACCGGGTCGAAATCCTGACCGCGAAGCATCCCAAGCCATCGCGCGACTGGCTCAATCCGCAGCTGGGTTTCTTGCATTCGGGCCGGGCCCGCGGAAAAGTGCGGCATTATTTCCGGCAGCTGAACTACGACGAAAACCTGGCCGCCGGACGCGCGGCCGTCGAAAGCGAGCTCAAACGACTGGACCTGGAGCGTCCCGACCTGGCTGCAATCGCCGGGGATTACCATTACCAGTCGGTCGACGACATGCTGGCCGGGGTTGGTGCCGGCGACCTGACCGCCGTGCAGGTCGCCCAGGCCGCGCTGCGGGCGCAGCCCGGCTCCGCGTTTGCCGAACCCGACATTTCGATCCGGCGAGTCCGCGAAACGACCCCTGCTGCCTCCGGCAGCGAAGTTCGGATCGACGGCGTCGGCAACCTCCTGTATCAACTCGCGCAGTGCTGCAACCCGGTGCCCGGCGATGCCATCGCCGGCTTCATTACCCGCTCGCGCGGGATCAGCATCCACCGGGAAGACTGCCGGCAATACCTGCGGCTGGCCCAAAGCCAGCCTGAACGGCGCATCAAGGTCAATTGGAGCGAACGCATCCGCACCCGCTACCCGGTCAGGGTTCGGGTCGATGCATGGGACCGGCGCGAACTGATCAAGGACATCGGCGCAGTGCTGGCCAATCAGAATCTAAGCGTCAGCGGCATGCAGGCCGGCCGCGGCGACCAGCCCGAAGCGGTCCGGATCGAGCTCTCGCTGGAAGTCGGCGACCTGGATCAACTGTCGACGCTGCTCGGTCGTCTGCAAGCCATCACCAACGTCACCTCGGTGCAAAGGCTGCGCTGAACCCGCGGTGCCAAAACCTGGGATATCGGCGCGAGGA
Source organism: Wenzhouxiangellaceae bacterium (assembly GCA_032251235.1). Taxonomy (GTDB): domain Bacteria; phylum Pseudomonadota; class Gammaproteobacteria; order Xanthomonadales; family Wenzhouxiangellaceae. Next base: position 24,502 of record JAVVET010000021.1, read on the forward strand.
CTGACCGATTACCGGCCGGAGCTTTCGGCCAGGTCCTCGAGCAGACCATTTAGGGCAGTACGGGCCGCGTCGATCGAAAAGTGTCTTTGCACGTTTTCACGACCCTTGTCCGCCAGTGTCCGCCAAAGCTCCGGGTCCTGGTAAAGCCGCACCACCTGCGCTGCAAAATCCTCAGCCGTATCGGCCATCAGAATGTCGTGACCATGGCGGGTATACATGCCTTCGGCCGCACACGCGGTAGCCACGACCGGCAGGCCGCAACTCATGGCCTGGTTGACCTTGCCCTTGACGCCGGCACCGTAGCGAAGCGGAGCCAGCGAGACCCGGCAGCCGGCAAGATAAGGACCAAGATCGGACACGAAACCATGAACCCGCAAGCCCGGCGCGCGGCGCGAGGCCAGCTGGTCGGGCATTTTGCTGCCGATCAGGTGCAGCGTGATCCCGGGCAAGCGCTCGACGATCAGCGGCAGAATTTCATCAATCAGCCATTCGGCCGCATCGACGTTAGGCGGGTGCTGAAATCCGCCGACGAACAACAGGTCACGGCGCATCTCGAAGGCCTGGCCGGGGTCGCCCAGCGAGTGGATATTGGACAAGACGTGCACTTTTTCCGCCGGCAGCAGCTCGGCGAGCAAAGCGCGCTCGTACTCGCTGACCACCAGCGCTGCATCCGAGGCCGCAATCAGGCCGAGCTCCTGCTTGCGGGTACGCGCCGCGGCCCGGCGCGCCGCGGCCGTGCCGATCAGCTCGGCCTCGCGCTGCTCGCGCAGAAAATGCAGGTCGACGGTATCGAACACCACGGCCGCATTCGGACAGGCGTTTCGGATCATCTTCAGCAACGGCGCCAGCACGTAATGGCGGCTGACGATCACCAGGTCCAGCTGCTGTCCATGCGCGGACAGCCAGTCGGCCGCATCGGTCACCCAAGGCGCGCTCAGCACTTCGATGCCGGCTTGCTGCAAATCGATCGAGTGGCGGCCGCTCCAGGCCAGATTTTCGGGCATAAAACTGGTCTGGAAACCTTGCTGGTTCAGCAGTTTCAGCAACGCAAACAGGCGTACCGAGCCAGAATCATGATCCGGCATCGGCGTGACTGCATCGATCACCAGCGCCTTTTGCGGCAGGCGCCGATAGCGCAAGTTGCGGGCCAGTCCGGAATCGACCTGTTCCGGGTTATCCGGATGCTGTTGCAGCGCCTTGGCCCAGCGAGCCCGGAATTTCTCGCGGTTGATCGCCTGGTAGCGCTTGGCGCCGGAAGATTCATCGGTGCCCGACGTTGCACCCTCGAAATGAATCACCGTCGAACGCGGCTGGTACAGCACTTTCAGGCCTTGCTCGCGGACCCGGAAACACAAATCCGTGTCTTCGTAATAGGCCGGCGCGTAGTAATCATCGAACCCGCCTAGCGCGCCGAACCGTTCCCGCGCAATCGCCAGGCAGGCACCGGAAACATAGTCCGCCTCGCTGACAAAGTTGTATTGGGGACGGTCCGGGTCGTCGCCGCGACCGTAATTCCAGCCGCTGGCATCGGAAAAGACGATTCCGCCGGCCTCCTGCAGGCTGCCGTCGGCAAACACCAGCCGCGCTCCGACGATGCCGACGTCGGGATCACGGCGCATCGGCTCGATCAGTGCATCCAGCCAGTCGTCGGTGACCCACGTGTCGTTATTGAGAAACACCAGGTAACGGCCCCTGGCAATTTCCGCGCCGCGATTACAGGTGCCGATGAACCCAAGATTACGACGATTCCGAAGCGTTCGAATACCCTTGCAGCGCTTGAGCCAGCGGCGCGTGCCGTCGCTGGAACCATCATCGACGACGATGATTTCGAATTGGGTCCGGGTGCGGACCGAAACCAGGCTTTGCAGGCAATTGGCGGTGAAATGCAGCTGGTTGTAAACCGGCACGATGATGCTGACTTCCGGCGCCTCGACTGCCGGCGCGGTAACCGGGGGCGCCAGCTGCTCGGGAACCGGCAGTGCAACCTCGACCACCGAAGCAGGCTCTTCCGGTTCCGGCCGCGGCGACTGCAGCATCATCAGTGTTTGTCTGAACCCGCGCAGCCGTGCGTGGTGCATGAATCGGCCGAGCATGCCGGGCCAGCGCAGAGGGCTTTGCAGGCAACGCTGGCGCAGCGCACGGGCCAGGCGAATAAAAACGCGCAAGGGCCGCGTCATCCTCCAGGAGCGGCTTGCCAGGATCTGCTCGTACTGCTCGCGAGACCGGTCCAGGCTTTGCTCGACTTCGACCCGGGCCAGGATCTCGCGTTCGATTTTTGCCTGCAGCAGTTCAAGGTCGGCACGGGTTTCCAAATGCTGTTGCTGCAAGCGACCGAAATCACTTCGAACCGTTTCAAGCTCGGAATTCAGTGATTCGGCCCAGGCGCTGCGCTGTTCGAATTGCACCTGGACCGATGCGTGATCACGCCGCGCCTGCTCCAGATCCGATTCCAGCGACCGAATCCAGCCCAGGCGCTGCTGGAACTGGCGCTCGATTTTCTCGGCCCATCGCGTTCGGCGCTCCAGTTCGACGCTGATCCGACGATTGTCGCGTCCGGCCCGGCGGCGCTCGGCTTCGGCATCCGCCAGCAATCCAGCCAGCCGCGACTGGCCGGCCGCGTCGATGCCCATGGCAAGAAATGGCCGGGCAGGCCTGGTCGCTGCCGGAACCAGGCCGTCGATCTCGGCAACCACCTCGGCCGGCCGGCGGCCTGGTTTGGTTCGGTCCGCCATTTCGCGCAAGCCTTGCCGATCGTCATCGAGCCGGCGAACCCGATCGATCAGGGCCTCGGCGGAAAGGTCGATCAGAAAGCCATCCTCGCCGTGCTCGATACGCTCCGGGAAACTGCCGATACGGGTCGCAATCGGCACGACGCCCAAAGCGCGCATCTCGCTCAAGGTGTAACTCCAGGTTTCCGGAACTGTCGACAGCAACAGCGCCGCGTGCGGCCGCAACTGGGCAATCCGGCGCGGCAGGTCCTGGTGGCGATAATCGAGGATCAGATCGATCCCCGGCTGGCCGAGCAGTTCCAGGCATTCGCGGCCGCAACCCAATGCCGTGAGCCGGGCCAGCTTGCGCAATTCCGGCAGCGCCTCGGCCAACAGGCGCAAGCCCTTGCCGCGGGTCAGGCGGCCGGGAATCACCAGGCGCAATGGTTCATCCAGGTCCGGCCGAGGAGAGGCCGGGACATCGTCAAAGGGTCGAAACCCATGCGCCAGGCGCTGGATCGTCAAGCCGGCCGTTGGGCACAGGGCCTGCCAGCGCTCGATGACATGCCGGCTCGGGGCGATCAATTGCACATCGTGGTCCCTGACCGCAGCAGTCCAGCGGCTGGCCAGCAATTCCCAGAACGCCGGATCGCGCGGCTGCAGCCGCAAGGCATCACCGACCCGGGCAAGCCCGGCACGCCGCGCGCGGGCCGGGTCATCGCCAGCCGCGGCCAGTTCGGCCAAGGGGTCGTCGTCCAGCAGCGGCCAGACCGGGAAAAAGTCGTGCAGAACCTGCAGCGTCGGCAGCGGCCGGGTCAGGCATTCCAGGCTGTGACCGATCATTGACGAGACAATGATCCGGCTCACGCCAAAGCACCGGATGATCTCATCGAGGCAGGCCTGGTACTCGCGGTGCTGCGCTTCGCAGCTTTGGATGAACGGCCGAATCGCAAATTCGCGAATGACACCGCGATCGGGGCCCGCCGCACACAGTTTCAACATGCGCCCGCAGTATTGCTTGCGATGGTCGGAGACCGCGACCAGCACCAGGTTCAGGCCGGCATCGTCGGCATCGATAAAATCCTCGATCCAGCGCTCAATACCGCCGCCCCAGCTATGCGTCACGTGCAGCGTCACCGGCCGGTCGTCGCGTGCCGGCAAGGCGCGCACTTGTTCGTCCAGCAAGTGCTGGACGCGCATGCGTAAATGACCCAGCACGATATCTTCCGGCGCCCAATGTCCGCTTTCGTTCAAAGGCTCGGGCGCAGGCTCACGATCGACAACGTAGCCGTCGTCGATCAACAGCGACGTTCCAAAGTCGGGGTCCAGCGGGTTGCCAGCCACCTGTGCGGGCGGCAAAAACAGGCAGTCGGCTGGCGGCGCGTCCAGCCATTGACCATGCCGGTCGCTACACCAGCCAACCAGGCTGTCGACGTCGACGCCGTCCAGCGTCATGCCGGCCAGGGGATCGACCCGGGACTGGTAGCTGCCTGGAAAAACAACAGGCGCCGAATCTCGCGGCAGACGGACAAGTTCCCGGACGATTGAAGCCAGCCGCCGCGGCAACTGCAAACCGGCCCGGACCAGCAGCACCGGCCGATCGGGCCAGGCCGCGGCGATTTCTTCCAGCACTCTCGGACCGGGCTCGAACTGATGTTCAAGCGGGTCGACCGATCCCCTGGCCCCGATTCCAACCAGCGTGGGGCAAAGCCCTTTGACGCCAACTTTCATCATCAGCTCATCCAGCCAGGCCGGGTCCGGTGCCTGAAGCTGCTGACGCCAGACCGCGATCACGACTTGCGGCGCATCGATCGTTGGCTCATCGTCATGTTGCCGGCTCGGCTCAAGCGACCTCATCTCGGCATCGTCCCCGGAAGTCGTCATGACATCGCCCCGGAAATCGACTGAAGAATCGACGGCATCGAAAGGTTGCGACCGGCAATGCCCGGACCGCGCGCAAATGCAGGTACAAGCACGCCGGGCAAGCCGAATTTATAATGAACAACCATGATGACCGAATTCAACACCAAACAGCCGCCCATTATCGGCCATCGCCCTGCTTTTTGCATGCACTCATGAGCGCCAGGCCACGCCGACCGGCCCAAAAGCCCAAGCAAAAGGCAACCGAAAAGTCCCGGTTTGGCCGATATCTCCGGATCATGCTCTCGTTCGCGCTTGGGATCATGATTGGCTGCCTTGGACCGTGGGCCTGGTACCTTGATCGAGAAGCTTCCAATCGCTTCGCCGAGCGCCAATGGACCCAGGCCGGCCGCGTCTATGCCAGGCCGCTGGAGCTCTATCCCGAGCGCCTGCTTTCCAGCGCCGACCTGGAACTTGAACTGCGCGCAGCCGGAATGCTCGAAAGTTTGCCGCTGTTGCCGGGTCGATATGCGCGCGGCGGCAATCAATTCCAGCTGGTGCTGCCCGAACTCAGGTTCGCCGACGGCCGCCAGGCCGCGCGCCAGCTGCGCCTGAGCCTTTCGCAGGGGCGGATTTCCGAGCTGGTCGACGCCGATGGCAAGCCGGTCGACCTGATTCGCCTGCCGCCGGCCGAACTCGGCAGCCTGCTGCCGCTCGACGACCGCGACCGCACGCTGGTGCCGATCGCAGAATTGCCGCCTTTGCTGGTTGCCGGGATCCAGGCTGTCGAAGACCGCCAGTTCCGGCACCACCACGGTCTCGATCCAAAAGCCATCCTGCGCGCCCTGTGGAGCAACCTTCGCTCCGGCGATATCGGCCAGGGCGGCAGCACCATCACTCAGCAGCTGGTCAAGAACCTGTTTTTGACATCCGAGAAAAGCATACTGCGCAAGTTCAACGAGGCCATCATGTCGATCAGCCTCGAGGCACGTTTCAGCAAGTCCGAAATACTCGAGGCCTATCTCAACGACGTCTACCTTGGCCAGAACGGCAACCAGGCCATCCACGGCTTCGGACGCGCCGCAGAATTCTATTTCGGTCTGCCGGTCCAGTCGCTTTCGGCCGATCAGATCGCGCTCTTGATCGGCATGGTACGTGGGGCCTCGTGGTATCACCCGACCCGAAATCCGGAGCGAGCGCTGGCACGCCGCAACCTGGTACTCGACGTATTTCTCGAAACCGGCCTGATCGATGCGGAGGCCCATCGGCAGGCCAGCGAGCGCGGCCTGGGAGCCGAGCTGCGCGACCTGGCGCCCAACCGCAATCATCCGGCCTTCATGGACCTGGTTCGGCGCCAGCTAAAAGCCGGCTATCGGGATTCGGACCTGCGCGAAAAGGGCTTGCGCATTTTCACCACGCTGAGCCCGTCGGCCCAGCATCATGCCGAGCGGGCACTGACCGAGGGTCTGGACCAGCAAACGCCCGGCCTGCAAGGCGCGATCGTGCTGGCGCAGCCCGATTCGGGCGAATTGCGCGCGCTGGTCGGCGATCGCAACGTGCGGCGCTCTGGTTTCAACCGTGCGCTGGATGCGCGCCGACCGATCGGTTCGGTGATCAAGCCCTTCGTCTACCTGCTCGCGCTGGCCGATCCTGACCGGTTCTCGCTGGTGACCCCGATCGAAGACGCGCCATTGTCGTTGCCGCAGCCGGGGCGGCCCGACTGGCAGCCCGGCAATTACGATGGCACCAGCCACGGCATGGTGCCGTTGATGACCGCGCTGGCCAACTCCTACAACCAGGCCACCGTCAGAATCGGTCTGCAGATCGGCGTTGAGCCACTGTTTCGCCTGCTCGAACAGCTGGGCGTGGCACCGGGCCAGGCACGCCACCCGGCGGCGTTTCTCGGCGCGATCGATTTGTCTCCATTGCAGGTGACCCAGATTTACCAGGCGCTGGCCGCCGGCGGCTATTCGACGCCGTTGCGGGCCATTACCGACGTTGTCGACAGCCGCGGCAAACCGATCGCCCGCTATCCGATCCGCCTGCGCCCGATACGCGATCGCGAAGCGCTGGCGCTGCTTGATTTTGCGCTGGCAGAGGTCGTGGAACGCGGCACGGCGCGTACGCTGAAACCGCGCTTGCAGCAAAGTGCGGCCCGTTCGGCGTCGATTCGCGGCAAAACCGGCACCACCAGCGACCGCCGCGATGCCTGGTTTGCCGGCTTCACCAGCCAATGGCTGGGCGTGGTCTGGGTGGGCCGCGACGACAATCAGCCGGCCGGGGTCAGCGGCGCGGCCTCGGCCATGCCGATCTGGGCCAGGATGTTCGACATGCTGCCGAATTCAGCTGTTCGCAGTTCCTGGCCGTCGACGCTGGAGTGGTACTGGACCGACTGGCCGTCGCCGACGCTGGCCGACGAGCGCTGTCCCAACGCGCGCGCCATCCCGTTTATCGCCGGATCGCAGCCACCGCGGTATTCCCAATGCCTGGAGCCAAGCCCGGTCGCGGCGCGGGACTAATACCCGGCCGCGACGTGGGACTAGCCGACCGGTCGCGCCGCCACCTCCAGCCGAATCACCTCGCCGGGCCGGCTTCGGGTGCGGGTCTGATAGATTTCGCCCTGGTATTCGTACTGCACGCGGTAGCCGGAGGTGTAACTGCGACTCTCGTAATCGACCTGGACTTCGCAGCGTTCGTAGCTGACCGGGCCACCACGGCGATGGCTTTTGCCGGCATCATGACCTACCGAAGCCCCGAGTGCCGCACCAGCCACCGTCAAGGCCTTCCTGCCCGAGCCGCCGCCGAACTGGTTGCCGATGACGCCGCCGACAATGGCGCCGGCGATGGTACCGGTGGCCGAACCACCGCGTGAGTGGCGATAGCCGCGTTCCTGCCAGCACACCTCGCGTTCGACCGGCACCTGCTCGGTACGGTAGACCGGCTCGACATCGACCACCGGCGCGTAAACATAATGAACCGGGCTCTGCCCCATCGCCATCCCGGCCCAGAGCACCGAAGCTGCGGTCAAACCGGCTGAAACTGAATTTCGGATTTTCATTTTGATCTCCTTGGTAGCCACTGCTGTGCCAGTCAGCTTTCACTTTATGCGAGCGACGCTGAATCGACTCTGAACGTGAGAATGCCGGGGGAAGTCAATCGGAGACCGACTCCGTGGAACATTCGAACAACGATGAATTCGCCTGACGGCTGGGCAGCAATCGCAAATTGGATTGTCCTGACCCGGTGATCTGGATTAGGATGCCTTAAAGCTTATAAACCGGAGTTTCGCACAATGCCTGGTTCAAACACTGCTGATATTCGCAACATTGCCCTGCTCGGACATTCGGGCAGCGGCAAGACCCTGCTGGCCGAGCAACTGCTGGTCGAGTCCGGCGCGAAAGGCCAGGCCGGCACGCTCGAACGCGGCGATACGCTGACCGATTTCGACCCGCTGGAAAAAAAATACCAGCACTCGCTCGACAGCGCGCTGATGTATTTTTCTGCCGGCAGCACCCGGGTCCAATTGATCGACACACCCGGCGACCCCGACTTTCGCGGCCAGGCGCTGGCAGCGATGAGCGCCGTGGAGACCGCCGCCATCGTCATCAATGCCAACAACGGCATCGAAATGTCGACCCGGCGCCTGATGCGCAGAGCGCGCCAGCGGCGCCTGTGCCGGATGATCGTCATCAACCGCATCGACGCCGACGAGCCGCACCTGGAAGCCCTGGTGCGCGAGATTCGCGAAGAGTTCGGTCCACAGTGCCTGCCGGTCAACCTGCCGGCAGAAAACTTCACCACGGTCAGCGACTGTTTTTTTCACGAGAACGGCAAAACCGACATTTTTTCGCTGTCCGACGCCCACGAACAGATCGTCGACCAGGTCGTAGAAGTCGACGAACATCTGATGGGCAAGTATCTCGAGGGCCATGAGATTTCACAGCTGGAATTGCACGACGCCTTTGAAATCGCCCTTCGCCAGGGCCATCTCGTGCCGATCTGCTTCACCTCCGCGCGCACCGGCGCCGGCTGCAGGCAATTGCTGCAATTCATCGAACGGCTGCTGCCCAGCCCCGAGGAAGGCAACCCACCGCGCTTTCGCGCCGGCAGTGAGGATCAAAAGGTGACCGCCGCGCCCGACCCGAATGCGCATGTGCTCGCCCACGTATTCAAGATCGTCAATGACCCCTATGCCGGAAAGCTGTCGATATTCCGGATTTTCCAGGGTACGCTGCATCCCGGCGACCTGCTGTATATCGACAACGCCCGAAAGCCGGTCAAGATCGCGCACTTGTATCGCATCCAGGGCAGCGAGCATGTCGAAACCGACGAAGGCATCCCGGGTGACATCTGCGCGGTCGGAAAAATCGACGAAATCCACTATGACGCCATTCTTCACGACAACCACGACGAAGACCACTTCTATCTCAAGCCGATCGATTTTCCGCAGCCGATGTTCGGCCTGGCCATCAAATCGAAGACCCGCGGCCAGGAACAGAAACTGTCGAACGCGCTGGATCGAACCGCCGAAGAAGACCCCTGCTTCAAGGTCGAGCACAACCAGGAACTGAATGAAACGGTAATCCGCGGTCTCGGCGAGATGCATTTGCGCGTGCTGCTCGAACGTATTCAAGACCGTTACGGTGCCGAGGTCGAAACCCGGCCACCGCGAATCGCCTACCGCGAGACGATCACGCGAACGGCCGAAGGCCACTATCGGCACAAAAAGCAGACCGGTGGCGCCGGTCAGTTCGGGGAGGTCTTTCTGCGCGTGCGGCCGTTGGCTCGCGGCGAAGGCTTTCGCTTTGCCAGCGAGGTCGTCGGCGGCGCGATCCCCACCAGCTTGATCCCTGCGGTCGAAAAAGGCGTGCGGCAGGTGCTCGACGGCGGCGCCATTGCCGGCTTTCCGCTGCAGGACCTGGAAGTGACAGTCTACGACGGCAAGCATCACAGCGTCGACTCCAAGGAAATCGCATTCGTCATCGCCGGGCGCAAGGCGCTGCTCGAAGCCATCGAACACGCCGGCGGCCAGATACTCGAGCCGATCGTCGATCTCGACGTCATGATTGCCGACTCGGTCATGGGCGACATCACCAGCCTGCTGGCTTCCAAACGCGCCCGAATCCAGGGCACCGACAGCCTGCGCGGTGGCTTTACACAGGTCTCGGCGGCCATACCGCTGTCGGCCATCAGCGACTTCCCGACCGAACTCAAGAGCCTGACCGGCGGCGAAGGCCGCTTCGTGGTCGAACTGTCGCACTACGAGGCGGTTCCGCCGCAAGTCCAAAAGGAATTGGCCGAAGACTATAAAACCCGGCAGCACCCGGACGAAGGCTGAGAAAACCGAGGATCATTCATTGCTGCAGATTGGCCGCGTCTCGCGGCCGGCATGGTCATCCGCACACCGAAAGCCACCCAGAAAATCATCCAGAAAATCATCCAAGAGATCACCATGGACAAACAACAGGCCCTTGACCGGATGAACGCATACGTTCCCGGAACGCTGATGGAAACGCTCGGCATTCAATTCACCGACTTCGGCCGCGGTTTCCTGGAAGCCACCATGCCGGTCGATGCGCGCCACCTGCAGCCGATGAAAATCCTGCACGGTGGTGCGACCGCCGCGCTGGCCGAAACCGTCGGCAGCATGGCCGCGGCCATCGAGCTGGAGGGAACCGATCGCCACGCGGTCGGCCTGGAACTGGCGATCAATCACATCAGGAGCCAGCGCGACGGCATCGTGGTGGCGCGGGCCGAACGGGTGCATGCGGGCCGCTCGACGCAGCTATGGCAAATTCACATTCTGGGCGACCAGGGCAAACTGGTTGCCGTGGCAAAACTGACCATGATGGTGATGTCGAAGCCGCCACAGCAGGACGCTTAAAGAAGCTGTCTGCTGGTCATCCACGATCGTCATTGTCGACGCGAAATGGCAATGTTAATTAGCATTCCTGATCGACGATCCTGATTGGCGATTTTGATTGGCGATTTTCGTCAACGACGCTCAACTGCGCCGCGTTCCCGTGGCCGGAATCCAGCCACTTTGCCACCCGACCTGCAGATGCGGGCATTCAAACACTCGAGCTTTTGCGCCGCTCGATCTGTTCCAGCGCACGCTGGCAGCCTGTCGGACTTGACCGATCTTCGCTGAGAGAAAGCCGGTTGGAGCCAGATTTTTTGACTCTTTGAGGCGAATAGTGAGTTTATTTAACAAAAAAGAGCCAGGAATCTGGCCCAATCCGGCTTTTCCGCGGCAGTACATCAACTACAGATCAGCGCTAAGTCCGACAGGCTGCTAGGCGTCGGCCAGATCCGGGTCCAGTTGCAGCGCCCGCGCCCGCGCCTGCACGGCCTGAGCCCACTGACCAGCGCGCTGATACAGTTTCCCCAACTGCCACCAGGCCTGGGCCGGGTCCGGGTCACCGGGCCAGTAGGGCAATTCGAGATAGCGCCCCAGTGCCTCGATACCACGCCGGGTATGTCGGCCGGAATGGTCGCTGATCAGTCCCAGTTCGTACCAGGCCGGACCAAATGCCGGAGACTCGGCCAGCATCGCATCCAGAACCGCCAACGCCTCGTCGAAGCATTGCCGTTGCCGCAGTAGCGATGCGTGCAAGCTGCGCCATTCCAGCGGCACGCTGCCGGCCTGGTCGATCGCTACGGCCAGTTCCTTCAGGGCTTGCCCGGGCCGGTCCTGCGCTGCCAGCCGGCGGGCGCGGTCAAATCCTGCGTGTGCCGGTGCCAGGCGATCCAGATGCTCGCCCAACTGACGGGCGCGTTGATCGTCGCCGCCGGCAATCGCCGGCGCCTTGCGGTGGAACACCATCAAAGCCCGCAAGACAGCGACGTTCTCGGGGTCGGCTTCAAACGCATTTTCCAGATCTTCGCGAACCCGACGGGCAATGCGCAAGGCCTTGAACACCCCGACATCGTCGAGCATCGCCGATCTCAGGCGCGAACGGTCAAGGCGCAAATCGGGTCGTTCGGGTCGAAGCTCGACCGCCTGGTCGATCAGTTGATTGGCCCGGCGGATCTGGCCGTCATGGTGGGCAAGCCAGGCGCGCGCGCGCAGTTCATCGGCAGTCGGTCCGCGCTCGCCATCGAGAGAATCGAGCCACGCCCGGATCAGCCCGAGTTCATGTTGCTCAAGGGCCTTTTCCAGATCCGGCAGATCAACAGCCTGTAAATCATCCGCCTGCGCCTCGACAACCGCACTGTTCCAGCCCAACAAGGCCCACAACACAATCGGAAGCATCCGGAAAATCCGTGAATTTTTCATATCCATATCATTTCAAATCTGAATCGGCAAGCCATGATCGGCCCGGGGTCGTTTCGGGTCCAACCGGTGTCATCGGGAATTGGCGACCTTATAAAGACCGGAATAGCGGGGACGGGCTTGCACGGGCAAAGCCGCCCGTGCTGCCGGCCGGCTGCTGCTGCGCTTAATCGCGCAGCAGCTTGCCCGGGTTCAGAATGCCATCGGGGTCGAACGCCTGCTTGATCGAGCGCATCAAATCCATCTCTGCCGACGATTTGATTCGTTCCAGGTAGTCGCGCTTGAGCAAGCCAATGCCATGCTCGGCCGAAAGACTGCCGTGGTGGCGTCCGACCAGGTCGAACACCGCCGGGCTGAGCTTGTCGCAGGCAGCCCGGAACGCATCGATGCTCCAGCTTTCGGGCTTGAGCACGTTCATATGCAGGTTGCCGTCGCCGATGTGGCCGAACCACACGACCTTGAAATCCGGGTAGCGCTGGCCGACCATGCGGTCGAGTTCGCGCAGAAAACCGGGCACCGCCGAAACCCGTACCGACAGGTCATTCTTGTAGGGGATATGTTCGGCGATCGACTCGCTGATGGCCTCGCGCCAGTGCCATAGCTCCGCGGCCTGGGCCTGGCTCTGGCTGATCAGGCCGTCAACGACATGGCCATCGTCGGCCAGGCGCTCGAAAATTGCCAGGGCATCGGGCTGTCGGCTCTCGTCGGGATCATCGAATTCGACGACGGCATATACCGGCGCCGCCGATTCCAGCGGCAGCGTCCTGCCGGTGGCGGCGGCCACGCAGGCGGCACTGGCGGCATCGAAGAATTCGAAGGCCGACAGATCGAGACCGGCGCGCAAGGCCCGAAATGCCGGCATGATGGCGTCCAGGCCGGAAAACGCCAGCAGCAGGACCGAGCGAGCCGGCGGCTTGGTGGTCAGCCCGAAGATGACCTCGGTGATCAATCCGAGCGTGCCCTCGCTGCCGATCATCAGGTGGCGCAGATCGAAACCCGCGTTGTTCTTGACCAGGCCCCGGTTCAGCTCCAGCACTTGGCCGGTGCCGGTCACGACAGTCAGGCCGCGCACCCAGTCGCGGGTCATGCCGTAACGCAGCACGCGGATGCCGCCGGCGTTGGTAGCGACCGAGCCGCCGGCCTGGCTGGAATCGGCGGCCGCCCAGTCGACCGGGTAGTACAAGCCCGCATCGGCAGCCCGGCGTTGCAGTTCGCCGACCGGCAGGCCGGCCTGGACGGTCATCGACGGTTCGGTTTCATCCAGGCTGCAAACCGCGCGCATTTTCTCGAATGAAACCACGACTTCGCCGTTGCCGGCAACCGCGCCGCCGGAAAGACCGGTGCGGCCGCCCGACGGTACCAGCGCGGCCTTCTCGCGCCGTGCCCAGCCCACCAGTTCGACCACTTCATCGCTTGTGTGTGGAAAGACCACGGCGCGCGGCGCCGGCTGCCAGAAGCGCGTCCAGTCGCGTCCGTAATGCTCCAGCGAGGCTGGATCGCTCAGGTGTTCGAGATCGCTAAAGTCATCCATGGAATCGTGTCTACTCCAGTTATTGCGGGTCATTGACAGCTTTAAACCCGAATTAAAGGCCATTCTCGCCAGGCTCGTCGGTCTTCAGGGCTTCATCTGATTTCGGTTTGCTGTTGAATACCGGCACCGGCATCTCGACTATGATGAAGGTATCCATAATGGTCCCGGAATTCAATGACTCAGCGAAACCTTTCGCTTTCCAAGGAAAAAATCAAAATCCTGCTGCTCGAAGGCATCCAGGAACAAGCCGTCGAGTGTTTCCGCAAAGCCGGCTACACGCAAGTCGAGACGCTGCCGGCGGCCCTGCCCCGGGCCGAGCTGGCAAAAAAAATCGCCGACGTGCATTTCCTCGGCATTCGCTCGCGAACCCAACTGACTGCAAGCATTCTCGAACAGGCACACAAACTCACCGCCGTCGGCTGCTTCTGCATCGGCACCGACCAGGTCGAGCTCGAAACCGCCCGGCACATGGGCATTCCGGTATTCAACGCGCCGTATGCTAACACCCGCTCGGTGGCCGAGCTGGTACTGGCCGAGATCATCATGCTGATGCGCGGCATCCCGGCCAAAAACGCCGGCGCCCACCGCGGCAAGTGGCTCAAGAGTGCCAAGGACTCGTTCGAAGTGCGCGGCAAGACGCTGGGCATCGTCGGCTACGGCCACATCGGCTCGCAGCTGGGCATCCTCGCCGAAGGCCTGGGCATGCGCGTGATTTATCACGACATCGTACGCAAACTGCCGCTGGGCAACGCCGAGCCGGTCGAAAGCCTGGACCATCTGCTGCAGGCCAGTCACCTGGTTTCGCTGCACGTTCCCGACACCAGCCAGACCCAGGGCTTGATCGGCGCCGGCGAGATGGCCCGCATGCGGCCAGGCGCGCACCTGATTAACGCGTCCCGGGGCAAGGTCGTCTCCATTCCTGCGCTGGCGCAGGCCATCGAAAGCGATCACCTGGCCGGCGCCGCGATCGATGTATTTCCATCCGAGCCGGCCTCGAAAGACGAAGAGTTCATCAGCGAGTTGCGCGAATTCGACAACGTGCTGCTCACGCCCCACATCGGCGGCAGCACCTTCGAGGCCCAGCAGAACATCGCCATCGACGTGGCCACCAAGCTGGCGCTGTATTCGGACAACGGCTCGACCAGCGGCGCGGTGAATTTCCCGCAGGTCAACCTGCCCGAACATGCCACGGCCCGTCGCATCATGCATATTCACCGCAATGAACCCGGCGTGCTGCAGGCCATCAACAACGTGTTGTCGGAAGCCGGCATCAATATTGCCGGGCAATACCTGCAGACGTTGCCCGACGTCGGCTACGTCGTCATGGATGTCGAAACCGATGACGCCGGGCCGGTCATCCGCGGCCTGAAAAACATTCCCGCCACGATCCGCACGCGCTACCTTAAATAGGAGGCCAGACATGACTTACGAAATCAGGCACGACCCGGAAGACAATCGTTTTATCGCCGAAATCGACGATCATGAATGCCAGCTCGACTACACGCTGGACGATGATGTGATCACGATGACCCGCGTTTTCGTACCACCGGCGCTCGAAGGCCGCGGCATCGCCGCCGATATCACCAAAACCGCGCTCGACCATGCGCGCGAACAAAATCTGCGGGTCATCCCCAGCTGCCCCTACGTGGCCTCGTGGATCAAGCGACACCCCGAATACCAGGACCTGCTCGGCGGGCGCGAACTGCCCGAATGATTGATCGGGCCGGGCAACGCTGAATCACGACCTTCCTGCCCGACAATCTGTGATGATCGGCGCCCCACGGGTGCCATCGCATCGAATCGAACCGGCGCGATCAAGCGGCGCTGCCAGCTAATTTCTGCACGATATTGATGCCTGCCCGGCAAGGATTGATCCGGCAGCCGGATTCAATCAAAGCCTACAATCCGGTTTTGCATTCGGGGGGGGGTCAGACATCGCTGCCAAACCGGCTCGAAAAGGCAGCAAATCCGGCAGTCTAAATCAGGTCGCGGTCGATCGCTTCGTCCCAGTCGGCGCAAAACACGCGCTTTTCGCCTTTTTCCGAATTTTCATAGACGTCGATGTTGGCGTGCAACAGGAACTGCTCCGGGTTGGAGGTCAGCACCGTGTGCGTCACGGTGCGGATCTTCCAGTCGCCTCGTTCCAGGCGTCGCTCCCAGAGCACCTCGGCCCGCGGCGACTCGAAATCGCCGGCGACCGTTGAATACTTCTCCTCGGCCCAGCCCTGGACGACCAGGTCGATATCGTCGAGCCGGTAACGGCCGCGGTCATCAATCACGTGCAGCGTGGACTTGTCGGTGGCGAGATCGCGATACACGGTCCAGTTGTGATGCTCGGGCTCGATCCTGGTCTTGGCCGGCGGCGGCGCGATTTCGGGCGGGCCGAACTGGCGCAGCTTTTCATCCGATGTTCTGGGTCTGCGTTCGGGCAGCACCAGGTTGCAGTTTTCGGTAAAGACCTCCAGCCGAACGGGCCTTGGCGGCGGCCAGGCCAGCGGCCAGTACGAGGTCGACAGCGAAAGCCGGACCTTGTGGCCGGCGTTGAACTTGTGCGCGATTCCGTTCATTTCGATGCGCACGCGGTAGCGCTTGCCCGGCTCAAGCGGATGCGGTTCTTCGCTGCCGTATCGATGCGTGAGGTTCAACAGGCCGTAGGTGACCCGCTCTGCCTTGTCATCGGGCGCCACGTCGGACAACCGTGCAGCGATCATCGCAACCGGTTGGTTGGCGGCCACTTCCAGGTCCACGCACGGAGCCCCCATGATCTCGAATTCTTTCTTGAGCCGATCGCACTGAAATACCAGCGCACCGCCATCCTCCTCGCGCTGGTCGTGGGCCAGGTCGGGCCCAACACCGTAAGAGCACCATTTGCCGGCGAACAGCCCAACCGACAGTGGCGATTGCACCGAGTGTTGAAACGGCTCCGGCTCCACACCCGGGTCAACCAGGCGGTAGCGCGACAAGGCATAGATCCGATTTTCGATATTGTCGCTGGGCCATTCCGGTTCGGCCACCCAGCGCCCGGGTCGGCACTCGTGGGTGGCCTGGGGCGGTGCGTAATCCTGCATCCAGACCCGCAGCATCGGTTCATCCATGATGCCGGTTTCCTTGTCCTTGAGCCAGCGGTCCCACCAGCGCAGCAACTCCTGCAAAAACCCGATTGCAGGGCCGGGTATGCCCAGGTGCGGGTACTTGTGACTCCACGGCCCGAGCAGACCCTTGCGCGGCACCTTGAGGTTTCGCATCAAGCGAAAGGTGGCGTTCGAATAGCCGTCGGCCCAGCCACTGACCGAGTAGACCGGGCATTGGATCGCGGAATAGTCCTCGCAAACCGATCCGTGCTTCCAGTATTCATCCCGGCGCTGGTTGTTCAGCCATTTTTTCAGCCACAGGCCACTGCCGTTCAGACGCTCGAACCACATCTCCCGCCACTGGTCGCCGACCAGCTCCGGGTCCGGCGGCATCGAGTTATAGGCAAACATGACCGACGCCCAGGAGATGTTGTCGCCCAAAAGGCAGCCGCCCATATGGTGGACGTCGTCGGCGTAGCGGTCATCGGAGGCGCATACGGCCACGATGGCTTTCAGTTCCGGCGGCTGCATGGCCGCGATCTGCAGCGCGTTGAAGCCGCCCCAGGAAATACCCATCATGCCGATACTGCCGGTGCACCAGGACTGGTCGGCCAGCCAGCGCAGGATTTCGCAGCCGTCGTCGAGTTCCTGTTGCAGGTATTCGTCTTCGAGCACGCCTTCGGACTCGCCGCTGCCGCGCAGGTCGACCCGAACGCAGGCATAGCCGTGACCGGCGAGGTAGCGATGCATGGTTTCGTCGCGGCTGACGGTACCAAAGCGCTTTCGATAGGGAATGTATTCGACGATACCCGGGACCGGGCAATCGTTGATGCCCGGTCGCCAGATTCGCGCGGCCAGGCGGGTGCCGTCGGCCATCGGAATCCAGACGTTGGGCTGCTCAATCACATCATGCGGGAATGAATTAACCGTTCTCACAGCAACTCCTTTCCAATCGACGAATCGTGACTCGCTACTACACTAACGCAATTTCATGAATCCTGCATATATGCATGCCCGGCGCCGAGCCGGGTCGCGTCGACGAGCGGTTCACGACTTCGATATTCGACCGGCCCGGGAATCGCGAGGCACCTCGATCGACCACTCGAGCGACAAGGATCAATCCGGGCTTTCGAGCTCCTCCCAGCGCTTGTAGGCCTGATCGAGTTCGGCCTGAACGGTTTCGAGCTCCGAATTGAGCCCGGCGATCGCCTCTGCAGACTCCTGGTAGAAGCGTGGATCGTTCATCTTCGCGCTCAGCTCGGCCATGCGCTTTTCCAGCTGTTCGACGCGGACCGGCAGTTGCTCCAGTTCGCGGGCCAGCTTGTAGCTGAGCTTCTTCGGCTTCTCGGCGGCCGGCGCCGACCGGCGCGAAGGCCCGGGCGGGGCAGCCGGTTTTGGCCGGGCCTGTGCAGCTGCAGCCGCGCGCTGGGCCTGGCGCTTCCAGTCCGAATAGCCGCCAATGTATTCCCCGACCCGGCCATTGCCCTCCATCACCAGCGAGGCGGTGATGACGTTGTCGAGAAAATCGCGATCGTGGCTGACCAGCAGCAAGGTACCCGGGTAATCGGCCAGGATCGACTCCAGCAGTTCCAGCGTTTCGGCGTCGAGGTCATTGGTCGGTTCATCCATGACCAGCAGGTTCGAAGGCCGGGCAAATAGTTTGGCCAGCAAAAGCCGGTTGCGCTCGCCGCCGGACAGTTTCGAAATGGGTGCGCGGGCACGGTCGGGGGTAAACAGAAAATCGCCCAGGTAGCCCACGATGTGCTTCTGCTTGCCGTTGATTTCGACGAACTCGCGACCTTCGGAAACATTTTCGGCTGCGGTCCAGTCATCGCGCAGCACCGAGCGGTGCTGGTCGAAATAAACGACCTCCAGGTTGGTACCCAGCGTGATTTCGCCCGAGTCGGGCTGCAGATGCCCCAGCAGCAGCTTGAGCAGCGTCGACTTGCCGCTGCCGTTCGGCCCGATCAGGCCAATCCGGTCGCCACGGAAAATGATGGTGCTGAAATCCTCGACGATCGACTCGCCGTCGTAGCCAAAGGAAACGTTCTCGGCCTCGATGACTTTCTTGCCGGACTTGCCGGCCGTCGACACGTCCATGCGCACCTGTCCCAGAACTTCACGGCGCTCGGCGCGCTCTTCGCGAAGCTTCTTCAACGATCGCACGCGGCCTTCGTTGCGGGTGCGCCTGGCCTTGATGCCCTGGCGAATCCAGACCTCCTCGGCGGCCAGCTTCTTGTCGAAATGCTTGTTTTCAAGCTCCTCGGCGTTCAGCCGCTCTTCTCTTCGCCTCAGGTAGTTGTTCCAGTCGCCAGGCCACGAGGTCAGCTGGCCGCGATCGATCTCGACGATGCGCGTGGCCAGCGCGCGCAAGAAGCGCCGGTCATGGGTAATGAACAGCAGGCTGCCGGAATAATTGAGCAGGAACTCTTCGAGCCAATCGATCGATTCGATGTCCAAATGGTTGGTCGGCTCGTCCAGCAGCAGCAGGTCCGGTTGCGAAACCAGGGCCTGGCCGAGCAGTACGCGGCGCTTCATGCCGCCGGAAAGCTCCTCGAAACGAGCCTGGGGATCCAGCGTCAGGTGCTCGATGACGGTCTCGATCAGCCGGTCGGCATCCCAGCCCCCGGCGGCCTCGATGCGCGTCTGCAGATCACCCAGGCGGTCGGCGTCGAATTCCTTCTCGGCCTGGGCGTGGTAGGCCCGGATCAGGTCGCCCAGTTCACCCAGGCCACGGGCGATGCAGTCGAATACGCTGCCGGTCTCGCCCTCGGGCACTTCCTGGGCCACGCGCGCGATGCGCACACCGGTCTGGCGTCGAACTTCGCCGCCATCGGGCACGTGCTCGCCGTCGATCAAACGCAGCAGTGTCGACTTTCCCGCACCGTTGCGACCGATCAGCGCCACGCGCTCGCCGGCTTCGATAGTCAGGTTCACGCGGTCGAGCAACAGCGGGCCGCCGATGCTGAATTCGACGTTGATCAGGGAGATTAGAGACATAAAACGGGTTCTGGGAAAAAGACGCGGGATGCAAGCTTGCAAGGATACCGTGATTCCGGCTGCTTGGTCGCTTGGTCGCTTGGTCGCTTGGTCGCTTGCCTGGCATTGGCTGTGGCCGGCTGACGAGAGTGGCTTACGGTTTTGCGGATTTTTCTGCCGTTGCCCCGGTTTGTCGGGCGCTTATGCCCGCCATGTAATGGTTCAAGTCGCGCTTGACGGCCGGCATCAGAAAGTACATGCCCAGCAGGTTGGGAAAGGCCATGGCCAGGATCATGGCGTCGGAAAAGCCGATGACCGCACCCAGCTGCATCGATGCACCGATGACGACGAAAACAAGAAACAGGCTCTTGTAGATGTTTTCCTTTGCCGCCGAGCGGCCGAGCAGGTAGGTCCAGCACTTCATGCCGTAATACGCCCAGGCCAGCATGGTCGAATAGGCGAACAGGATGACGGCCAGCGCCAACACCAGCGGGAACCATTCGATCACCGTCGAAAAGGCTTCGGAAGTCAACTCCACGCCGCTCATGCCCGCCGCACCGCTGTAGGCACCGGTCAGAATGATGACCAGCGCGGTCAGCGTACAGACGACGATGGTGTCGATGAACGGCTCGTACAGCGCCACCAGACCCTCGGTGACCGGCTCGTCGGTTTGCACCGCCGAATGCGCGATTGCGGCCGAGCCGATGCCGGCCTCCGAAGAAAATGCCGCGCGCTGGAAGCCAATCGCCAGCACGCCCAGCGCGCCGCCGGCGACCGAATCGATGCCCAGCGCGCTGGAAAACATCAGCGTGAACGCGGCCGGGACCTGGTCGAAGTGAACCGCGATGATCAACACCGCCGCCGAGACGTAGACGATCGCCATGATCGGCACGATCTTCGAAGTCACCCGTGCGATGGAGCGGATGCCGCCGATGATCACCAGCGCGACGAAAAACGCCAGGATCAGGCCGAACAGCCAGCCTTTGCCGAGCCACCACGATTCGGCCCCGCCGGTGACCTGGACCACCTGCTGGAAGCTCTGGTTGGCCTGAAACATGTTGGCGCCGCCGAACGATCCGCCGATGCAGAACAGCGCGAAGATGCCGGCGCAGATTCTGCCCAGGCGCGACAATGCCGGGCCGCGGTCGGCCAGGCCGCGCGACAGGTACCACATCGGGCCGCCGGACACCGTGCCGTCGGGATGTTCCAGCCGGTACTTGACGCCCAGCGTGCATTCGATGAACTTCGACGACATGCCCAAAAAGCCGGCCAGCATCATCCACGGCACCGCACCGGGGCCGCCCACCGAAACCGCGATCGCCACACCGGCAATGTTGCCCAGCCCCACGGTGCCCGACAGCGCCGTGGCCAGCGCCTGGAAATGCGTGACCTCGCCGGCGGCCTTCGGATCATTGAAATCTCCGCGCACCAGTCGAAACCCCTGGGCCAGGCCGCGCAGGTTGATGAAGCGAAAATAGAATGTGAAACCGGTCGCTGCAGCCACCAGCCAAACAACGACGAACGGCACCTGCGCGCCTCCGAGCGGCAACGGCAACAAAATGACATTTTCGATCAGGCCGGCAAGCGGCGCGACCAGTGCATCGATGGTCTCATCGACCGAGGCGAAGGCCGATCCCGGCATCGAAAGACCGGCGAGCAAAAGCGGCAAGCGCTGGTTCATGGTCTCGAATCCTGGTGGCAGACGAAAATTCAAGCGACGCCGGCGTTCACGGCTCCCGATCCAGATCAGTGGCAAACAGCATGCCGATATCGCGAAAGGTCTTGAATTCAAGGTGATTGCCACTGGGGTCCTTGATGAAAAACGTGCCCTGCTCACCGGCCCGGCCTTCGAACCGCAAATAAGGCGCGATGACGAATTCAACGCCATGGCCCGTCAGGCGCTCGGCCAGTGCTTCCCAGTCCGCCCATTCCAGCACCGGCCCGAAGTGGCCGGCCGGCACATCGTGGCCATCGACGACGTTGCTCGCACCGGCTGGATGGTCTGCGGGTTCGACCCGGTGCAACACGAGCTGATGGCCGAAAAAATCCAGGTCCACCCAGTTGTCGGATTCACGACCGGGGGTGCAGCCGAGCACCTCCTGGTAGAAGATGCGAGTTTGCGCCAGGTCGGTGACGGGCAAGGCGAGATGGAATCGGGGATAGTCCATGGTTGTCGTTTCGTCGTTTCGTCGTTTCGTCGTTTCGTCGTTTCGTCGTTTCGTCGT
>JAVVET010000022.1:0-9230 GCA_032251235.1 Wenzhouxiangellaceae bacterium
CGCGGAATGTGATCGAGGAGATTGTCCGGATCCCATTTCCATTGAAAAGCTGCCATATCGTCTCCCTGATGGGCGATGTGCCTCCCCCTTCAGATCGCAGTGTAACGGAGTTTGGCCGCTGCGGAAATTGCTCGGGATCAAGCCACGCAAACGATGCAAAAAGAGCAGGACAAACCAGAAAAATCTACCCTCATCCGGGTGATTTTTCCGAAACTGCCTCGAACTGTCTGGAGTAGCCGCGATGTTATGGGGCTGGAGCGAAACCAGTCAAGTTCAACGAGTCGTGACAGCCACCGAATAGCGTTCGATGTGTCCGGCCGCGCGAGCGTAAACTAGGCGTGATCGTGGTTCCCGGCGCGAAATTGATCGCCCGATGGGAATCGTCTGCCATTCGTTGCTGGATGTGACACGGTGAAAGCATGATCAATCGAGGTCCCGGACCATTGTTCGGAATGCTTACCCTCGTTTATCGCGCCAGGATGCTGGCGCTCAAGGGACTGGTGATGCTGATGCCCGCGCCGCGCCCGATGCTGTTCGTGGGCGCCGACAGCACGCGCGAACTGAACCGCGCCATCGCGCGGTTCGGTGCCAGGCACGTTTTCATCGTGACCGACGCCACGCTGGTCGAGCTTGGCATCATCGAGCCCATCGTCAAGCATCTCGCGTCGCTGGACGTCCGAACGACGGTATTCGACCGGGTGGAACCGGACCCGGATTTTGCGCTGATCGACGCCGGCGCGGCCGAACTCGAGTCGGCCGGCTGCGATGCGGTGCTGGGAGTCGGCGGCGGTTCGCCCATGGATGCGGCAAAGGTCATCGCAGCGCGGGTTACCGGCAACAAGCCGGCCGCCGAACTCACCGGCATCATGAAGCTGAAAGCGCCGCCACTTCCGATTTACGCAATCCCGACCACGGCCGGGAGCGGCTCCGAGGTCACGATTGCCGCGGTACTGTCGGATCGCGAAGCACAACTCAAAAAGCCGGTCGTCGATCCGAAGCTGGTTCCGATCGCCGCGGCGCTGGATCCGAAGCTCATGCTCGGCTTGCCGCCCGGCATGACCGCCGCCACCGGCATGGATGCGATGACCCACGCCGTCGAATCCTATCTCTCGCGCCATGCCGCGCCGGATACCGACCGCCTGGCCCTTGCGGCGGTGCGCATGATCACCCGTCACCTGCCGCGCGCCTACGCCGACGGCAGCGACATCGAAGCCCGCGAAGCCATGGCGATTGCCGCGTCCTATGCCGGTTCCGCATTCACCAGGGCCAACGTCGGCTATATCCACGCCATCGCGCACCAATTCGGTGCGCGCTACCACACGCCCCATGGGCTGGCCAACGCCATCGTCATGCCGCAGGTGCTGGACTACACGCGCCCGTCGGCGGAAAAACGCATGGCCGACCTTGCCCGCGCGGCCGACGTCGAGGGCCAGACCGACGCCGAACTGGCCGATGGATTCATCCAGCGCATTCGTGACCTCAACGGCGAGCTTGGCATACCCGACCACCTGGCCGATCTCAGGCGGGCCGACGTGCCGGCCATCGCCGCGACTGCACTGAAGGAAGCCCACAACCTCTATCCCGTCCCGCGCTACATGAACCGCCGGTGCTGCGAGGCCTTGATTACGCGAATGCTGCCGCCCGATGAGATGGACTCATGACACGTACATCTGGACACGGGAAGAGTCGGGACAGGCACAGACCAGATCATGGCCTGCTCCGGAAACCGAGATTCGGCTTGTCCAATGCGCTGGGCGCGCTGGACAAGCTGAAGGCGTGCGCCGCACACTTCGAAAAGCCATCCTGAAAGGCCAGACCGCTGCCGCCACGCTCTTCTCGCCCGGCCGACAAGCCGGAAAACCCACCGCCAGTCCCGAAATGGCCTCGCCGCCAGACTTCGCGTAGGCGGAATCCGGATCAAACCGCGAAAATCGAACTGAAGAGCGGATAAGTCGGCATTTGCGCCCGGGACTTTCCATTACCCGGTAGCTCGTCGGCAAAAATTCCGCTGGCCGATATCTTCAAGAAGTGCCTGCCCATTTCATTCTGGCAGCCCCATGCGACCGAGATTCAGAATTTTGCCAGGCACTTCAGCAAGTCATGTATGAAAGGCCAAATCGCTGCCGCCGCATTGTTCTCGCCCGGCAAGTAGTGTTGTCGTGTCTGAAAAAGGGCCTTACGACGACTTTGGCGGCGTAATGGCATGAAATTGGTTTTGAACCGCTAAATCGGCGGCCAATCGCAAGCGATCGGGCCAGGATTCGTGTCGATCCGATATTTAGGCTTGTGCCTTTCCATTGCGTGCAATTGCGAGCAATCTGTCCAGTATTCGGCGGCTGGATCGTCTGCGGCGGGAAAGCAAGCAATTGAACCAGCGGGGCGAACCCTCAGGCAGCATATGATGTAAAACCAGACTTGACACGCCTGGGCTAATCGGTGACCCCATGTATTTGCGCGGACCGGAGCCTCGGCAGGCTGATCAAACCGGAAATTCCGGATCCACCGCGACACGGGACCCAGCAGTTGCAGGTATCCTTCGTTGCAGGTAGCCTTCGAGTTCGAGGGCAGGCACGCTCTGCCCCAGGCGGGAGATTGGCGATGAATGCAAAGACATGGTTGAACCGCTTCGGTACGGTCCTGGCGATCCTCGTGCTGGGCTGCTCCGCTCCGCTCGCGGCGCAGGAAGAACCTGAAGTCGTTCCGGATTCACCGCCGGCGATGACCGGCGACCGGCTGGGAGAATTGCTGCTGCTGGTGGATCCGAATGCCGAAATCGATGGCAGTTCCGTGCGTTTCACGATCGCGGAAAGACCGCATTTCGCAATCTTCGACGAAACCGCCGACCGCATGCGCCTGATGACCCCGATCGCTCCGGTTGACATTCTCGGCGAGGCCTTGATGTACCGGATGCTGCAGGCAAATTACGACTCCGCGCTCGACGTTCGCTACGCCACGGCACAGAATCTGATCTGGAGCATATTCGTCCATCCGCTGTCCAGCCTCAACGGGGACTTTCTGGCCAGCGCCCTGCGCCAGGTCCACACCGCCGCCGAAACCTTCGGCACCACGTTCAGCTCCGGTGAACTGATCTACGGCGGTGGCGACAGTCAGGAACAGCTCGAGGAACTCGAAGAGGCGCTGCGCGAGCTGACCAACCCGACAACCTGAGTTCGGTCAGAACAGAAACCGGGGTCAACCATTAGCCCAGCCGTGTCAGGTCTTGCATCATGCATTCCGCGAAAACCTGCAATTCCACCAATCCCGCCTCTCTACTCTATCCGACCGCCCCGATCTGCCCGCTCTCAACTCGATTATCAAGCCATGAGACGCCGCCGCCATTCCGGACATCGACCAATCAAGCCGCCACCCCCCGCCGACCCAAATTCACCCGCTAAGCAACCACAGAAACCTCCGAGGTCGCCGCATCAACCGCCCGCGCCTGCTCCTTCCGCATCCACCCAGGCATATTTTTGAAATGCCAGATGGACGGATTCCCTTCGGGCACGGCGGACTAACGAAACGACAAATCGACAAAAAGACGCAACGGCGAGGCGCTCAGCCCCTGAGCGCCTTCAAGGCCGGCAACTCAATGCCTTCCACATATTCCAGAAACGCCCCGCCGGCGGTCGAGATGTAGTCGATTCGATCGGCGACGTGAAATTTTTCGATGGCCGCGATCGTGTCGCCGCCGCCGGCCAGCGTAAAGCCGTCGCAGGCACCGACCGCGTGCGCGATGGCGTGGGTGCCGGAATGGAAGGATTCGAATTCGAATACGCCGACCGGTCCGTTCCAGATCACGGTGCCGGCCTTCTTGATGATGGTGGCCAGGTGCCCGGCGGTTTCGGGGCCGATGTCGAGGATCATTTCGTCGGCGTGGATTCGACTGACATCGCGCAGCGAGGCATGGGCTTCCTGGTGGAAGCGCTCGGCGGTAAGGACGTCGGTGGGCAGTGGAATTTCAGCACCCTTGGCGCTGGCCTGGGCCATGAGTTGTTTTGCGGTATCGACCAGATCCGGTTCATGCAGCGACTTGCCGACCCGGTAGCCGGCCGCCGCCAGGAAGGTGTTGGCGATGCCGCCGCCGACGATCAACTGGTCGACCTTGTCGATCAACGCTTCGAGCACTTGCAGCTTGCCAGAGACCTTGGCGCCTCCGACAATGGCCACCAGCGGGCGGGCCGGATCGGCCAGGGCCTTGTCCAGTGCCGCAACTTCCGCGCTCAGCAGCGGACCGGCGCAAGCGATCCCGGCGTGCCGGATGACGCCCTCGGTGGAGGCCTGGGCACGGTGAGCGGTGGCGAAGGCATCCATGACGAACACATCGCAGAGCGCGGCCATTTTTTTCGCAAGCGCCTGGTCGTTGGCCTTTTCACCTTTGAGAAAGCGAACGTTTTCCAGCAGCACGCAACGGCCGGGTTCGACATCGACGCCGTCGATCCAGTCGACCACCAGATCGACCGGCACGCCCAGCATCTCGGTGAGTTTCTCGGCGACCGGCGTGAGCGAGTATTCCGGGTCCGGTTCACCTTCGGTGGGCCGGCCCAGGTGCGACATCACCATAACCGCAGCGCCTGAATCCAGCGCCTGCCGAATCGTTGGAATCGAGGCCCGGATGCGCGCATCCGAGGTCACCGTGCCGCCGCGAACGGGCACGTTGAGATCGGCGCGGATCAGGACGCGCCGGTTTCGTATGTCGATTTGATCCATGGTTTTCATCGGTGGGTCCTGGGTTGGCGTTTTGGCTTTTGTTCGGCATGTTTGCGATGCCGGGAATTCAGGATTTCAGACACCGTGTTTTTTGTGTGCTGGACACGCGCCCTGCTGCGCCGGCGGGGCCGGCAGGGAAACAGGGTGCGCGGCCAGGGACATCAGCCGGCCTTGCTCAGCGCCAGCGCGGTATCGAGCATGCGATTGGAGAAACCCCATTCGTTGTCGTACCAGGCCAGCACCTTGACCAGCCGGCCGTTGACCTTGGTCAGCGAGGCATCGAAGATCGAAGACCTGGGGTCGTGGTTGAAGTCGATCGAAACCAGCGGCTCTTCGTTGTAGCCGAGGATGCCCTTGAGCGTGCCTTCGCTGGCGGTCTTGACGGTCTGGTTGACTTCTTCGACGCTGGTATCGCGGCTGGCGATGAAGCTCAGGTCGACCACCGATACATTGATGGTCGGCACCCGCATCGCAAAGCCGTCGAGTTTGCCGTCGAGTTCCGGCAGCACCAGGCCGACTGCAGCGGCGGCGCCGGTCTTGGTCGGGATCTGGCTCATGGTGGCCGAACGTGCGCGCCGCAGATCGGTGTGGAAGACGTCGGTCAGCACCTGGTCGTTGGTAAAGGCGTGGATCGTGGTCATCAGCCCGGACTCGAGACCGATGACGTCATTGATCGGCTTGACCATCGGCGACAGGCAGTTGGTGGTGCACGAGGCGTTGGAGACGACGTGATCGTCGGCGGTGAGGATGTCGTGGTTGACGCCGAACACGATGGTGGGCAGATCCTTACCGGCCGGGGCCGAGATCAGAACCTTGCGTGCACCGGCGGCCAGGTGCGCCGAGGCCTTTTCCTTGCTGGCGAAAAAGCCGGTGCATTCCATGACCACGTCGACGCCGAGATCGCGCCAGGGAAGTTTCGACGGGTCGCGCTCGGCCAGCACCTTGATGCGGTCGCCGTTGACGATCATCGAATCGCCCTCGACCGATACTTCGGCATCGAAGCGACCGTGCGTGGTATCGAAACGGGTCAGGTGGGCATTGGTGTTCGGGTCGCCCAGGTCATTGACCGCGACGATCCGGATTTCATCGTTGCGCCCATATTCGTAAAGCGCTCGCAGTATGTTGCGGCCAATGCGGCCATATCCATTGATCGCGACTTTAATCGGCATTCGACTCTCTCCGTTGCAATTTTTAAGTTCGTGGTGTCAATACTCTTCTGATTGTAATGTGCCCAGACGAAGCGTGCGACCCGGGTCGTCGAATTTTAATCTGCAGCTGCGTTCCTATCCTTTGTGTTGCCCGGCCTGTCGCGGCTTGAACCCAGGCTATTCGATCAATACCCGGTAGGCGCGCCCGCGGCGCCGGATTTCGAATTCCAGTGCGCGGTCTTCGGAGACCGGAAACTGCTTGCGCAAGTCGCGCAGGTTGCCGACGACTTCGCGGTTGACGGCGACGATCAGGTCGCCGCCGCGCAGGCCGGCCTGGCGCGCCGGCGTGTTGCGCCGAACCTCCTCGACCAGCACGCCGCGCAGGCCACGCTCGGCGGCGCGTTCGGGCAGGCGGACCAAAACCATGCCATCGAGGCGCTGGTCCAGGCGCTGGCCGGAGATTCGAGCGTCGAGATCCTCGACGATTTCGACCCGGGTTGTGCGCTCGCGGCCGGCTCGCCAGTAGTCGACGCGAACCTCGCTGCCAATGGCCAGCAAGCCCTCGATATTTCGCAGGCCCTGCGCGTTGTTGACCGGCCGACCGTCGAGCTCCAGGATCACGTCACCCGGCTGCAGACCGGCCTTGTCGGCTGCGCTTTCGGGCAACACCCGCGTGATCACGGCCCCATCGACGCCGTCGGTTCCGAGCGCTTCGCGCATTTGCCCGTCCAGATCCTGCACGTTGACACCCAGGCTGCCGCGCCGGACCTCGCCGTACTCGACCAATTGATTCATCACGTATTGCGCGGTACTGGCCGGGATCGCAAAGCCGATGCCGACATTGCCACCGCTGGGCGTAAAAATGGCGGTGTTGATGCCGATCAGCTGGCCGCGCAAATTGACCAGCGCACCGCCGGAATTTCCGGGGTTGATCGAGGCATCGGTCTGGATGAAGTTCTGGTATTCCAGCCCGCGCAGGCCGCTGCGGCCGAGCGCGGACACGATGCCCGAAGTGACCGTCTGGCCCAGGCCGAAGGGGTTGCCGACGGCGACCACGAAGTCGCCGACGCGCAGGCTTTCGGTTTCGAACAGCGGCAATTCGTTCAGTTCGTCGGCATCGATGCGGATCACGGCCAGGTCGGTTTCGCGATCCGAGCCGATGTACTCGGCGTCGAATTCGCGACCGTCGGTGAGCGCCACCGAGATATCGTCGGCGTTGTCGATCACGTGATTGTTGGTCAGGATCAGGCCGGCCTCGGCATCGACGATGACACCGGAGCCCAGCGACCGCTGCACGCGTTCGCGCGGCACGCTGGGCATGTCGAAAAACCGGCGGAAGAACGGGTCGTTGAAAAATGGACTGGCGCGCACCTGTACGCGCGTGGAGCTGTGGATATTGACCACCGCCGGTGTGACCTGCTCCAGGACCGGCGCCAGCGACGGCAACGGCTCGCCGTCGATCTGCACCGGCAGCGCGGCATGCGAAACCTGGGCCATTGCAAGCATTGCACCGGCCGCCATAAGCTTTCTAAACTGGATGTCCATCATGTCCCAATCCCGTTGGTCTGCATTGCCTGGCTGGCACTTTCAAAAGCCTATTGTCCAGGAAAAACACGATCGTGGAAAGAATGTGCCCTGAACCCGCCTGATTTCCGATTCGGCTGATTTCCAGTTAATGGGCGCCGCAACGCCCCGTTTCAACTAAAGCCAGGGCATGCCGCGCTCGCCCAGACGGCGGATTTCAGCCGCATCTCAGGATGCTGCAGCGGCGAACTGCAACAAGAAATTCACGAAATCATCGGGTAAAAAGACTTGCAAATTGAACCGGTTTGGGGCAAAGATACTCCTAGTCGACAAAGCCGGCCCACTATATGCGGTGGACAAGAGCAATCCGATGCCCGATATGTTGAATCTGAATCAACAGGTACTGCGAACCGACGTTTCCGGTATGCCGCTGGAATGGATCGGCTACCAGGATGCGGTCCGGCTGATCGTGCTGGAACAGGTCAGCTATGCGCTGGGTTCGGTGCTGTACCGGATACACGGCGGCATCAACGCGATCAGCGGCAACCGCACCGAGGTTCCGGTCAATGCCATTTTGGCCACGCATGGCTCACACCCGTCCGGAACCGGCTTTTACCATGGTTACACGCCACCTCTTTCCAACCGCGCGCTGTTCCGGCGCGATCAGAACCTTTGCCTGTATTGCGGGCGTCGATTCCCGGATTGCGAGCTTTCGCGCGACCACGTCAAGCCTCTGGCGGCTCGCGGCGAGAACACCTGGGCCAACGTCGTGACCGCGTGCAAGCGCTGCAACAACCACAAGGGATCACTGACGCCCGAACAGGCCGGCATGCAGCTGCTGGCCATTCCTTTCGTGCCCACCCATGCCGAATACGTTTACCTGCAGGGACGCCGCATCCTGGCCGACCAGATGGATTTTCTGGTCTCCCACTTCCCGCGCAACAGCATTCTCCGGAAAAGACTGGAAGCCGGACACGGCCTGCTCGCCTGATTTCGGGCATGTCGCCGAGCCTTTGATGAAGGCCTTTTGAAAGCCCCTGCCCCGTTGACCGGTCAACCAGAGCTGCCGAGTCGCGATTGGCTACACTGAGCTACACTGAAAAGTGATTCTCGACAAATCCGATTTCCGGTCAGCCGCCCCCCCCCTACACAGCGCAAAATATCATGCAGAAACGTACCTATGACATCGCCGGCTTTACGTTGGTGCTCGACAAGATTGCCATGATCTCGACGGTTTTCGAGGCCAAGGACAACGAAGGCTGGCAATTCAATGTCCGCATGGTTTCGGGCAACCGCGTGCCGATCAAGCGGCCCGACCGCTCCAGGGCAACGCTGGACCGGGATCTTCTGATCAAGGCAATCAACGAACCGCAGGACGCCTGAGCCCGGCGGGAAAGACCAGGGCCGCAGATCGGGGTTCCGCAGCGCCTGGCGTGTTCGTAAATCCGCCTTCGTAATTCCGTGGACGCATCGAGGCCAGCTGCGTTCGGCCTGCTGCCGGCCGAAACCCGCGTATGAGCGGTGCCCGAGCGGCGATCAAGACTTGAAAGTAAACCGGCTTGGCGCCTGGAGGCGCATAGTCCAGAAACTGGGAGCTCGACCCTCGCGCTGAAGTCAAGGACGGATTTCACTGTTTTGCTTCGAAACCCGCCGCGGCGGAGTCGATTTTCTCGTGGCATGTCGCGCAGGTTTGCTGAGCGTAGCGAAACCAGCGTTCCAGCCCATCCGCAACCTCGATGATGCGTTTCGCCTGCGGCTCAACACCACCCTACGCAAGCCGGAGTGGCCTTTAACCATTAACCATTAACCATTAACCATTAACCATTAACCATTAACCATTAACCATTAACC
>JAVVET010000022.1:9330-42871 GCA_032251235.1 Wenzhouxiangellaceae bacterium
ATCGCCGTAATCGGCGACGGGCGCCATGGACCAACGACCGTTTCGGAAACCGGAAACCATCAGATTCTACGACGCCCGTTTGAGCGCAGCCGAGACGATCTCGTCGACATCGGCGCTCAGACCCGGCACAGCCTTGATTTCTTCGAGCTCGCCACGCATCAGCCGCTTGCGTTCGTCGTCGAAATCGGCCCAGCGGTTGAAGACGCCGACCAGGCGTGCTGCGACCTGCGGGTTGATGGTGTCCAGTTCGCGCACGACCTCGCCGATCAGCCGATACCCGGCACCGTCGCGGCGATGAAAGGCGACCGGGTTGTGCATGCCGAAGCTGCCGATCAGGGCGCGCACCTTGTTCGGATTTTTCATCGAAAACGCCGGGTGGCGTATCAGTTGCCGAACCTTGTCGACGGTCGCTGCGTCGGCGACCTGGGCCTGTAGCGCAAACCATTTGTCCATCACCAGCGGGTTGTCGCGGTAGCGTTGTTCAAAAGCCTGCAACAAGTCATCAGCGGCCGGCGAGCCGGCGTGCACCAGCGCCGACAGCGTGACGAAACGATCGGTCATGTTGTCGCAATCGTGATACTGGGTAACGGCTCGCCGGGTCGCATCGGCACTGCCGCCGGCTACCAAAAGAGCCAGCGCCGTGTTGGCCAGTGCGCGCCGGCCGACCTGGGCGGGCTCGAACTGCCATGGGTGGTCTGGCGAATGCTGCTCGATGGTCGACGAAAGCTGCTCGGACAGGACTTGCGCAAGCTCGTTTTTCAACTCCCTGCGTGCAGCATGAATGGCATCGATGGGCACTGGATTGTAATCGCGGGTCAACTCCGCCTCGGTCGGCAACTGGGCCAGCGCTGCGGCCAGCGCCGGGTCGGCGCCTGACTGCTCGAAGATGCTGCGCCATGCACTCACCAGGACTGCAGCATTGGCCTGCCTCGCATTCTCCGGGTTGCCGATGGGATTGCTGGTGGGATTGCCGATGCGATCGCCGATGGCCCGGTCAAGCACGCTTGCAGAAAGCCTGCGACCGGCCATCCAGCGCGCCATCGGGTCCGGGTCGAAGGCCAGCAGGCAGGCGAGTTCTTCATCGCTCCAGTCGAACTTGACCTTGACCGGCGCGGTAAAGCCGCGCAGCAGCGAAAGCACCGGCCGCTGCTCCAGACCGGAAAACTGCAGTTCGGTGCGGGTTTCACGCAGTTCGACCTGGTGGGTTTCAGCCAGCCCGGCATTGGCGCCGAGTCGGCTCGACAGCACCTGGCCGTCGGGTGACAGCAGGCCCAGCCTGATCGGGATATGCAGCGGTCCGATGCTCTCGTTGTCCGGGTGCTCGGGCAGCGATTGAGTCAGCACCAGGTTCAGCTGGCCGCGCGCCTCGTCGAAGCGGGCGTCGACCGACAGAACCGGCGTGCCGACCTGGCGGTACCAGCGCTCGAACTGCTCGAGATCGGCATCGTTGGCATCGGCCATGGCGGCGCGAAAATCGTCGCAGGTCACGGCCTGGCCGTCGTGGCGCTCAAAATACAGGTCCATGCCCTTGCGAAAACCGTCGCTCCCGAGCAGCGTTTCGTACATCCGCACGACCTCGGCGCCTTTTTCATAAACCGTGGCGGTATAGAAATTGTTGATTTCGACATAGCGCTCCGGGCGAATCGGGTGCGCCATGGGTCCGGCATCCTCGGGGAACTGGCGCGCCATCAGGTCCTTGATGTCTTCGATTCGCTTGACCGCACGCGACTGCATGTCGGCCGAGAACTGCTGGTCGCGAAACACCGTCAGGCCTTCCTTGAGCGTCAGTTGGAACCAGTCGCGGCAAGTCACGCGGTTGCCGGTCCAGTTATGGAAATACTCGTGCGCGATGACGCCCTCGATGCCTTCGTAGTCGGCGTCGGTGGCGGTTTCCGGGTCGGCCAGCACGTATCGGGCGTTGAATATATTGAGGCTTTTGTTCTCCATCGCGCCCATGTTGAAATCATGCGTGGCCACGACGTGATACACATCCAGGTCGTATTCCAGCCCGAAGCGCTGCTCGTCCCAGGCCATGGCTTTTTTCAGGCTGGACATCGCATGGTCGAGCTGGCCCAGGTTGTCGCGCTCGGAATACAGCTTCAGAGCGATGTTGCGGCCCGACTGGGTGACAAAGGAATCTTCCATGCAGCCCAGGTCGCCGGCCACGACCGCAAACAAGTAGCAGGGTTTCGGGAACGGATCGTCCCAGACCGCGTAATGTCGATTGCCGTCGAGTTCACCGGCTTCGATCCGGTTGCCGTTTCCCAGCAACAGCGGGTAGGCATCGCGGTCGGCCTCGAGCCGCACGCGAAAGGTCGCCATGATGTCGGGCCGGTCGCCGAACCAGGTAATCTTGCGAAAGCCTTCGGCCTCGCACTGGGTCAGCAGGCTGTTGCCGGATTGATACAGCCCTTCCAGCGCCGTATTGGCCGCAGGATGAACCCGGACTTCCGTGGTCAGGCATGCGCTTTCGGGCAAGTCATCGATGATCAGCCGCTCGTCGTGCTGTCGATAGTCCGAGGCTTCGAGCGTTTTGCCGTCCACGGCCACCACGCGGGTGTCCAGACCGCAGCCGAACAATTCCAGCGGTGCACTGCGATCTTCGGACTCCGGGTTGCGGCGCACGCGCAGCGAAGCGGTCACGCGGGTCTCTTGCGGATCAAGCTCCAGCGTCAGGATGGCAGTGTCGATCAGCCATGCCGGCGGCGTGTAATCCAGCCTCCGGATCACGGATGTGCGCGGTTTTTCGCCCTTCAGTGCAGTCATCAGTTCTGTTCCCGAGCATTTGCCGACGTTGTATTATACGGCGATGACTCAAGATTTCGGTTTCACGCAGTTTCTTCAAGCCCCTGTCCGTCCGCGAAATTTAACCGCATGATTGCGACCCGGGCAAGAGCCTTCTCGCCGGCCGAAGCGCTGGCCGTAATCGCCCGAAGCATCGAGCGCACGCCGATCATGCGCAGCGATGCGCTAAACCAGACATTCGGGCTCGAGCTGTATTTCAAATGCGAACAGCTGCAAACAACCGGTTCGTTCAAATTCCGCGGCGCAAGCTTTGCGGTCTCGCAATTGCCGGACGACTGTCCGGGCGTGGCCACCCATTCTTCAGGCAACCACGGCGCGGCACTGGCGGCAGCGGCGCGCAGCCAGGGCCTGAGCGCCGATGTCGTAATGCCGCAAAACGCCGTGCCGACCAAGATCGAGTCCGTGCGCTCATTCGGCGGGGTGGTGCATTTCTGCCGGCCCACCCAAGCCGCGCGCGAACAGGGCCTGGCCCGACTGGTCGAACAGGGTAAGGTCGCGATCCCGCCCTACGATCACGAGCACGTGATCGCAGGCCAGGGCACGGTCGCGGTCGAGTTGATGGCCCAGCAACCGGGCCTGGACGTCATCATCGCCCCGATCGGCGGCGGCGGTTTGCTGGCGGGAATCACGCTGGCGGCACATCAACATGCACCCGGTACGACCGTTTTTGGCGCCGAGCCGGCCCGGGCCGATGACGCAGCCCGTTCGCTTCGCGCCGGCCGGCGGGTGTCCGAGCACCGGCCTGAAACCATCGCCGATGGCCTGCGGGCGCTGATCGGGGCCAGAAACTTCGAGATTCTGAATCGCAATCAGGTCGAAATCCTGACCGTGACCGAGGCACAGATTCGTGATGCGATGATCCAGGTCTGGAGCCACTTGAAGCAAGTCGTCGAGCCATCCGGCGCGGTTGCTCTTGCGGCAGTGCTGGCCCATCGCAAGCGCTTTGCCGGTAGGCGGATCGGCGTGGTGCTTTCGGGTGGCAACCTGAATGTCGCGTCGCTGCTCGAATGCCTGGAGCCGGCTGCATGAATACGACCATTCTGACGCGTCACTTGATCCTGGTCCGTCACGCCCAGGCAGCCCCGGCCCGGCCTGGACAGGACGATTTCGACCGGGCACTGACGCCGGCCGGCCTGCTGCAGTGCCAACAGCTCGGCGATTGGCTGGAGTCGCGCGTCACGATTTCCGACACCACGGTGCTCACATCACCGGCCGCGCGCGCAATTCAAACGACCAGGGCCATACTCGACGGCTGGTTCAGCGGCAAGGTCGAAACCGATGAGCGCCTGTGGGCGGCCACCCCGGGTGCCATCATGGAGGTCATCAACACAACACCCGGAAAGCTGGTGCTGGTCGCGCACAACCCGGGCCTCGAGAGCCTGCAGCGGGCCATGACCGGCCAGTTGTTGCCGATGCCGACCGCCGGCGCCTTCGAGCTGGAATACATCGACCGCTATACCGCGCGGCGACTCGCGAGCTTTCAGCCCGGCAGCGAATCCAGGTAAACCTGGGCCAGGCGCTCGAAGCCGGCCTCGTCGTCGGGGCTGAAGCGGCCCGGCACGGGGCTGTCGATATCGAGCACACCGATCACGCTTCCGCGCTGTTTCAGCGGTATGACGATTTCCGAGCGCGAAACCGGGTCGCATGCAATGTGGCCTTCGAAGTCCTGGACGTCGTCGACCCGCAGGGTCCGGCCACTGGCCGCGGCAGTTCCGCATACACCGTGACCCATTTCAATGCGCACACAGGCCGGTTGACCCTGAAACGGGCCGACGATCAGTTCGCCGTCCTCGACAAAATAGAAACCAACCCAGTTCACATCCGGCACGGAATGATAGATCAGCGCCGCCAGGTTGGCGGCGTTGGCGATCGGGTGGACCTGGCCGCCCAGCAGCCCACGGGCTGCGGAAACGAGCTCGTCGTAGGATTGCGCGCTTTCTGTGGATGGCAGTTCAGTCATTGATCGGCTCTCCGTATCATTACTCGGCTTCTGTTCGTCCAAAGATTAGCACGTGGTTATTGGCCGGCATCAGGATTTCTGCAATTCTTTCAAGATGATTGTTGGCCGCCAGACGATCCAGGTCGTCAAGATCGCGAACGCCCATGCCCGGATCCCGCGATTTCAGAGCCGCATCGAAGTCGACGTTGCCGGTCGCGTGATGCTGCCCGGCGCGCATGAACGGGCCATAGAGAAAAAACTGCCCACCCGGTTCAAGCACGCCGGATGCGCCGGAGAACAAGGCCTTGACCGCGGGCCAGTGCATAATGTGGGCGGTGTTGGCCGAATAGATCGCGTCGAAGCGCCGCTCGGGCCAGTCCCGGCAAACATCCAGCACGATCGGCGCCTCCAGGTTTGGAATGGCCGACCCTGCCAGGCCAGCCATCAGCACCGGCATTTCGGCAGCGCGTTCGCTGGGCAGCCACTGCCATTGCGGCAGCGCCTTGGCATGTTGTTGCGCGTGCTGGCCGGTGCCGGCACCAATTTCAAGCAGTCGTCCGCTTGGGGGCAGCCAGGCTTTCAGAACTTCGAGTATCGGTCCTCGGTTTCGCTCGGCAGCCGCGGAAAATGGTTTTTCGGACATGGGTCTTCAGGCCCCTGGTAAAAAAAGCCCGGGGTCGCAATGCCCCGGGCCCGAGAATCAGCCGACTGACGATCCTTCGATCGCCAGCATTCGAAAGCCAATCAGTCGATCAGAATCTGATCATCGAGAATATTCGGCGTGATGAAAATCAGCAGTTCGCGTTTTTCATCGGCGGTGGCCCGGCGCCGGAACAGCGTTCCGAGGATCGGCAGGTCACCCAACATCGGCACCTTGGTGGTGTTGAAGTTGCGCTCTTCCTGGAAAATGCCGCCGAGCACGACGGTCTGGCCATTCTCGACCAGTACCCTGGTGCCCAGTTCCCGGGTATCGATGGAAGGCACCGAGCCGCCACGGCCGGTCTGGAAGATTTCGCCGACGGTGTCCTGCTTGATCGCCAGACTGAGCTGGACGCGATTGTCGGGCGTAATCAACGGCGTAACGCGAAGTTCGAGCACGGCTTCCTTGAATTCCACGTTGGTGGCACCGGAGCTGGTGGATTCTTCAAACGGAATCTCGACACCCTGTTGGATGAAAGCTTCGTTCTGGTTGGCCGTAATCACGCGCGGCGTCGAAATGACTTCGCCTTCGCCCTGGGCTTCGAGCGCCGACAATTCGAGATCGAGCAGGAAATTATTGGCCAGGAAACTGATACCCAGCGCACCGGCCGCGTTGGCCACCGGCAGGTTGACGTTCAGGCGATCCTCCAGCGTTGGCACGGAAATGCCGTCGGTGCCGACTTCAATCGGGTCGCCGGGGTCGGCGTCGGCCAGGAAGTTGGGACGGCCCGGTCGCTGTCCAAGCAACTGCCGGCGTGCCAGCGAGACGTTGCTCATGCGGTCAGTGGCCTCGTTCGAGCCCGACAGCGACAAGATGTCGCCGCCAACGTCGTTGTTGGCCGACACGCCGAAACGCACGCCCAGTTCGTGATTGAAATCCGAACGCGCGATGACAATTCTCGATTCGATCAGCACCTGTCTGACCGGGCGATCGAGCTCTGCAACCAACTCGCGA
This sequence comes from Wenzhouxiangellaceae bacterium, assembly GCA_032251235.1. Lineage (GTDB taxonomy): Bacteria > Pseudomonadota > Gammaproteobacteria > Xanthomonadales > Wenzhouxiangellaceae. The sequence goes on from JAVVET010000022.1 coordinate 15,729, forward strand.
ACGCCTTCGATCTGTTCGCTGGTGTCGGTGACCAACAGCGTATTGGTGCGCTTGTCGATCGTCACCGAGCCGCGCGCCGAAAGCAGGCCGGCACCGCCATCGGCGCCGCCCGCGGTCGACGAGTTGATCAGCTCGGCCAGTGATTCGGAATCGGCGTAGCTGACTGGAATCATCACCGTGCGCAACGGTTCCAGCGTCTGGCGCTCGGCGCGCGCACGCAGAATCTGCTGCTCGCGCGCCGCGATTTCGGCCGTGGGGGCGACCCAGCGCACGTTGCCGGATTCGCGCATGTCCAGGTTCCGGGTTTCCAGCACAATATCCAGTGCCTGATCCCAGGGCACATTGGTCAATCGCAGTGTCAGGCTGCCGTCGACCGAATCGGAAACCACGATATTGAGGTCGGAGATATCGGCGATCAGCTGCAGCACCGAACGGACCGGAATATCCTGGAAATTCAGCGTGATCCGCTCACCTTCGTATTCGCGCTCCTGGAAGAATTCGAGTTCGCGCGTCATGCGCGGCTCGGTCGCCGGCTCGGAGACTTCGATGACCAGCTGGTCCTCGCTTTGATAGGCTACGTGCTCGAAGCCACCGGAGATGTCGAGGCTCAGGCGCACGTTGGAGCCGCGAACTTCCGGCGTAATCGCCTTGACCGGCGTGGCGAAATCGGCCACGTCGAGGCGCTGCATCAGTTCTGCCGGCAGCGTGGTGTCGAAAAGGTCGACGCGCAGTTCCCCGGCGCGTTCATCGACGCTGATATTGACGCCTGGATCATCGAGGTTGACCACGACACGACTTTCACCATTGTCGCCGCGCCGGAAATCGATGCCGGTAATTTCAAAGGTTTCCCCGCTACCCGCACCGCCGCTGCGCCCGCCCGCGCCACCGGAATCGACGCTTAGCACGACCCGATTGCCTTCCACGCCAACTTCATAGCCCACGTTTCGGGAAAGGTCGATGACCAGCCGGGTTCGGCCACCGGAAGACAGCGCCATGTAGCTGCGCACCGGGCCCACGCCAACCTGGACCTGGCCCGACGGCACGTTGGTGCTCGCATCGGGAATTTCCAGGACGATTCGAGGCGGCTGATCGGTCGTAAAGACGGTTGGCTCGGCCGGCGCCTGGTCGGTGTCCAGGATGAAGCGCAGCTTGTCGCCTTCATCGCTGACCCGAATATCGGTCACCACGGTCGCCGCCATTTGGCCGGACCACAAGCAGATGGCCAGAAGGGCCAGGATACGCTTCGTGCGATTCATAGTCAGGCTCCCTGTTGCGTTCTCTGCGAGGCTTTTCATTACTTGATTTTTCATGCCAATTCCCGGTTTATTCATCACGCTCACGCTGTTTATCCCCGCTGATCTTGTTCGGGAAGAGCGATTTCCGACTCACGCTCTGTCCAGCCATCGGCGCCGTCGGGCACCAGTTCCATGATTTCGATCGAAACCGGCGTGACGCTCAGGATGCGACCATGATTCTGGCCAATATAGTTGCCTGCCTGAACGCGGTGAATCGTATCTTCCGGATCCGCGATCAAGCCGAAGGTCTGGTCTCCGAGCTCGATGGTGCCGACCATGTCAAGCGCATCGAGCGGAAACTGCTCCAGGTATTCGCGACGGCGATCCGGGTCCGGTCGCGGACCCGTGCCCTTGCCATTGCCGGCGATATCGTCAACCTCCGGGCTCGGCCGAAGAAACGGGTCGCGCAGTTCATAGGCGTCATAAATCACGGGTTCCGGCGTGACCACCCGCGGAATCGGCTCGATCGGCGCCGGCGGCCGTTCGAGCGTGTTTTCGACCCATTGCTCGAGATCCTGCTTGCCACCGCCGCAGGCTGCGAGCAGCGTCGTGGCGGCAATTCCCGCCAATAGGTGCTTGATCCAGCGCATCAGGAGTCTCCCTCCAGCAACAGTTGGCTATCCTCACCTTCATCCAGATAGCGATAGGTCGTAACCGTGCCCTCCATGCGCAGGATGCCCGGCCTGCCCTCGACCGGCTCAAGCGAAATATCCTGCATGGTCAGGATGACGACGCGTGCCAGCGAGGCAACACCGCTGACAAAGTTTCCAAACTGGTGATACTGGCCGGTCATTCGTATGGCAATGGGCTGCTCGGCGTAAAAATCCTGGACGCGCTCGGCTCGCGGCTCGAACAGCTCGGTTTCGATGCCGGCCGCCTGGGCGGTCTGCGAGATATCGACCAGCAAATCGGGCATTTCTGTCTTGCTGGGCAGCTGGCGCAACAGCGTTCGCAGCATGTCGCGCATCTCGTCGAGCTGTCGCTCGTAGACTTCCAGCGAAGCGGCCTTGCGCTGCTTGGTCTCGAAGTCGGCGCGCAGCTGAATTTCCTGGCGCTCGCGGCTGCCAAGCTCCTGGCGCTGGTCCTTGACCAGGAACCAGTAGCCGGCACCAAGGATCAAGGCTGCGACGACAATAATCAAAAAAGCCTTGGCGCCCGGCGATGCGCTACCCAGGTCGTTGAAGTCCAGATCGCGGATTTCCTGAAGATTCATGGCGATGTGGCCTCCCCGTCCGATTCCGGTTGATTCTCATCGCTCGCTTCCGGCGGCGCCAGTGTCACGTCAACGCTGAACCCGAACGGCATTTGTGAGTCTGTCTCGTCGACCTCGGATTCGATGATTCGCAGCCGCGGGTCATGAAGAATCGGCGAGTCGTCCAGGCTGCGAAGATAGTTCGACACCCGGGCCTGCGACTGGCTGGTGCCGTTGATCGTGAGCTGGTTGGCGGTCTGTTCAACGTTGAGCAGCCGAATGCCGCTTGGAACCGTTCGCACCAGCTGATCGAACAAGCGCACCATCAACGTACGATTGGCCTGCAAGTCCTCGATGACCCGCTTGCGCTCGAGCAACCTGCTGCGTGTTTCATCAAGCCGATCGATGCGTGCGATCTTGCGGTCGAGTTTTACGATTTCGGCCTGGAGAAACTGATTGCGATCATCCTGGTTTTCGATCCGCGCGTCGTAAATGCGGGTCACCAGGAAAACACATCCCGCCGCCAGCAGGGCGCCGGCAAGAAGCAGGATCAGAAAATTCCGCTGTCGCTCCTGGCGCAACTCTTCGCGCCAGGGGAGTAAATTGATTCTGCGCATTATTCGACTCCCCGCAATGCCAGTCCGGTGGCCGTGACCAGCGAAGGCCTCATCTGGTCGAGCATAGCCGCATTGATTCTTGGGGCCAGCTTGAGACCTTTTAATGGATCGGCCAATTCGGCCTGCATGCCAAGCTCACTTGAAACCGCATCAACCAGGCCCGAGGCCAGGGCGCCGCCGCCGGCCAGGTACAAAGTGCTGATGCTCGAGTATTCCCGGCTGGATGAATAAAACTGCAGGGCCCGGCCGATTTGCTGGATGACGCTTTGACGATACGGCTCGAGCACTTCATCTTCGAAGCCGGCCGGCGGTTGTTCATCGCGCTTCCAGAATTTTGCCTGCTCGGCGTCGAGGCCGTAGCGCCGCATGGTTTCCTCGAGCAGTTCGCGCCCGCCGAATGGATGGTCGCGATAATAAATCGATCGGCCGCCGCGAAGCACGTTCAGCGACGCTCTCACATCACCGATGTCGAGCACAGCAATTACCGTGGAATCGGATATGCCGTCGCGCTTGCGAACCAGTTCGAAGGCATTCGCGATGGCGAAGGCCTCGACGTCCATGACACGTGCGGTCAGGCCGGCCAGTTCGGCAACCGCTTCCCGGGTTTCGATGTTTTCGGTTTTGGAGGCCGCCAGCAGCACCTCGACGACGTCGGCATTGCGTGCCGACGGCCCCAGGATTTCAAAGTCGAGGCTGACCTCGTCGCGAGGATACGGGATATATTGCCCGGCTTCGACTTCGATCTGGCCTTCGATCTCGTCTTCGGCCAGGTCCGACGGCAGATGGATGATCTTGGTGATCACGGCCGAGCCGGCCACGGCCAGGGCGCAGTGCTTGGCCTTGGTGCCGCTGCGCTTGACTGCGTTGCGGATTGCAGCACCGACGTCATCGACGTTATTGATGCTGTGCTCTGCAAAGGCACCCTCTGGCAGGCTTTCGACCGCGAAATGCTCGACGCGGTAGCTGGAACCGGCCTTGCTTAACTGCAACAGCTTGACGCTGCTGGTACCAATATCCAGCCCGATCAAAGGCGGCGCGGATCGTTTGAAAATGTTCAAGGCCGTTCCCCGGTATTTATTGTTGGGTCAAGCAACGGATCGACACCAGGCAATGCGGATACCGAACGTATGCTGCCGGCTGCCGCGCCAGCTCGAATTATAAACCTCATCCCCAAGGCTCCTTATTACTGATTGTCCCGTTTCAGGCCCGCCCCCTGACGATTTTCGAACCCTGTGTGCTTGGCATAATCGCCATCTACATCGATAATACGGATCGTTCCCTCTTCGCTGCGGTCCAAATGGATTGCTTTTCAGACTCGAAGTTGACCCGCTTGAGCGCGTCTTTTGATCCCGGATTCAAGGTGTATCATACTCCATGCCACAAATAAAGTCTTTAATTAAGTTTTCTATCCGCCTGTTTTTTATCGGGTTGGTTCTGGGCGTGATCGGGATCACGGTGCTCTGGCTCATCATAGCGCCATCTCTGCCCGCCGTCGAGGCATTGCGCGATGTCGAGTTGCAGGTTCCACTGAGAATCTATTCGGCCGATCACAAGCTGATTACCGAGGTCGGCGAACAGCGCCGGATTCCGCTGACCATCGACGAGATTCCGGCGTTGCTGAAACAGGCCTTTCTGGCCGCCGAAGACGACAACTTCTACAATCATCCGGGAATCGACTGGCGTGGAACCATGCGCGGCGTGGTCGGTTACGTGCGCTACATGGGCCAGCGCCGCGTGCCCGGCGGCAGCACGATCACCCAGCAGGTTTCGCGCCGATTTTTTCTCAGCAACGAGTTTTCGGTGACCCGCAAGATCCGCGAGATTTTCCTGGCCTTGAAGGTCGAACGCGAATTGAGCAAGGATGAAATTCTCGAGCTGTACCTGAACAAGGAATTTCTCGGTCACCGCGCCTATGGCGTCGGTGCGGCCGCGCAGATCTACTACGGGAAGACCGTCGATCAGCTGACCATCGCCGAGATGGCCATGATCGCCGGTCTGCCGCAACGTCCGTCGCGGGTCAATCCGGTCACCAGTCCGGCCGCCGCCCTGGCACGTCGCAGCTATGTGCTCGACCGCATGTTCGAGGAAGGCTTCATCGACCAGTCGCAATGGGCCAACGCCAGGGCTGCACCCGATCGCGCAACCGTGCACGGCCCGAAACGGGAGCTCGACGCGCCGTGGATCGCCGAAATTGCGCGCCAACAAGCGGTCGAGCGCTTCGGCGCGACCCAGGCCTACACCCACGGCTACCGGATGGTCACCACCGTCGACGGCAGACTTCAGAAAGCCGCCGACCGGGCCGTTCGCGAGGGCCTGGACGCCTATGACAAGCGCCACGGCTGGCGCGGGCCGGAAAGGCGCATGGATGCCGAAATCCTGGACGATCGCGAGCAACTACTCGACGAGATCGCCGGCACCCGAGTGGTCGGCGACCTGCTGCCCGCTATCGTGATCGAGGTTGAGCCGGAAGCCGCCAGGCTGTTGCTGGTCGACGGCTCCGAGGCGGTATTGACGCTCGAACGGATCGGCTGGGCGCGCGAGCATGTGCGCCGCGACATCCGGGGTCCGTCACCGGAATCGGTCGAACAGGTGCTGCAGCCGGGCGACATGGTGCGCCTCAGGGACGACCCCGAAGGCTGGCGTCTTGCCCAGATCCCCGAAGCGCAGGCCGCGCTGGTTTCGTTAAGGCCCGATACCGGCGAGGTGGTTGCATTGGTCGGCGGCCTGGACTTCGGCACCAGCCAGTTCAATCGCGCGACGCAGAGCCGGCGCCAGCCAGGCTCGGCATTCAAGCCATTCATCTACGCCGCCGCGCTGGATCATGGCTATACGCCGGCCAGCCTCGTCAACGACGCCCCGGTGGTCTTCGACGACCCGTCCCAGGAGCGCACCTGGAAGCCAAGAAATTTCAGCGAAAAGTTTTTCGGACCGACTCGTTTGCGCGAGGCCATGATTGAGTCGCGCAACCTGATCAGCGTGCGCCTGGCCATGGATATCGGCCTGCAGACAACGATCGACTATGTCAGCGACTTTGGCTTTACCCGCTCGGAAATCCCCAATGGCCCTTCGATGGCGCTCGGCTCGGCCTCGATCACGCCGCTTGAGCTGGCGACCGCGTATGCCATTTTCGCAAACGGCGGCTTTGCCGTCGAGCCATTTTTCGTGCACGCCATTTTCGATGACCAGGGCCAGGAAGTGCCGATGCCCCGCCACCCGTTCGCCTGCGATGGCTGCGTCCCGCACGAGACCGACACGGGCGCGGCTTCGAGCCGGGCGCCCGAACCCGAGAGCCTTCAGGCATCGATGCGTTCGCTGGACCTCGAGGCTGCAAAGGAACCGTCTGACGACCCGACTGCGACCGACGATGCCGGGGCGCTCGAAGCCGAAACCCGGGTCCAGTTGCACGGCCCGCCGCGGCCTGAATATGCCCGACGAATCATTTCTCCGCAAACCGCCTGGCTGATCCGCTCGATGATGGCCGATGTCATCTCCGAGGGCACCGGGCGACGCGCGCTGGCGCTCGAGCGTGGCGACCTGGCCGGAAAAACCGGCACCACCAACGACCAGGTCGATACCTGGTTCAGTGGCTTCAACGACCACCTGGTGACCACCGTCTGGGTCGGGCTCGACGACAACCAGACCTTGGGGCGACTCGAACAGGGCGGGCGCACGGCGCTTCCGATCTGGGTCGACTACATGGCCACGGCGCTGGACGGCGTTTCCGAACAGCGCAAACCCGAACCGGTCGGGATCGTCCAGGCAATGATCGACCCGGATACCGGCTTGCGCGTGCGCCCGGACACGCCCGGCGCCATGCGCGAATGGTTCCCGGCCGGCAACCTGCCGCCACTTAAAGACCAATCGAAGCTCGAACAGGGTCCGGACGCAAGCGCCGATCCTTATGAGATTTTTTAAAGCAATGCAGAACTTTTGCAGCTGCCGGTTTGATCCAGCGATTTCCAGTCACCGACCGGCCGCTGCGAACTGCAGCCAACCATTGCCAGTGCCAGAACCAGAAACGCGGGAGGAAGAACCGTCATGTCAGCCAGAAATACACGCCAAAGCCCCCGTCAGCGCCAGCAAGTAGCCGCCGAAGCAGCGCGCATCCTGGCCACCGAAGGACAGCGCAATTACCGCACGGCGAAGGAAAAAGCGGCGGTCCGGCTCGGCCTCAGCGCACAATCGGGCTTGCCGTCCAACAGCGAGGTGGAAGCCGAACTCAAGCGCTACCAGGCGCTGTACGGCGGTGCCGGACATGGCGAGCTTGTTGCGCAATTGCGCGCTGCTGCGATCGAGGCCATGAGATTTTTCAGCCGGTTCCGGCCAAAACTGGTCGGCCCGGTTCTCGAGGGCACGGCCGACCAGCACTCGAGGGTTTCACTGCACCTGTTCTGCGAAGATACCGAGGAACTGATTGCCTTTTTGCTCAACCAGAAGCTTCACTTCGAACAGGAAACCCGGCGGATCCGTTGGCATGACGGGAGCTATTGCGACCTCGAGTTGGTGGTCGTCGAGGCCAACGGCCAGCTCTTCGAACTGGCCCTGATGGCCGGAGCGGCCTGGAGGCAGCCGCCGCCCGACCCGATTGACGGGCGGCCGCAGCGACGCGCCGGCATCAGTGAGATCGAGCGCCTGATTCAGGACGAATAAAGCGGCTGAGGCTCCGGCGCTCCTGAATCGCTGCGCGCTCGATGCTTCAGCGCTTGTCGATTGGCTGGTAATCGCGCTCGGTCGCGCCGGTGTAAACCTGTCGCGGGCGACCGATGCGGGTCGGGCTGGCCGATTGCTCCAGCCATTGGCTGACCCAGCCCACGGTGCGGCCAATCGCAAACATTGCGGTGAACATCGAAGTCGGGATGCCGAGTGCCTTGTAGATGATGCCGGAGTAGAAATCGACATTCGGATACAGCTTCCGCTCGACGAAGTAATCGTCTTCCAGCGCAATTCTTTCCAGTTCCATCGCCAGGTCCAGCAGTTCGTCCTGCTTGCCCAGCTCGCCAAGCACTTCATAGCACTGCTTGCGGATGATGGTAGCGCGCGGATCGTAGTTTTTATAGACCCGGTGGCCAAAGCCCATCAGTCGAAACGGATCGTCCTTGTCTTTCGCCTTGGCCACGAACTGCGGCACATTCTTGACCGAGCCGATCTCGTTGAGCATGTTCAGGACCGCTTCGTTGGCTCCGCCGTGAGCGGGCCCCCAGAGTGCGGCAATGCCGGCAGCGACACAGGCATAGGGGTTGGCGCCGGTCGAGCCCACCAGGCGCACGGTGGAGGTCGAGGCATTCTGTTCGTGATCGGCGTGCAGGATGAACAGCAAGTCCAGCGCCTTGGCCGCAACGGGATTGATTTCATAAGGCTCGGCCGGCACCGAAAACATCATGTGCAGGAAGCGATCGCTGTACGGCAGCGAATTTTTTGGATAGGCGCTGGGCCAGCCCATCGAATGGCGGTAGGCGGCTGCCGCAACGGTCGGCATTTTGGCGATCAGACGCTTGGCCGCCAGTTCGCGCTGCTCGGGGTCGTTGACATCGAGCTTGTCGTGGTAAAAAGCCGCCATCGAACCGACCACGCCCGACAGAATGGCCATCGGATGCGCGTTGTACTGGAAGCCCTGCATGAAGGTGTTGAGCTTTTCATGCACCATGGTGTGATAGGTGATGTCTCTTTCAAAGCCGGCAAATTGATCGCTGGTCGGCAAATCGCCGTACAACAGCGTGTAGGCCACCTCGAGAAACGAAGACTTGTCCGCCAGTTGCTCGATCGGGTAGCCGCGGTAGCGCAGGATGCCGGCATCGCCGTCGATGAAGGTGATGTCGCTTTTGCAGCTTGCCGTGGTGCCGTAGCCCGGGTCGAACGTGAAGTACCCGAGTTCCTTGTGCAGATTGCCAATATCCAGCGTCGGATCTCCTTCGCTGCCTGAAACGACCGGCAGGTCCAGCGATTTCCCGGATTCCGGGTCACTCAGGGTCAACTTGCGTTCTGCCACGTCGGCACTCCTTGCGGTGGGGTTTGTTGATCAGGGTTGGCCCGGCCTGCGAGCACACGCTGCACAAGACCTGACCGCAGCGTCTTCGATTGCAGCGCGGTGCGCTGAATCAGGTCTGCTGTCGATGTAGCAGAGTATCGCACAGACCGCCGAACCGTCGCCGGCGGCCAAAAAGCCGATTTACTTGCCGTAACGCTGCTTGAACCGGTCCACGCGACCGCCTGAATCGACGATTTTATGCTCACCGGTGTAGAACGGGTGGGATTTGCTCGAAACCTCGATCTTGATCAACGGGTATTCGTTACCGTCTTCCCATTTCACGCTATCGCGCGTTTTGATCGTGGAGCGGGTCTTGAACGAAAAATCGCTGGAAATATCCTGAAAAACGACTTCACGATACTCCGGATGAATCTCTGCCTTCATTGCAGCACACCTGATAAGTTAAAAATGATAGCCATGTATTATCAACTAATTTTGCACCGAAAGCAATCGCAGCCGCGCCAACATACGTCACTCGAGCGGGGAAATCCGGTCAAACCCAACGCTGCGGACCATTTTTCCGTGTCGCCAGCGATATTTCCTCAGCCTCGTCCTGGTTGCGGCCGGCCAGGTCGCGCCAGGGAACTTCACCGTTCAGAACCGCGGTAATGGCCTCTGCCGACGAGGCGCGCATGAACAGGTAGCCCTGACCAAGGTTGCATCCAAAAGCGCGCAAGAGCTCGAGCTGGTCCATCTGCTCGATGCCCTCGGCGACGGTCAGCAGCGACAGCTCGCGCGAGAGATCGCAGATGGTGCGGGTAATTGCCCGGTCATCGGCATCGTGGCCCAGCCCGCGAATAAAACCCTGGTCGATCTTGATGGTCGAGACCGGAAAATTCTTGATATAGGCCAGCGACGAGTAACCGACGCCGAAATCGTCGACGACGATCGGGGTGCCGATGTCGTCGAGTTGCTTGAGGACGTCGTGGTGGAGCGACAGGTTCTCGATCAGCACATCCTCGGTGATCTCCAGATGCACGCAGCCGGGCGAAATCCGGTGATGATGGAGCAGCAGGCTCAGGTCCCGAACAAAGTCCGTTTCCCGGAACTGGACGCCGGAAATGTTGACCGCCAGGAACGGCGGGTCATCCGACTGCGCGTGCCAGGCGGCAAGATCCGACACGGCCTGGGCCAGCGCGTACTGGCTCAGGCGATGAACCATGCCGGTTTCTTCGGCAACCCGGATAAAGTCCTGCGGGGGTACAAAATAACCATCCTCGTGGGGCCAGCGCAATAAGGCCTCGACTCCGCGAATCTCCAGGCTTTCCAGGTCGACGATCGGCTGGTAGGCGAGCTTGAACCGGCCCTCGTCCAGCGCACGCCGGATATCGCGGCTGAGGTTCAGGCGATATTCGACCTCGGCAAACATCTCGGGCACGAACAGCGCAAACTGGTTTCGGCCCAGCTGCTTGGCTCGAAACAGCGCCGCATCAGCGTTTTGAATCAGCTCGCCCGGTGACGGCGAGGCAGCATCCAGATAGGCAATGCCAATGCTGGCGGTCACGAACAACTGGTGTTCTTCGATCTGGAACGGCCGCTCCAGCGATTTCAGAAGGTTGACGGCAAGGCGCTCGATTCTCGCTGCATCCTTGCGCTGAAGGCTGACCAGGTATTCGTCGCCACCCAGGCGCCCAATGACGTCGGGGTCGTCAAGTTCGGCCTGGAGCCGGTCCGGAATCAGCCGCAGCAACTCATCGCCGAGATGGTGGCCCAACGTTTCATTGACATCCTTGAACTGGTCCAGATCGATAAAGAGCACGGCCAGGCGTCGGCCGGGAATCAGCTCCTCGATCGACTGTTCAAGCTGCCGAAGCATGCCCTGCCGATTCGGCAGGCCGGTCAGGGAATCGTGGGTCAGCAAAAACGCCAGTTCCTGTTCGGCCAGTTGACGGTCCCGAATTTCGTGCTTCAGGCTGATGTTGGCGCCAGCCAGGTATCGAGCCTGGCGCGTGGCCGCCAGGCCCAGCAGGACCGATGCCACCATCAGGATGGCCAGGATGCTGCCCAGTACCAGCACCGTAGCCGGCAGCGCGGTCCGTATCTGCTCAGCCGTAGAAGACTTCAGGGCAACGTTGAAACTTAAGGAACTGCGCCCGCCATTCAATGGAAATTCCAGCTGCCGGGCAAACTCCGAGCGTTGTTGACCCACGGCACCTTCGGAAATGATGAAATCGACGCCGGCAAAGCTGCCGTCGAGGATCACATCGCGCAGGTAAAAGCCGGTCAGCATGGCCTTGACCGAATCCGGCACGACCATGACGGCCGCCAGCCAGTTGGAAATCTCGTCGTCGGCAATGACCGGGGTCATGAACAGGATCGCCGGCTGACCGGAGGCCGTTTGCAATGGCTCCAGCGCAATCGAGACCATTTCAGGCCCGATTTCGGCCAACCGGCCGATCGCCTCGACGCTCAGCGGGAAAGGCCGCCCTTCGGCAATCGCGGCCTGCTCTCCACCGGCCAGCCAGCGCACGCGATAGTCGGCATCGAGCACGGCCAGAACATCGTAGTAGGGATGGGCCTCGATCAAGCGGGCAGCATCGGCAGCCCAGGCCGCGCGGTCGAAAGGCCCGTCGAAGGCGAGCCGCATGGCCATGCGCGCCTGGACCGAAGCCTGCTGGCCCGCAGTGCCGTGCAGATCCGTCTCGATGTGTTGTGCGATGGAATCGAGATAACGATCGATCTGGTCGTTCTCCGACTGCCGCAACTGCTGAAAGAGAATGGCCGCGCAGGTCAGCAGACCCCCAAGAAGAAGCACTGCAACCAACCAGGTAAACCAGTTGACGCGACTTGGCCAGGGCGTGTGCTTGAAAATGTTCATTCCTGGCAAGGCAGTACCGGTAAATTCGTTAAACTGCGGGTCCCTGGCTTACAGCGCCTTTGGTCGACCCCGCCCGTTCCAATGCCGGGCAGCCCAGTTCCAGTCCGTGCGTCCGGTTGCCGATCGGACTGGCGGCAATCGCTCATCGCTGGAGGAGCCACATCGGCAACGACGCGCCATCCAGGATGGTCAGCAAGCCGAAAAAATCCAGCAGCCCGTCGGATTTAACGCTGATCTACTGCGGATCAGCCGGATCGGGCCAGATTTCTCGCTCTGTTTCGTTAAATGGGCCACTATTCGCCTCAAAAGATCAAAAAATCCGACTCCAACCGGCTTTCCCTCAGCGAAGATCGGTCAAGTCCGACAGGCTGCCAGGCCATCGCGATCTCCGAAACCATTTTCGAAGAATCAGCTCCAGGACAGCCACGCGCTTTGTGCTGTCCGAAAAACGCAGCTGCGGTTGAGGTCGCGGCCCGACTGCAGCATGGACTTGCAGCCGGCCATCGAGATGCCCGACATGAAACCGGATGATGGCAGGACCGATTCGGCCTTGCGGGCAAGACGAATTATAGGCCCAGCCCACCGCTCACCGACAGGTATTTTGCACTGCGCCTCTCGAGGCGCTTCGCTGCAGCCTGCCGGACTTAACGCTGACCCACTGCAGAAATCCGGATCGAGCCTGAGGCCTCGCTCTCTTTGGTTCAATAGCAGCCTGTCGGACTTAACTCTGATCTGCCGCGGAAAAGCCGGATTGGGCCAGATTTGCCGCTCTTTTTCGCTAACCGTCATTTCGGGTCGTGCCGCCACCCCGAAGGATGAATTATTCTGAGCGCACCATCGAGAAACCACTAGAACGTGGTAGTGCTAGAAGCGGCAGGGGTGTCGCTTGGCGACCCGCCTGGATCGGTTTCTCTTGATCCAGTTTTTCGTGGCTGTGCGCCGCGAGGCGTATTTTCGTGTCCGCGCCGGTTTTAATTCACGCTAAATCTGACTTCAACCGGCTTTCCCGCGGCGAAAATCGGTCAAGCCCGACAAGCTCATGATGCGATAATCAGCGCCATGATCAAACGCCAGTTTCGAGCCCTTGCGGCCGGGGTAACGATCGGGGTGGTCGCTCAGGAAAGCCTCTGGATGGGGCTGAACCTGATCGACCCGGCGGTCGAGCTGAATGAGTTGCTGGCGGCCGGCAGCCGGCCTTCGGCGTGGATCCTGCCAATGCTGATCTGCTGGATTTTTGGCGGCCTTCTGGGTGGCTTGATGGCGACCCTGGTTGCCCGCAACCGCATTGCCGGCGTGGTTTGCGGCGCCTTGCTGTCCGGCTCGGCCTGGCTGCTGGCCACGCTGTCCTGGCCGCAACCGGGAGCGATGATCTTGCTGACCCTGGTGCCGCTGGTCGCCGCCATTCCGGCCACCTGGCTTGGCAGCTACCTGCTGAATGAAAATTCGTCAAATGCCGCGGTCTGTCAGGACAAGGCTGTTGCTACACTTGGCAACAATGGAATGGATTGATATCGGCTGCAACCTCAGCCACGAAACCTTTGTCGCGGACTGGCAGGATGTGGTCGAGCAGGCGCAATCGGCAGGCGTCTGTCAGATGGTGCTGACCGGCGCATCGGCCGCCGGCAGCGAACGCGCCATCGAGCTGGCACGGCAATTGCCCGGTCGACTGTTCGCCACCGCCGGCGTGCACCCTCACCTTGCCGCGGAATTCAGCGCCGAAATGTGCGACCTGCTGTCGGTCATGCATGCTGACGATGTCGTGGTGGCGGTCGGCGAATGCGGCCTGGATTACTTTCGCGATCTGGCACCCAGGAAATTGCAGCATCGCGCCTTCGAACAACAGCTCGCACTGGCCGAATCCTGCGGCAAGCCGGTTTTTTTGCATCAGCGCGATGCCCACGACGACTTTCTGGCAATACTCAAGGATTTTCGCGACCGCCTGGGGCCGGTGGTCGTGCATTGTTTTACCGATACCCGCAAGGCCATGCATGCCTACCTGGACCTGGACTGCCATATCGGCATCACAGGCTGGATCTGCGATGAACGCCGCGGTTTGGCGCTAAAGGAAACGGTTGCCGATATCCCCGCCAACCGGCTGATGCTGGAATCCGACGCGCCTTATCTCAAGCCCCGAAATCTCCGGCCCAAGGAAAAAACGCACCGCAACGAGCCCAAATGGCTGCCCTGGATTGGCGGAACGGTGGCGGCACTGCGCGCGACGACGCCGGCCAAATTGGCCGCCACGACGACGGCCAACGCGCGAGCTTTCTTTAGGCTGCCGGCTGTGGGCTGAGAATCTCGGTCAGGGCGCGCAGGCGTTTGCGCTGCATCTTCAAGCGGTATTCAAGCTCACGCAGCGATGTGGCCCATTCTGTCTGCTGCCAGCGGTCGCGCAAGGCATCGGCACCGGCTTCGACCTTGCGGACCTGGATCGCCTGCCATTGGCTGACCGTGTCACGAAACTGCTGATATTCGCGCTCGAACAACTCGCGCCAGTTCTGCTGCACACTACCGCTATTTTCAGCCCGCTGCTTGAGGCGATTGAATTCGATGCCCAGGCGTGCCCGCTGAATGCGGAACCACGGAGTTTTCTTGCGGTCCCTGGCCAGCCCGACCCAGGCCAGCAGGTTGATCAGCCATTTCGACGGATCGTACTGCCACCAGCGAATGCCGTTTCGGTAGTCTGCCTGGAACGCATGGTGGTAGTTGTGGTAACCCTCGCCCCAGGTCAGCAACGCCAGAAGCCCATTGTCAACGGCGGTATTCTCCTCGCTGTAGGGCCGCCGGCCCCAGGTGTGGGCAAGCGAATTGATGAAGAACGTGAAGTGGTGGCTGACCACCAGGCGCAGGACCCCGGCCAGCAACAGCATGCCGATCACATCCCCGGTCAACAGACCCAGCCCGATCGGAATCCCGAGATTGGAAACCCAGACCAGGGTCCAGTAGTGTCGATGCTGCCACATCACGATTCGGTCGCGTTCCAGGTCGGGCACCTGAGAAAAGTCCACTTCGCTGGTCGGCCAGGCGCGCAGCATCCAGCCGATATGAGCGTGCCAGAAGCCGGTCTTGATCGAATGCGGATCGCGTTCGACGTCATCGACATGACGATGGTGAATTCGATGCCGGGCGGCCCAGACATAGATGCTGTTTTGCAGCGCCATACCGCCAAAAATTGCCAGCGCAAGCCGGACCGGCCAGGCTGCCTTGAAGGTACGATGCGACCACAGACGATGGTAGCCGGTGGTCACGCTCATGCCGCCGGCCATCAGCAGCACGGTAAACGCGCCCCAGGCGACCGGGCCATAGCCATGCGTCATGCCCCACAGCGGAACCAGCGTGACTGCCGCCAGGTTGGTGGCGGCAAAAAATATTGCCGTCGACCAGAGAATTCTAGGTTTGTGGCTGGTGGTCATTGAAACTCCATCCGGCTCGGGCCGGACCATTCAGGAAAAGCGATTGAAAGATGGCCGGCCTGATCAATCAGGAACGACCCAGAAAGGGTATTGAAAGGGGATAGGCCCAGACTTCGCCATCATTAGCCTTTATGGCGCCGATGATCGGAAAAACAAGGGCCAGCAGGACGAGCAGCCAAAGCAACAACAGGCCGATCGCCACCAGCACCAGCACGGCGCTGATGACGCCGTAGACGAGCAGGCTCAGAATCCAGTTCACTATGACGTTAAAGTGCGGCTCGAGACTCGGAAACTCGTCCTTTTTCAGAATATAGATGACGAACGGAACGACCAGGCCGACGACCGGGACCACGAAGCCAGCCAGCAGCGACAGATGCAGCAGGGTCGCCCAGAGGCGGGCCTGCTTCGGGTCTTCCGGCAGATCGGGCATGTCGCGTTCGACCATGGACCGCTACCTTGTCGTCGCCACGCTGATGTTGCTGATGCCGACGATATTGGCCGCATCGAGCACCGTGACCAGCGAATTGGTGTCAGCGTCCGGGTGCGAGGCGATGATCAGCGGCGCCTTGGGCTTCTTGGCGGCCTCGCGCTCGAGATTGGCGCGCACGGCGCGATTGTCGACCATGCGCTTGTTGACCATGATCTGGCTCAGCGAATCGATCTCGACGAGTATCTGGCCCACCTCCTCCTGCGTTGGCGGCGGCTTGTCGGCCTTTTGTGGTCGGGAAATGTCCAGACCCTGCTCGCGCACGAATGATGTGGTCACGATAAAGAAGATCAACATGATGAACACGATGTCGAGCATCGGCGTGATGTTGATTTCGGCTTCGTCTACAGGACGTTGGCGTCTGCGCATAATTTATCTTCAATTGAAATCGGCGAATCCCGCAAGAATACCGCAGCCGGACCGCTCGTGCCACCTTCTTTGAGAGTCAATTCCCGCCGACTTAGTTCAAAGCCATCATCGGGAATGCATTCAGGAGTCCTTTTTCGCGGCCCGCGTCCACTCCGGCAGCGTCTGCTGACGCGCTCGCGACAACGTCAGCTGGCCATCCGGCGCGTCTCGCGAGATCACACTGCCGGCACCGATGGTGGCTCGCGCGCCGATTCGAACCGGTGCGACCAGCGCCGTGTTGGAACCGATAAAGGCTTCGGTGCCGATGCGGGTACGGTGCTTGTCGACGCCGTCGTAATTGCAGGTAATGGTCCCGGCGCCGAGGTTGGCGCGCGCACCGATTTCGGCGTCACCGACATAGCTTAGATGGCTGGCCTTGGCACCCTCGTCGAAACGCGCATTCTTGGTTTCGACAAAATTGCCGATGCGTACGCCGGCGGCCAGCAACGTGCCCGGCCGCAGGCGTGCGAACGGACCGATGATGCAGGCGCCGGTCGTTTCGGCGCCGTCGAGCACGCAATAGGGTTCGACCCGGGTACCTGCTGCCAGCGTACAATTGCGCACGATCGAGCCGACCCCAAGCTGCACGCCGTCGCCAAGCACCACCCGGCCCTCGAGCACCACCCCGGCGTCGATCGCCACATCCCGGCCACAACGAACCGAACCACGAATCTGTACCGCCTCGGGGCACGCCATGCGCACGCCGGAATCCATCAGCTCGTTGCGCCGGCGCCGTTGCAGTGCCGTCTCCAGATCCGCCAGTTGACGCATGTTGTTGGCACCCATCAACTCCTCGGAGTCGTCGCAAACAAGTGCCTCGACTTTTTCGCCGTCGGCGGCGGCCAGACCGATGCAGTCGGTCAGGTAATACTCACCCTGGGCATTGTCATTCTCGAGCCGGCCCAGCCAGCCGCGCAAATACGCGGCATCGGCCAGCAGCACGCCGCTGTTGACCTCGTCGATGGCCTGCTCCTCCAGCGAGGCATCGCGCTGCTCGCGAATCCCGATCACGCCCTGCCGGGTATCGCGCAGAATACGGCCATAGCCGGATGGGTCGGCGGCGATAAAGCTCAATACCGCGATCGACGCCTCCAGCGCCGCCAGCCGCGCCAGGGTCTGGACGCGCACCAGCGGCATGTCGCCTGGCAGCACCAGCACCCGAGCGCTGTCCGGAATGGCATCCATGGCTTGCTGTACCGCGTGCCCGGTGCCCAGCCGCTCGCGCTGCTCGACCGCGTCAAGGCGCGCGTCGTCGAGCCGCTCCAGCAACGATTCGACCTGCCCGGCCCGGTGCCCGACCACGACATGGACCTGGACCGGCTGGAGTTGCAGCGAGGTAGCCAGAAGATGCTCCAGCATGGCGGCGCCGGCGATCGGCTGCAGAACCTTGGGCAGGTCCGAATGCATCCGCTTGCCTTCTCCGGCGGCCATCACGACCAAATGCAGGGGCTTGTCGTTCACTGGACACTCCAATCAAAAAGACGCCACAAGCATAGCGATTCCTGATCGGATTGTGTACGGACAAACCGCCGCTTGGCGACGCCGATGCCGGCTCGGAAAATCCAGCGCCGGATGCAGCTGGCTTGCGAGTCGTCGACCAAAGAAAAGCCACCGGATCGCTCCGGTGGCCTGCATGGGTCGCTGACGACAGTAACTGCTCAGGAGTCGTCGTCGGTACCCGCGCCATTTCCGTCAGGCATGAACTGACCGGCCAGCGCCTCCAGGTCCAGCCCCTTCAGCCCCTGGCCACCGCCGATCAGCTTTCCGATCACGACCGGATCGAGCGTGCCGAAAACATTGATGAATACCGCCGCACCGTCGCTTTCGGTCAGCATCAACACCAGACCGTCGATGAATTGCTCCGACTCTCTGAGGTAGAGATCGACATGCGCGTCGTCGTCACGGACTTCCATCGTCGGCGTCCAGCCGCGCTGGCCCAGATCGCCGGTCATTTCCAGCACGCGCCCGCGGATTGCCGCGCCGTCGACGTCCTCATAGACCATGACCCGAATGCCGGCAACCGTGTCCAGGATACCGGCGGCCTCGGCGTTGCTCGAGCGAATGGTTTCGGCAAAGGCGCGCACCATGGCTGAGCCGAAATTGAGATTGACCTTCGGCGATTTTCCGATATCGGCGGCGATCGGGGCCAGGTCGACCTGGCCGGCAATCTGGGTCTGGGCGACGGCGGGAGGCAAAAGCATCAGCGCGGTCAGTACGGCAAACACTGCTTGTGTGAATCTATTCATGGGTGGTTCTCCTTGGCTTGGTTTTCAGGGTGACCCGGTGCTTCCAGAATCGAGCGGATGACGTTGGCATATGGCAGGCGATCAAGCCCCAGCTCGGGCAGCTTCACTTCATCGGGCAATTCGCGCGCTGCCAGCCACACGGCGCGACGCGAGGTGTCGCCGATGGTGTTGATCGCCAGGCGGAATTCGGCCGGGTCGGGCTGCGGACCCGGCGGTTGGCGCACGACGCCGGCGACCACGATCAGCGCAGCCACTGCCGCGACGGCAGCCAGTCGCCACGCTGCGCCGTGACGCGGCGTACGCACGGCAGACAGCACCCGTTGCCGAAGGGCGGCCGGCAGCATCTGGTCGTCCAGGCGCGAAAGTTCTTGCTTCAGGGCCCAGTCCGCGGCCAGTTCCGGATCGTCCGGACGCAACCGTCCGGCGATCAATTCTTCGTTGCGAAGTTCGCGGCCCAGGCCTTCAGGCGACTTGTTCATGGGCATTCTCCTCCTCGAGATGACGGCGCAAGCTGCGGCGGGCACGAAACGTGTAGACCTTGACCTGGTTCTCGCTCAGATCCAGCGCTCGGGCCACGGTGGCGACGTCGAGTTCCTGGATATCGCGCAGGATCAACAGCGAACGACCCGGCTCGGCCAGACCGGCGATGGCTTCCCGGATCAGCCGCGAACGCTGCTCGCTGAGCATCCGGAGGTCCGGGCCGGGCTCGGCGTCGGGCGCCAGGGCTTGTTGCTGTCCGGCGACCAGTCGCAGCAGCGTCCGCGTGCGGGTCCTTGCACGCAGACGATCGAGGCAGGCATTGCGGGTGCAGGTAATCAGCCAGGGCAGTTCATCGCCGATGCGCAGCTTCGGCAGGTGGTTCCACAACTTGATCAGGCTGTCCTGGACCACATCCTCGGCCTCGTCGGCTCGCTGCAGCATCAGCCGGGCCACCTGTAAAAGCCGGTGGCCGTGCTGGTCGACGAGTTGCTCGAAACGCGTGTTCATACCCTGTTATACGCACCGGCACGGGAAATGGTTACAGTGCGGAAGAAATCGACAAGATTACGAAACGACCAAACTTCCAAACGACAAAACGACGAAGCGTCAGTTCAGCTTCAGTGCGCGCTGTCCCAGTCCTTGCCGCTGCCGGCCTCGACGACAAGCTCGACATCCAGTTCGGCGGCCTGGCTCATGCGGTCGACGACGCCCTGGCGGACGTGTTCGAGCGCTCCGTTTTTGACTTCAAGCACCAGCTCATCGTGGACCTGCATGACCAGGCGTGCCTCGACGGCCTCGGACTGGATCCAGCCGTCGACGTCGATCATCGCGCGCTTGATGATGTCGGCGGCCGTGCCCTGCAGCGGCGCGTTGATGGCCGCGCGCTCGGCCGCCTGCTGGCGCTGGCGGTTGCGCGAGCGGATTTCGGGCAGCCACAGGCGCCGGCCGGCCAGCGTTTCGACAAAGCCCTGCTCGCGCGCGAGCTGGCGCGTGGAATCCATGAACTCGCGCACGCCGGGGTAGCGCGCGAAGTAGCGCTCGATGTATTCGGCGGCGACCTCGCGGCCGGTTTCGAGCTGGCGCGCCAGGCCCCAGGCGCTCATGCCGTACATCAGGCCAAAGTTGATGGCCTTGGCCGAGCGGCGCTGGTCATTGCTGACCGCGTCGATCTCGACGCCGAAGACCTCGGCGGCGGTAGCGCGGTGGACGTCTTCGCCGGCGGCAAAGGCTTTGAGCAGCCGCGCATCGCCCGACAGGTGGGCCATGATCCGCAGTTCGATCTGCGAGTAGTCGGCGGCGAGAATACACCAGCCTTCCGGGGCCACGAAGGCCTTGCGGATGCGCCGCCCCAGCTCGGTGCGAATCGGGATGTTCTGCAGGTTCGGATCGGCCGATGACAACCGGCCGGTCGCGGTCACGGCCTGGTGATAATGGGTATGCACGCGACCGGTTTCGGGGTGGATTTTTTCCGGCAGCCGGTCGGTGTAGGTGCTTTTGAGCTTGGACAGCCCCCGGTGCTCCAGGATCAGCCGCGGCAAACGGTGCTCGATTGCCAGCTCCTGCAACACATCCTCGGCCGTCGAAGGCTGGCCCTTGGGGGTTTTCCGGACGATCGGTATGGCCAGGCGCTCGAACAGGATTTCCTGCAACTGCCGGGGTGATCCGAGGTTGAATTCGCCGGCTGCCTCGACAAAGGCCTCGGTCTGTATTTCGGCCATGCGCACGGCCAATTCGGCGCTTTGCAGCGCCAGCTGGTCGCGATCGATCAGCACGCCGATGGTTTCCATCCTGGCCAGCACCGGAATCAGCGGAATCTCCAGCGCTTGGTAAACCTGGCACGCGCCGTCGATGGCACTCAGCTCGGGCCACAGCCGTTGATGCAGCGCCAGGCAGACCTCGGCGTCCTCGCCGGCGTAGGCGGCCGCAGCCGCGACCGCCACCTGATCGAAGCGCAGCTGCTGCTTGCCTTTGCCGGCCACCTGCTGATACGTGGTGGTCTGGCGCGACAGGTAGCGCCCGGCCAGCGAATCCAGATCGTGCCGGGTTGCCGTGGCGTTGTAGCAATAGGATTCCAGCATGGTGTCATGACGCATGCCGGCAAGCTCGACCCCGGCGCGGCGCAACACGTTCAGGTCGTATTTCATATGCTGGGCCAGCTTCGGGATCGAGGCGTCTTCAAGCACGACGCGCAGCGCGGCGACGGCCTGGTCGCGGCTGAATTCGGTGTCCTGATCGACATGCGCAACCGGCACGTAGCTGGCGTGGCCGGGCGCGATCGAGAACGAAAAGCCGACCAGCTCGGCATCCAGCGGCTCCAGGCTGGTGGTTTCGGTGTCGAATGAAACCAGTTCGGCCGACTGCAGGCGCCGGACCAGTGCCTCGAGCGCGGCATGGCTGGTGACGGTTTCGACTTCCAGCTCGGCCGCCGGCCCCGGCGCCGGGACGCTTTCGCCGGCACCCTGGTCGAGCTGGCGCAGCCAGGTGGAAAAGCCGAAGCCTTTGAGCAATTCGACCAGCGCCTCGCGATCCATCGGCTCGGCTTTCAGGTCATCGATCGAGATTTCCAGCGGTACGTCCTCCTTGAGCGTGACGAGCTGGCGCGACAATGACAGCTGTTCGAGCGCATTTCGAAGATTTTCACCGACTTTGCCGCCAACTTCGTCGGCATGGGCCACCAGCGAATCGAGGTTGCCGTATTGATTCAGCCACTTGGCCGCGGTCTTGGGGCCGACTTTATCGACGCCGGGAATGTTGTCCGAGGCGTCGCCGGTCAGGGCCAGCAAATCACCGATCCGCTCGGGTCCAACGCCGAATTTGGCCTTGACGGTTTCGGGGTCGTAGCGCTTTTCCTGCATGCTGTCTTCGAGCACGACCTGGTCGTCGACCAGTTGCGCCAGGTCCTTGTCGCCCGATGAAATCAGCACCTGGATGCCGCGCTCGCGCGCCTGGCGCACCAGCGTGGCAATGACATCGTCGGCCTCGACGCCGGGCACCGCGACCTGCTGGACGCCCAGCGCGTCGATCAGGGTCTGCAGCGGCTCGAACTGGCCGCGAAGTTCGTCCGGCATCGGCGGGCGATTGGCCTTGTATTCAGCAAAGGTGGCATGGCGAAAGGTCTTTCCCGGCGCATCGAAGATCACCGCAACCCGGTCGGGCTGGTACTGGTTGATCAGGCGGCGAACCATGTTGGCAACACCGAATATTGCGCCGGTTGGTTGGCCCTGGGCATTGGTCAGGCTGGGCAGGGCATGGAATGCGCGATACAGGTAGGAGGACCCGTCGATCAGGCAAAGCATACGCGGTTCTGGGGAGTTCATGCAATCACGTCATTGGCAATCCGGTCTTTATGATACGCGGTTGCACCGGATTTTGATAACCAGACCCCCGGATGCGGGCGCTCTGGTAACATTCGAACATGCAAGGTCGGGAGGCCGTACAAATGACTGATGGGACCGCAGTGACGAAATTTCGACCGCTCAAGGCACTGGCCTTTGCGACGCTGACCGTTGTGCTGGCAAGCGTTGCTTTTAACGCCCAGGCGCAAAGCGACGCGCCCCCGCCGCCACCAATTCGCGAACCATTGCCGCCAAAAGTGACCGACCCGGGCGAGCAGCTCGAACCCCAGGTGGTGATTCGGCGCGAGGAAGGCCGGACGGTTGAGGAATACGTCAGCAATGGGCGGGTCTACATGGTGCGCATTACCCCGGCCATCGGCCCGTCCTATTATTTGCTCGATACCACCGGCGACGGCATTCTCGACCAGCAACACGACCGCTTCGAACCGGTCAAGCCGGTCTACTGGAAACTGTTCGAGTGGTAGAGCCGGTCAATTTTTTAGTTGAGCAGTTCGAGATTTAGTAAAGCAGGTCAAGTCTCGCTTTTGCCGAGCCACTGGTGAACCGCTGCAGTCGATGGCCGCTGGCCGGTAAAAATCTCAAACGCCAGTGCCGCCTGCTCGACCAGCATGCCGATGCCGGACCGGGTCGGCACGCCGGCGCTTGAACCCCAGCAGTCAAATGCCTGGTAGGCGGCCCCATAGTTCAAGTCGTAGCCGATGGCATCGTCGGCCAGCCAGCCCGGGTCGATGTTCGGGCACAACCCCTGGTGACCCAGGCTTGTGCCCTGGATGAGCAGGTCGAAATTCGATTCTGGCGGGCCCTGGTCGAGCCCGGCGGCAACAAGCTTCGTGCCGTCCGGGCTTTTATCGCCCGGACTTTTATCGCCCGGCTTCGCAGCACCCGAATTCAAATCAGCCGACGCCGCGCCGTCCGCATGGATATCCAGTGCCGCAAAGCGAGCCGCCAGTCGCTGCGCTTTGGCGGCGTCTCGATTGAGCAGGCAAATGAACTCTGGCCTCTGCCGAATCAAGGCCCCGAGAATGCCCGCCACGGCACCGCCGGCGCCGACGATCAATATCCGCCGCTGGCGCAACGGAATGCCCAGGCGCCTGAAGTCGACCACCAGCCCGGCAGCATCGGTGTTGTAGGCCTGCCAACCGCTTTCGGACCATCGCAACGTGTTGCAGGCGCCAGCTTCGCGCGCCTCGGCACTGGCTGATGCGGCCAGGCCCAGACCTTCTGACTTCAGCGGCACGGTCAGGTTGCAGCCGATGCCGCCGGTGGCCTGGAACCTGGCCAGGTGCTCGGCCAGATGACCCGCCGGGCAGTCGATTGCCCGGTAGTCGACGCTGATCCGACAGGCATCGGCAAAACGCTGGTGAATGGCCGGGGACAGCGAGTGGGTTACCGGATGACCGAACACCGCCAGCCGCGTCACGCCGTTTTCAGCCACTCGGCCGCATCCAGCGCGTGATAGCTGAGTATGCCGTCGGCGCCGGCGCGCTTCATCGACAGCAGCGCCTCGAGCACGCACTTCTTCTCGTCCAACCAGCCATTGTCGGCGGCAGCCTTGAGCATGGCGTATTCGCCCGAGACGTTGTAGGCAAAGGTCGGCACGCCAAATTCGGCCTTGACGTCGCCGATGATGTCGAGATACGGCAAAGCCGGCTTGACCATGACCCAATCGGCGCCCTCGTCGAGGTCCAGCCCGACCTCGCGCAGCGCTTCGTCGCGATTGCCCGGATCCATCTGGTAGGTTTCCTTGCCACCGCGGCCGAGGTTGGCCGCCGAGCCCACGGCATCGCGAAACGGGCCATAAAACGCCGAGGCGTACTTGGCCGCGTAGCTCAGGATGATGGTGTTGACCTGCCCCTGTTGTTCCAGCGCCTCGCGAATGGCGCCGATGCGACCGTCCATCATGTCGGACGGCGCGACCACGTCGCTGCCGGCCGCGGCGTGGCAAGCCGCCTGGCGCACCAGCGCCTCGACGGTGGCATCGTTGAGCACGTAGCCATCGGCGTCGATCAACCCGTCCTGGCCGTGCGAAGTATAGGGGTCCAGCGCCACGTCGGTGATCACGCCAAGCTCGGGAAAGCGCTGCTTGATCGCGCGCACCGTGGCCGGCACCAGGCCATCGGCGTCCCAGGCGGCCGCGGCCGAGTCGGATTTCAGCGAAGCATCGATCACCGGGAACAGCGCGATGGCCGGCACGCCCAGGCCCAGCGCCCGCTCGCAGGTGCCCAGCAAGGCGTTCAGGCCCTGGCGCTCGATGCCCGGCATCGAGGCCACCGGCTCGACCGCCGCCGGCCGGTCGAGCACGAACACCGGATAAATCAGGTCGGACGCTGAAAGCCTGGTTTCGCGCACCAGTTGCCGGGCAAAAGCGGTGCGCCGACCGCGGCGCATTCTTGTTTGCGGAAATGCCATGAAAACTCCTTTCAGACAGCGGGCGTGCCACCCGGCACATCGACAGCAGACACCGGTTCGTATCCGGCGTTGTAATGACAATTGTAATGAAGGTCGGAAAAGAGAATACCAGCGTAAACCCGCCTGATCCCGCCTGATTCATCG
Organism: Wenzhouxiangellaceae bacterium; assembly: GCA_032251235.1. Classification (GTDB taxonomy): domain Bacteria; phylum Pseudomonadota; class Gammaproteobacteria; order Xanthomonadales; family Wenzhouxiangellaceae. Next base: position 40,619 of record JAVVET010000022.1, read on the forward strand.
CCCCTTCGCCGCCAGGCGACCTCAGCCACTGTCCTCAGTGACTGTCCATGGCCCGGTGGCGTCGCAGCGGAAGCCGTGGATCAAGCGCGGCTAAAGTCACGAACCGGCTTGTTGCACGGCCGGCAGCGGCACGCGCAGCATACCGGCGACCAGTCGAACCAGTTCGTATTCGGCGGCAATGATTTTGCCGTCGTGGCCAATGCAGCGCATCATCGCCTCGATCAACTGTTGCCGGGCCGCAGGGGTCAACTCGTCGAGCTGTCTGAAAATTTCGTCAAGACGCAGTTGCCAGGCCTGCCTGAATTTTTCGGGATCCGACGCCTGCACATCCGGCAGGCCGGCGATGGCTGCGTCAATCGCCCCACCGGCCTGCCCGGGGTCGCCCGGATGACCGTGGCCGGCAAGTATCGCCAGCAAATCGGCAACTTCGCCGGCAACATTGCCGATGTTCTTGCGGCCGCCGGACAGCTTGCGCGGCGGACGCATGGTGTCCTCGATTTCGCGATTCAGCAGCCGCCCCATGGCGTACTCGAACACGTCCACGTTGCCATCGGCCTCGATCAGCTGCTGAACCAGCGCCATCAAGCGCACCAGGTCATCGTGCGGGCGGCGCCTGAGCGCCGGAAAGGCCAGTTCCATCAATGGCAGGCGCAAACCCGGCGCCAGCGCAGCCTCGATATCGAGCAGGTGGCGAACCTGCTGCTCGGACTCGCTGCCCAGCGCCTCGGCAACCAGCAACAACTGCTTGTCCCGCAATTGCCGCTCCCGGGCAATCAGCAGAAACAGGATCAGTTCCGGCGCCCATTCATCCGAATGCGCAGCGCGCTCCAGCGCCTTGGGCATGTCGGCCAGCAAGGCCGAGGCCAGCATCAGCTGGCCCGTATCGGCGCGCCCGATACCGGTGATCAGCGTATCCGGATCCAGCGACAAGCCGCCCGGCAAGGCGTGACCCGAACGCGTTTCCTGCGCCTCCTGCCGGGCCTGGGCAGCATGCTCTGCGGCGGCAATGTTCGACTGCCGGTGCCGATCCATCTGTTGTGCGATCACGGCGAACTCGGCGGCCTCGAACGACGGATCGATCTTGCGAATCCGGTCTTCCAGCGGCGGATGGGTGGAAAACAGGCGGCTGGCCAGGCCGCTGGCAAACAACATATGCCCGACCTGGTCGGTATTGGCGTCCAGCTTCGACCCTGCCGATGCCGCGCCGATCTTCTTCAGCGCACCGGCGATGCCGTCGGGCAGGCGCGTGAACTGCACCGCCGAGGCGTCGGCCAGGTATTCGCGCTGGCGCGAAACCGCGGCCTGGATCCAGCGCCCGAAAAACAGCCCCACGGTGCCGATGACCAGCACCGCCAGCGCAACCACCGCGATGCCGCCGCCTTTGCGGTTGCGCCCGGAAAAACGCATCGAATAGAGCATTTTGCGGCCCACGATGGCCAGCACCAAAATGCCGAACAACACCCCCATCAGGCGAATATTGAGCCGCATGTCACCGTTGAAGACGTGGCTGAATTCATGCGCGATGACGCCCTGCAATTCGTCGCGACTCAGCGTCTCCAGCGTGCCGCGGGTCACGGCCACCGCGGCATCGGCCGGCGACCAGCCGGCGGCAAAGGCGTTGATGGCCGATTCCTGTTCGAGCACGAAGACCTCCGGCACCGGCACGCCCGAGGCAATCGCCATCTCCTCGACGACGTTGAGCAGCCGCTGCCGAAGCGGATCGGTGGTCATGCCGGTCACTTCGACGCCGCCCAGTTCGCGCGCCACCTGCGAGCCGCCGCCGCGAAGCTGCATCGAGCGGTACAGGCTGGCAAGCAAAATTATCCCGGCCGTAACCAGGCTGGTCCACAACACCACGCCGGCGTTGGCGGCCCAGAACGACGCCGACAGCCAGCCCTGCCCGGCCGATTCGGAACGGCCGAAAATCGCCAGCATGACCAGGTTCATAGCCACCACGATTGCGACGACGGCCAGCACGAAAGCCAAAACCAGAAGCCGGGTTTGCTTGCGGGCGCGGTCCTGTTGTTCGAAGAAGTTCATGGATTCAGTGGCATCAGTGGCATCAGGGTGATATGGGCGATTCGGATTTCCGGATAGACAGGGATCGGTGGTCGGTGGTCAGAGCCCCTGTACATGGGCTCGTCGCCGGCTTCCGGCTTCCGGCTTCCGGCTTCCGGCTTCCGGCTTCCGGCTTCCGGCTTCCGACTTCCGACTTCCGACTTCCGACTTCCGACTTCCGACTTCCGACTTCCG
>JAVVET010000023.1:0-42295 GCA_032251235.1 Wenzhouxiangellaceae bacterium
TAGGCAAAAAATCGTGGTTTCTGAAATTCGCCGACCATCTGCGGTAATTCGTCGAGCGCCGCGGCGCGTCGTTCTGCAGTGCTGGCGTGGATGTAGCCGGGCGGCAGGATCTGGCGCGCGAGCGCAGATTTCCGGTTCAGATCCAGCACCAGGTCGAACGCTGCCCGGTCGGCGCCGAATACGGCCGTGGTTTTATGTACCCTGCCCGACGGGTCTTCAACCGAAAGTGTGAAGGCACCAAGATGGCCGCTCAATTCGACCGGGTTTCCATAAGCGGTAGTGGCCGGTGGCGCACTTTCTGGCGCGGTCGCCGGTTTGGCGGTTGCGAGCACCGCACACTCCAGCGAATCGCCCAACGCCCTGGCCAGCGGCCAGGCCTCGTCGGCCGGCCCGATGATCAGCAGCGTGCCTGCCGATCGATATTCAACCCATTCCATGGGCTCAGGTGGCGGTTCGAAGCCTTGCAGGGCTGCTGCCCGTGCCCTGCCTTGCACGGTGTTGGTCGTCAATTGGCTGCTGAACGGAAACTGGGTCATGAAATCTCGCTCCAGGTTGAACCGAATTTTAGGATCGATCAGGATCCCGATTGCTTTTCCTGATTGTTTCTATGGGTGTTTTTGCCCTTTTTTGTTGTCTGCTATTTTGCCGTTTTCATCGCGATTGACGTTGCGGTTTTCATCAAGATCTTGATGACACTCGTCATGACACTCGTCATGACAATCGCCATTTGAATCATCTTCGCGATGAATTTCCTCATCCGTGTTGCAGCCATCGGAATGATCAGCAGTTCCGGGCTTGTGGTCCACGCCTGTTTCGATGGCAGGGTGACTTGAAGGCTTGCTACGGGTGTCGGTGGCACCGGCGCTGCGTTGCGCCTTCGTGTCCGCGCCGGTATTGGCATCGATCGGTTCTGCGTCTGTCCGCAGTGCGGCCGAGCTTGCCGGGGTTTCGTTGTCTTGCGCCGTTGTGTCAACGATGGTTTTTGACAGTCGCTTGTTTTCTTCCAGGCGCTTGGCAATATGCGCCATTCGGTGGCGCATGTCGGCGGTCACCAGGCTTCCCAGGGCAGTGAAGTTGCGATAGTCCTCGCAATAGTCGTCGAGGCCGTCCATGACATTCAGCGAAGGTCGCCGAAACAGCCGTTGAAGCGCCGCCTGGCGAAGCGACTCGCTGACCCGGGGCGAAAAAAAAGCGTCGATCGGGCCACCCCGGTCGATGGATTCCAGCGATGGCATGTCTTCATCGCCGAGTGCTTCGGGGCCGCTTGCATCAGGCATCTTCGGCGCGCCGGCGTCGGCAGGCTCGGCTGTCGGCCGAGCCGCTGCCGCATCTTCGGCCGCGTCGGCGTCGGAATTCGTCTCAGTCGGCAATGGCAGCGACGAGGGCGCCCCGGGCTCGGCTGCAGCAGATGCATCCGAAGAATGACTCTTGCGCCTGAGCCAGCGCCTGGCAAAGTGCTCGTCGGAGATTCCCGATTGATTGTCCGGACTCGCATCGTCCGGATCACGATTGCGCCTGGTCATTCAGCCCTCTCTGCTTTCTCGGCGCCTCTTCGGCGGCGTTTTTGCTTGCGCGGCCCGGGTCGCCAATGGGTCGCGACATAGTTCTTGATCCAGATCACGATCGAGGCCGGCATCGCGGTCTGAAACAGGATTTCGTCGACTTCCTGGGCCGCGACGCCTTCGTCCTGGTCGGCCGTTACCCGATGCGGCATTGGTTCGCCGTCGGCACCTGGCTGGCAAAGGATGAACAGCAGCGGTTGTCGACTGGTCAGGTTGAACCAGTAGTCGTCGCAGGCATCCTGGCGCAGGCTCAGCGTCAGGCCCTGCCATCGATACAGTTGCGCATCCTGGCCATCGCGCACCAGGCTGCGCGTTGGCTGTTCCGGCGGTGCTCCAGGCTCGGGCACGGCGCCCACGCAGTGCCATCCCCGGTGATCGTGCTGCATCATCACGCTCAGGGAAACCCGAGCGTGTTTGTCCATGCTGACCCCTTCCATGCTGACTTTCTCCATCATCATTTCTCCGGTGCGCGACTTGAAGCGGAAAGTTACTTGATGACAATCCTTGGCATCGCGTGCGTGTAGTCGGTCGCCTGCAGCGAAAGCGTGGCCGTCATGCGCACGGCGATATCCCGGAAACGCTGCGCCACATCGCCATCGGGGTCGGCCACGACGCTCGGCCGTCCACTGTCGGCGTGCTCGCGGATACCCGCGTCCAGCGGCAGCGAGCCGAGCAGCGCGACACCGTAATCGCTTGCGATTCGTCCGCCGCCGCCTTCGCCGAAAATGTGCTCTTCATGCCCGCAATTCGTGCAGGTATGCGTGCTCATGTTTTCGATCACGCCGAGTACCGGTACATTGACCGTGCGAAACATCTGCAAGCCCTTGCGGGCATCGAGCGTGGCGATGTCCTGCGGCGTTGTCACGATTACCGCGCCGGCAACCGGTACATGCTGGCACAGCGTGAGCTGGATATCGCCGGTACCCGGTGGCATGTCGATGATCAGGTAGTCCAGATCCTTCCAGTTGGTGTCGCTCAGCAGCTGCTGCAGCGCTTTGGTCACCATCGGTCCGCGCCAGATCATCGGTTCGTCTTCGTCGATCAGGTAACCCACCGAAATCGACTGGATCGAATAACTTGTCAGCGGCTCCATGGTCTTGCCGTCGTGAGAGTCGGGGCGGCCCTTGACACCCAGCATCATCGGCTGGCTGGGGCCATAGATATCGGCATCCAGCATGCCGACGCGGGCGCCTTCGGCGACCAGCGCCAGGGCCAGGTTGGCCGCCACCGTGGACTTGCCTACGCCGCCCTTGGCCGAGGAAACCGCGATGATGTTCTTGACCGATCGATGGCGTTCGACGTCGGGCTGGGATTGGTGCGGCTGGATCTTGCTGGTGATGCGGACATTCGCTGAAAGCGACCCAGGCAATGCCTCGATCGCATTCTTGAGTGCGCCGGCCAGGCCGCGCCCGAAGCGCCGGGCCGGGAAGCCGAGCTTTAGATTCACCGCGACCCGATCGCCATCGAGCTTGAGTTCGTGTTCGATATGGGCGCGTTGAAGCGCGGGCCCCAGCACGGGATCTTCGTGCCTGCGAATGAGCTCTTCGATTTTCCGGCGGACAGCGTCGGTCATGGCATCTCTTCGCTATACTCGTTGCATGCAATCCTAAACGACTTCGCATGCTGAAAGAAACTGATGTTGCGATTCTTGTTGGCACCCGAAAGGGCTTGTTCGTTGTTCGAAGCGATCGATCGCGGCGGGATTTTGTGCTGGAAGGCCCTTACCTGGCCGGCTACGAAATACAGCGTGCCTTCCTCGATCCACGCCACGATGGTCGCATCGGCTTTGCCGCCGCACACCATCCGATCTGGGGCATCCATATCTATCGGACCGATAACGCTGGTCGAGACTGGCAGCCGCTGGCCAATGTGCCCTGCCACGGCTGCGACGACGGTCCGGATCATCTCAAAACCATCTGGGGCCTGGCACCGGGCCCCGATCGCGAGCCCAATTGCCTGATCGCCGGCATCGAGCCGGCCGGGTTTTTCGTGTCGCACGACCTGGGCGAGCACTGGCAGCGAATGGACGGTTTTCATGGTCATCCCACGGCCGCCTTGTGGCACCCGGCCAAGGGCGGTTGCGCGGTGCATTCGCTGGCAGCGAGCGGCTCGAGATTTTATGCCGCGCTGGCCGCCGGCGGCGTTTATCGTTCCGACGATGCCGGCCGGTCCTGGTCGCCGCTCAACGAGGGCGTGCGTGCGCCCTACCTGCCCGGCACGGCGCCGATTGCCGGCCATAATGACCATACGCTTCGCATGCATCCGGCCAATCCCGACCGGCTGTACCGCCAGAGCCATACCGGCACCTGGCGTTCCGACGACGGCGGCCGGCAATGGATCGAAATCACCAAAGGCCTGCCCAGCGATTTCGGCTATGCGCTGGGTCTGGATCCGTCCAATCCGGACGTCCTGTTTACCATCCCCGAAGATTCCAGCCAGTTCCGTTCGACCGTCGACGGCCGCTTGCGTGTCTATCGCAGCATCGATGCCGGCGGGCACTGGCAGGCGCTGACCAGCGGTTTGCCGCAGAAGAACTGCTTTGTGACGGTCCTGCGCGACGGCCTGGCAACCGATGGCCTGGATCCGCTGGGCATCTATTTCGGCACCTCCAGCGGGCAGGTTTATGCCAGCCCAAATGCCGGCGACCAGTGGTCGGCCTTGCCGGCCACGCTGCCGCCGATTCTGTGCGTTGCCGCCGGGGTCGTGTCATGAGCGACGATCTGGATGACGGCATGAATAACTTGCGCGCGGCCCTGGGCGTCGAGCGCGGAATCGTTGCGGCGGTTGGCGCCGGCGGCAAAAAAAGCCTGCTGTGCGCGCTGGCCGACGGCGACACCGGCCGGCTGGCCTGGACCACCACGGTGCATTCGACCCGGCCGCCGCGCTGGACCGGGATCGAAATGCATTACGACGCTGAACCCGCGTTGCTGGACAAGGCCCGCAAACTGAGTGGAACGAGCCCTGCCCGATATGGCTTCCTGGGCCAGACGGTCAAATCCGGGCGCCGGCCGGGCCTGAGTCCAGAGGCGGTCGGTCGCCTGCATCGCGATGGCCGCTTCGACTTGACGCTGGTCAAGGCCGATGGCGCGCGCATGCGCGGCATCAAGGCACCCAAACCGGGAGAGCCGGTGCTGCCGCCATCCAGCGATTTGATCCTGTACCTGGTTTCGGCCGGCGTCATCGGACGGCCGCTGGACGACACGACGGCGCACCGGCCCGAACTTCTGGAGGCCATTACCGGGATCGAACAGGGGGCACTGCTGACTCCCGAGAGCGTGGCCCGCTTGCTGAGCTCGGTCGACGGGGCGTTGAGTGGTCTCGACGCTTGCCGCAACGCTTGTCGCAACACTTGCCCGCTAGTGCCGGTCATCAACCAGGTCGACGATGCCGGGCGCCTGGAATTGGCCACGGCCGCAGCCCGCATGGCGCTGGAGCGCAGCGATCGCTTCGACCGGGTTGTGTTGACTTGCCTGAATCGGCGCAAGCCGGGGCTCGGTCCCGTGGTTGCCGTCATCCGTCGATAAGATACCAGGGACAAGGCGCGCGATAATGTGCACGGTCCCGATCGTGATAGACTTTTTTAGCGCTTGTCACCGCAAGCTCAGGTATGAACCGCCCCTTCGCAGGTACGCAAAGATGCAGCAGGCAACGAGTCCGACAAAAATCAGAATCGAGCTTCCGGAGGCCTTGCGCCCCCTGGCCGATGGTGCGGCCTGCGTGAACGGCCGCGGCTTCACGGTTGCCGAGGTGCTGACCGATATCGGACACAGCCACCCGCCGCTGGTCAACCGAATCCTGACCCGCGGCGGCGGCTTGCGGCCGCATGTCAAATTGTTCGTCAACCAGTCCGATATTCGCCAGCGCGACGGCCTGGAAACCCGCCTGGTCGAAAGCGACGTGTTATTGGTCGTCCCGTCCGTGGCCGGCGGTTGAGCCGACGATGTCGCTGAATCAAAGACTTTCGCGTCTTCGCGAACAAATCCCGATGGTTTCGCCGTCCGAGGCGCAGCGCCGACAGCGTGCCGGGGCTGCCCTGATCGATGTTCGTGAAGCCGACGAAATCGCCCAGGGCATGGCCGAAGGCGCACAGCCGCTGGGCCGCGGCTACCTTGAAATCCGAATCGCCGAGGCCGTGCCCGACGATGACCAGCCGGTTCTGGTCATCTGCGGGTCCAGCACGCGTTCGCTGCTGGCCGCCGATGATTTAAAAAAACTCGGCTACCGCGATGTCGGCGTGGTTGAGGGTGGTTTCAATCAATGGAAGGATGAGGGGCTGCCGGTTGTCGCGCCTGAGCGCGCCGATGCCGATGCCCGTCAGCGATATGCACGCCAGATGGTCCTGCCGGAAGTCGGCGAGGCCGGCCAGGCGAAGCTCGGGAAAGCCAGGGTCTTGTTGATTGGCGCCGGCGGACTGGGTTCACCGGCGGCGCTGTACCTTGCCGGGGCCGGCGTGGGCACGCTGGGCCTGGTCGACCATGACCGTGTCGACCGCAGCAACCTGCATCGCCAGGTTTTACACCGCGACGACCGGGTTGGCTGGCCCAAGACCCAGTCGGCACGCGCAACGATCGAAGCATTGAATCCGCGCGTGGCGGTTCAAATCCATGATCTGCGCCTGAATTCAGGCAACGTGGACTCATTGTTTTCGGGCTATGACATCGTTGTCGACGGGTCCGACAATTTCCCGACCCGCTACCTGGTCAACGACGCCTGCCTCAAGCTTGGACTGGTCTGCATCTACGGCGCCGTCCAGGGCTTCGAAGGCCAGGTGTCGGTCTTTCCGGCCGGTGGCCGGCCCTGCTATCGCTGCCTCTTCTCGGAGCCGCCGCCGGCACAATTCGCGCCTTCGTGCAACGAGGCCGGCGTGATCGGCATCGTGCCCGGACTGATCGGATTGCTGCAGGCCATGGAGGTGATTAAGCAGGTGCTCGGCATCGGTGAATCGCTGGCCGGTCGCCTGCTGCTGTTCGATGGCCGCGATACCCGGATGCGCGAGCTGAAGCTGGCGGCCGATCCGGCCTGTGCCTACTGCAGGCCAGGCGCGAAGTTCCCGGGCTATGTCGACTATGTCCAGTTCTGCGGCAGCCGCACGGCCGATGCGCATCGGGCTGGACCCGATGATGAGCTTGCCAGTCATGGATGAGCCCACGCCGGCGACGGCCTCCATCACCGGCGCGGTGCTGGCCGGCGGACGCGCCACGCGAATGGGCGGCATCGACAAGGGCCTGGTCGAAGTCGGCGGCAAGAGCCTGGTCGAACGGACGCTGGTCGCGCTCAAGCCCCAGGTTGGTCCGCTGATGATCAACGCCAATCGATCCGTTGAAATCTATGCCGGTTTCGGCGTGCCGGTTATTGCCGATCGGCTCGATGATTTCCAGGGCCCGCTGGCCGGTTTGCAAGCGATATTGACCGCAGCGACCACGCCTTACGTGCTGACCGTGCCGTGTGACGCGCCCCGGATCCCATCCGATCTTGCAACGCGGCTGGGACGGGCGCTGATCGATGCCGATGCCGAAATCGCCGTGGTCCAGGCCGGCGGTCGGCTGCAGTCCCTGCACGCATTGTTTCGGCGCGACCTGCTCGATGACCTGAGCTCGACGCTGAGAGCCGGCCGGCGCAAGCCGGATGCCTGGTACGCGACGCGCGCGCTGGTCAAGGTGTCGTTCGAGGATTGCAGCGATGCCTTTGTCAACATCAATACGCCGCAACAGCGCGATGCGCTGGCGGCCGAACTGGGAGACGCTGGATATGGAACAGGCAACTGAACCGACCGGTGGGTCGCGATCGAACCGGGCCGGTGACGATCCGGGCGATTGCTGCGGCGGCGGACACGATTCGCCGGCATTGTCTCTGGAACAGGCACGGGAGCGCATTCTCGATGCGGTAAGCCCGGTTGCCGGGAGCGAGCGCATGCCATTGATGCAGGCCCTGGGCCGGGTCCTGTCCGAGCCGGTCATCGCCGGCATGGATGTGCCAGCCCATACCAATTCTGCCATGGACGGTTACGCCCTGCGTTCGGCCGATGTGGCCACCGCCGGCATTCGCTTGCAACAGGTCGGGACGAGTTTTGCCGGCAGGCCCTTCAGCGGTTCGGTGGCTGCCGGTCAGTGCGTGCGCATCATGACTGGTGCGGTGATGCCCGATGGCGCCGATTCAGTGGTGATGCAGGAACGCACGCGGGTCGAAGGCGAGTTCGTTGTTTTCGACCAGGCGCCGGCCTCGGGCGCAAATGTTCGACCGGCCGGCGAGGACATCGCCCGTGGCGACCAGGTGCTGGAGCCCGGTCGCTGGCTGACCGCGGCAGATCTTGGATTGCTGGCCTCGCTGGGCTTTGCCGAAGTTTCGGTTCGGCAACGCCCAAGGGTCGCTTTTTTTTCCACCGGAGACGAGCTGCGCCCGGTCGGCCAGGCGCTGGGTGCCGGCCAGATTCATGATTCGAACCGCTATACCCTGTTCGGTCTGCTGACCGAGCTGGGGATGGACCTGCTCGACCTGGGGATCGTCGAGGACACGCCCGAGGCGCTGTCTGGCGCGTTGAACAAGGCCGCTGATTGCGACGCCGTGATCACCACCGGTGGCGTATCGGTCGGCGATGCCGACTACGTGCTCGAGGCGCTCGAGAAAGCCGGCAGCGTCGGTTTCTGGCAGGTCGCCATGAAGCCGGGCCGGCCGCTGGCCTTTGGTCGGATCGGCCAGGCATTGTTCTTCGGCTTGCCCGGCAACCCGGTGTCGGCCATGGTGACCTTCATGCAACTGGCGCGCCCGGCACTGGTCAAGCTGGCCGGGTCCCGGCCGGCCGAGCCGCTGTGCATGCGCCTGGCCGCGACCGAAGCCATCCGCAAAAAGCCTGGTCGACGCGAGTTTCAGCGCGGCCGGCTCTCATTCGTCGATGGCAATCTCGTCGTCGAACCACTGGGGCACCAGGGTTCCGGCGTGCTTCGGTCGATGAGTCGCGCCGATTGCTTCATCAATCTCGGCCCGACCGAAGGTCGCGTCGAGGCCGGCGACCTGGTGACCGTGGAGCCGTTTGCGCAAGCGATCTGGAACGGCGAACAGCGAAGCATCGAGTAATCGGCCCTATTTGCCCGGTTCGAGGCTTCCGTCGATTTCGTGGCGCAGGTTCAGCGCCGGGCAATCCAGCGTCATTTTTACGTTCAGTGCACCGGCCGGCAGGCTGCCGTCGAGCTCGGCGGCGCGGACGGCTTTTTCCAGTTCGCGCTGGGAAGTGACGCCGACCTGCTTGAGAAACTTGCGCACGCTCAGGTTCAGTTTTTCCTCGTCCATTTCGGGCATCTCCAGTATTTGACGGAATAATCGCCTGGCAGAATGATCGCCCGGCGGTTGTCGATCGTTGGAACAAGCTCAAGTCTACCCCGCAAACCATGTAAATTAAAACCGACGCGAATGATGCGCGCTTATATCCTGAGCGATCGTGGTCGCTGGCCGGCATTCGGCAATAGAGACGGCCTGAAGCTGCTGGTCCAGGCGACCCTTCGTTGAAGCACCCGTACAGCAGCATTTGGGTCAACCCGCAGCTCGGCGCCGGGTCAGAAGCGAATCGGCAATTTCCGGGTTGGTGGCGAAAGACTGTTGATCCCGATGCGCAGGTGGGTTGAGAGCGCACAAGGCCTGCCTTGTATGTTCTCAGTCATGGAATTTGAGAAGATAAAGTTGCCGGGGCGGAGCGACGAGGCTCGCTTTTCCGGCTTTCGCACAGGGGTAAGGCTTGGCGCAAAAAAAGCCTCGCGGTCTTCTCGACTGCCATTATTCCGTCTTGTTGACCAGCTGTTGGTCGCGAGACCTTGTCAGGCCCCGCAGGCGCCCGAGCGCAGTAGAACGCTGGTGAACAGGGATCACTTCTCGTTCAGACGCGGCATCAGCGAGACGAAATTGCAGGGCCTGGTTCTTGAATCGAGTTGCGGCTGCAGGATGCGCTGCCATGCCGTGCGGCAGGCAGCGGTGGACCCCGGCATGCCGAAGATCAACGTGGCATTGGCACTGCCGGCAAAGGCCCGGGATTGAATGGTCGAGGCGCCGATCTCGGCCAGCGAGTAGTGGCGAAACAGCTCCCCGAAACCCGGGATTTCACGCTCCATCAGCGGGCGCAGCGCTTCGGGCGTGCTGTCACGTCCGGTGATGCCGGTGCCGCCGGTGACCAGAATGCAGTCGATCTCCGGCTCTGCGATCCATATCGAAACAGCCGCGCGCATCAAAAAAATATCATCGGGCACCAGGCGCCTTTCGATCAAGCGGTGTCCAGCCTGTTCCAGGCATTGCTGCAGGGCATCGCCCGAAGTATCGTTTTCTCGGGTTCGCGAATCCGAGACGGTCAGCACGCTCATGTTGATTGCCTTGAATGCGGGTTCGTTTGCATTTGCTTGCGCCATGACGATACGCCTTGTGTAGGTGGAAACAATCCGGTGAAAAATTGATTGAATTGTCAGGATAGTAACGGGTTTGAGCTCGGCATTCAGTTCTGTCGTTGTCATTGGCCGGCAGCAATTCTGACTGCAGGCTGGCAATTGCAAGTCAAAACGCGTTATTGTAGGAGCCAGTCAAGATGGCAGTGTTTCGGCTTGATTGATTCAGCCGAAACATGCGATGGTAACCGTACTGTTTGCGCAGGAGTCGGAAATGACGCAACTCGAAGATCGATTCGGTCGGCGATTTTCATACCTTCGCCTTTCAATTACCGATGTCTGCAACTTCCGCTGCGAATATTGCCTGCCCGATGGATACAAGGGCAACCCTCGCGGTTTCCTCGGCGTCGATGAAATTCGGCGGCTGGTCCATGGCTTCGCCGAACTGGGAACCACCAAGGTCCGTTTGACCGGTGGAGAGCCGATGTTGCGAAAGGACTTCACCGAAATTGTCGAGACCGTGCACGCGGTTCCCGGCATCGACAAGCTGGCCATGACGACCAATGGCTATCGACTGTCGGCAAGCGCCGGCGAGTTGCGAAAGGCCGGTATCGATGCGGTCAATATCAGCATGGACAGCCTGGACGGGACGCAGTTCGAGGCGATTACCGGCGATCGCCGTTTCGACAAGGTCATCGACAGCATCGATGCCTGTCTTCAGGCGCAATTCAAATCGGTCAAGGTCAACACGGTGTTGCTCAAGGGTCTGAACGACCATGAATTGCCCGGCTTTTTCGAATTCGTTCGTCGACGTCCGGTCAGCCTGCGCTTTATCGAATTGATGCGAACCGGCGACAACCAGGACTACTTCGAACAGCGCCATGTCAGCGGCCAATGGGTGCGCGATCGACTGGGTCGGGATGGCTGGACGGCCGTCGATCGCGGCCCGGTCGACGGACCGGCGGTGGAATATTCACACCCTGATTTCGAAGGCCGAATCGGTCTGATCGCGCCTTATGCACCCGGCTTCTGCGATACCTGCAATCGTCTGCGGGTCACCGCCCGCGGCGGTCTGCGGCTTTGTCTTTTCGGCCATGGCAGCGACGACCTTCGACCATTTTTACAGCACGACGAGGACCGCGAACAGCTCAAGGCGAAAATCCTGACCGCCTTGTTCGGCAAGCGTGTTTCGCATTTTCTGCACGATGGTGATTTTGGCGATACGCCGCACCTTGCGATGACCGGCGGATAAATCCCGGCCGTCTGGTCCATCCATCCAGACAGGTCGGTTTCGCCGTATATCCTGGTCCTGCGATAAATCCGGGCGATCGATCCGTGCAAATGGTTACCTGACTAGCGTCGTGTCTCAGCAACTTTCCAGTTTGTGCCTTCGACACCGGCTCCGGCGGGCATCGATCGCTTCAGTTCGACGCGTGGCGAGGCCTTCAGACATCAATGCCCGTCCGAGCCTGCCTCTGGAACCCACCCGAATTCCTGAACGGGCATGAACGATCGCGATCACTGAGAGACGACGCCAGTCAGGAATGGTTAAATCATGGCGATCGCTGTTTCAGGCGAAGCGCGTTGCCGAGCACGAACAGGCTCGAAATCGACATGGCGCCGGCGGCCAGCATCGGCGACAGCAGCATGCCGTTGACCGGATACAGCACGCCCGCGGCGACCGGAATCAACAGCGTGTTGTAGCCAAAGGCCCAGAACAGGTTCTGGGTGATATTGCGCATCACCTTTCGCGACAGTTCGATTGCCGTCCAGACCTTTTCCGGATCGCCAGAGATCAATACCACATCGGCGCTCTCGATCGCGATGTCGGTACCCGAGCCGATCGCGATGCCCACATCGGCGGCCGTCAATACCGGCGCATCGTTGATGCCGTCACCGACGAAGGCCAGGCGCGTCGCGCCTCGCCTGCGGGGCTGTCGATCGGACAGGTCGCGGCGCAAGCGATCGAGCGCCTCGACCTTGCCGTCGGGCAGTACGCCGGCGATCACGCGATCGATTCCCAACTCGCGTGCAACCGCTTCAGCGGTCTTGCGCGAGTCGCCGGTGATCATGGCGGTCTGAATGCCGGCCTTGTGCAACGCAGCGATGGCACGACCGGCGCCGGGCTTGATTGGATCGGAGACCGCGATCAGCCCGGCGGCATCGCCGTCGACGACGACAAACACGACCGTGGCACCCTGATCCGAAAGGCGCCCTGCAGCCTGTTCCAGTGATTTTGGCAGTTCAAGTTCCAGGGCTTCGAGCATGGCCGGGCCGCCGATGCAAAGTATCGAGGTTTTGCCGTTGTTGCGACTCACCCGGGCGCGTACCCCCTGCCCCGTTTGCGAGTCAAAATCGTCGGTTGCCGGAAATTCAAGATCGCGTTCCCTGGCGGCCGTCACAATGGACTGCCCGATCGGATGTTCGGATTGCTGCTCGACCGCAGCTGCCAGCGCCAATAGTTCGTCCTTGTTCCAGTCGCCTGCCGTTTGCAGTTCGGTGACCGAAGGCTTGCCTTGAGTCAGCGTGCCGGTTTTGTCGAACGCGACAGTGCCGACATCGCGCAGCGCCTGCAGCGCATCGCCTCTTCGGAACAATACGCCGGACCGGGCCGCGCGCCCGGTTCCGACCATGATCGAGACCGGCGTGGCCAGGCCCATCGCGCAAGGGCATGCGATGATCAGGACCGCCACGGCATTGACCAGGGCCAGGCTCAGCGCCGGTTCCGGGCCGAGCCACAACCAGGCTCCCAGCGTGATGGCGGCCAGCGCCATGACCGCCGGAACGAAATAGCGCGTGACCTGGTCGACCAGCGCCTGCACCGGCAGGCGGTTGCCCTGGGCCTGTTCGACCATGCGGATGATTTTGGCCAGCACCGTATCGTCACCGGTCTGCTCGGCACGCATGCGAAACGCGCCGGTCTGGTTCAAGGTGCCGCCGATGACCAGGTCATCGCCTTTTTTCCCGACCGGCTCGGGTTCACCGGAGATCATCGACTCGTCGACCCAGGACTGCCCATCGACGACCCGGCCATCGACCGGAATCTTGTCGCCAGGCCGCACGTGCACGATATCGCCGGGCTGCAGCTGGTCGAGTTCGATTTCGACGGTCCGGCCGTCGCGCTCGACGCGTGCGGTATCCGGCGCCAGTTCCATCAGCCCGCGGATGGCGCTTGAAGTCCGCCCGCGTGCGATCGCCTCCAGCCAGCGGCCAAGCAGAATCAGGGTAATGATGACGCTGGAGGCTTCGAAATAAACATTGGCCGTGCCCTCGGGCAGCAGGCCCGGCAACAGCGTCGCGATGACCGAATAGCCCCATGCGGCCGAACTGCCGAGCATCACCAGTGAATTCATGTCGGGCGCGCCGCGCAGCAGTGCCGGACCGCCGTAGCGATAAAAAACGAGCCCCGGACCAAACTGCACCAGCGTCGCCAGCAGCATCGATGCCAAATGGATGTTGGTCCGCCCAATCGCCTGGTCCAGCCACTCGGCCATGCCCGGTACGATGTGGCCACCCATTTCGAGCACGAATACCGGCAGCGTCAACAGCGCCGACAGCACGAGCCGGCGCTTCAGCGAATCGCGTTCGCGCCGTTCGCGCAATTGTGCCGAATCGCCGCCTTGTTCGGGCGCGTGGGCATCGTAGCCGGCGCGTTGTATGGCCTCGATCGCGGGCTGAAGATCCGCGCCTTCCAGAACCTCGATCGAGGCCTCACTGGATGCCAGGTTGACGCTGGCCTTGCGCACTTCCGGAAGTTTTTCCAGCTCGCTGCTGATCCGGTGAACACAGGATGCACAGTGCATGCCTTCAATCGCCAGCTTGCGTCGTTCGGTCGCGGCAGGATAGCCGGCCTGGCTCAGCGCATCCAGTGCCAGGCGCAACGGCTCGCGGCCGTCAAATCCAAGGCTGACGCGACGTGTGCCGGGGTTGACCGCCTGAACATCCAGGCCGTCGATGCCGGTCAATGCGTTTTCGATTTGCGAGACGCACGATGCGCAATGCATCGACGGCACTTCGAGTTCAATTCGGGACGGTGCTTGTTGCATGGTTTTCCGGATGCAGGCGGGTGGGTGTTCGACTGAGTTCGATGGCCTCGGCCAGCGTGGGCGTCAGCCGCAATTGATCCATTGACTGCGCAATGCCGGCGCGCGCCAGTGCTTTCAATGGCTGGAACTGTAAATCGGCCAGGATCAGGGTGATTTGCCGCTCGCGGCACAGCCTGATGAATTTTTCAAGCGCCGACAAACCGCCGGCATCCAGGATCGGTACCGCATCCAGATACAGGATGACGCCGCTTTCGGATTCGAGACGGTAATCGAGCTCGGAAAAAATGCGATCCGCGGCGGCAAAGAACAGCGGGCCGTTGATCTTGTAGACCCGCCAGCCGCGGCCGGGGTTTTGCGCGCCGCTGATTTCGCTCAGACGCGTCATGGCCGCGATGTCGCGCATGAACAGCAGCGAGGCCAGGACGATGCCGGTCGCAATCGCCACGACCATGTCGATCAGGACGGTCAACGACATGCAGGTTGCCAATACCAGCACATCCGACAATGGCGCCTTGCGCACCAATGCCGCGACCTTGTGTGCTTCGCTCATGTTCCAGGCCACCATCAGAAGCAGCGCGGCCATGCTGGCCATGGGCAGATACGACAGCCACGGCGCCAGCACCAGCAAGCCGGCCAGCACGAACAGGCCGTGAAAGACCGAAGCCAGCGGCGACTGCGCACCAGCCCGAACGTTGGCCACCGAACGTGCCAGTGCCGCGGTCGCGGTGATGCCGCCAAAAAACGGGACGATCAGGTTGCCCATGCCCTGGCCCAGCAATTCGCCGTTGGCCTGGTGGCGTTTTCCGGTCATGCCGTCAAGCACCACTGCGCACAACAGCGACTCGATCGCCCCGAGCATGGCGATCGAAAAGCCGGCAATCACGAGTGCGCGCACGGTCTCGAAACCCCAATCCAGGGCTTGTCCGCCAGGTCCGGGCTGCATCCACGGCAGAGTCAGTTCAGGCAGCCTGGAGGCAATTCCCGGCGCACTGCTGCCATCGGGCAGCAGGTAGCTGAACCGGGTCCCGATGGTCTCGACCGTGTATCCGGCATGCACCAGCCAGAGTGTCATCGCCACGCCGATCAGAACCGCCGGCAGGTGACCGGGAACCACCCAGCGACGACGCGGCCAGGACATCAGCACCATCAACGAAACCAGCCCGACGGCGAAATCCGGCCAGTGCACGCCGGGAATCGACTGGACCAACATCAGCAATTTGTCGATATGGTTTTCCGGCTGTTCGGGCAGCGCAAGACCGAAAAAATCGCGAATCTGGAATATTGCGATCACGATTGCGATTCCACTGGTAAATCCCAGCGTGACGGGTTCGGGAATGTATTCGATCAGGCGCCCCAGGCGTGCCACTGCCATCAATACCTGGATCAAGCCCGCCAGCAACGAAGCCGTCAACAAGCCGGCCAGGCCAAACTGCTGGGAAATCGGGTAGAGAATCACCACGAACGCCGCGGTCGGGCCGGACACGCTGAATCGCGATCCGCCGGCAAGCGCGATCACGATGCCGGCGATGATGGCGGTATACAAACCATGCTGGGGTGCCACGCCGCTGGCAATCGCGAGTGCCATGGCCAGTGGAATCGCGACGATGCCGACGGTCAGGCCGGCCGTCAGGTCTTTTAGAAGTCGCGCCGGCTTGTAGCCGGTCAGGCTATCGCGCAACCCGCTCGCCAAACGCAGGGTCGTAAGATGGGAGCGATGTGCCATCGCAACAGAATAGCGCCATTGCGCTTGCGCCGGGTGGTAGAGCGTGGAGCGTTAAAAAGGGCCAGCCCGGCGCAGAAAGAGGGAGGGAGGGAGAGCGCCGGGCTGACCAGAATGCCGGACCGGCTGAAGGGGAGGCAGCCGGCCCGGTCCGACAAAGCGCTTACGGAATCGTGCCTTCGAAGCCATCTGCGAAGATCCAACCCGCATCGAGGTCCAATTTGCACATGGATTCTTCGCACCCCGCGATCAAGCGATTAACAGCATGCATGAATCACTCCTGTCATGGAATGGAGTTCGACTACCATCACCCGGCTTGCCATAAATCCATCATATCTAAATTAGAAATGATTTCTATTGATTATAGTCAAATTTGCATGCAACTGTTCGCGCAGATCGCGACACTGCAGATTGGCGCAATACAAGCGAATCACGGCATAATTCAGGCAGTGATCGAAACCCGAAGCGGATCAGTGTTGAGCGGCGTCGGACACGAGCACAGACTCGTTCCCAAGAACATCTCCATCGAGCGTGAGTTGAACAGCCCCTGCGCGAGGCCGCGAAGCGTGACCCCCTCGATTCGATAGCTTGACCCGCCACGCTTGTTATTAGCCCGGTCTCCGGTTCAATCGACCGCACCGAAACGATTCCGTGGAGCTAGACAGTTTTTTGCACGGCACCCATTGAGCCTAATTCCCATCGGCAAATCGGTCTGATTCGCTAAAACACCAGAGCCACTGGCTTTTCAGCTTGTTGCGCAATATCAAAAAGCAACGCATTGAATTGATGCAAGGTAGTCCTCAAAATTTTAATATTTTTTTTCTGATTACCGGGGCGGTATTTCGAGGCGTTCTCACTGGTCTTGGGTCGAATGTCGAAATGCGAAAATGTGGATTTAAAGCGGGTACTGGTTCCGTAAAGGAGTGATGTTCGCAATGCCGAAAAGGCAATTTCCAGGACGCGGCTTGATCTGGGCTGCGGCTATGATTCCGGTCGTCGTGGCGTTGGCGGCAATCGATCCGAAGGACGTGTCTTCGGCTGCGGCCGGGCTGAATTACCTGGGGCGTCTGTGCGGGCTTGCCGGCATGGTGATGTTGTTGCTGGCAGCCGCACTGAGCGCCCGGGTGCCGGGCTTCGATCGCTGGTTCGGCGGCCTCACGAAACTCTGGAAGACCCATCATTTTCTGGGTGCCGGCAGCCTGTTGCTGTTGATGGCCCACCCGCTGCTGCTGGCGCTGGCAGAAACGCCGGGCTCGCTGGAGGCTGCGGTAACGCTGCTGTTCCCGTCGATCGGCGAATGGCAGATCTGGACCGGCTGGCTGGCGCTGGTGCTGATGATGGCATTTTTGGCGCCCAGTTTTGCCTTTTTCGGCCGCCCCGACTACCAGCACTGGAAGACCCTGCACCGCCTGGCCGGGCCGGCGGTACTGCTGGCATTGCTGCACGCCTACCAATACGGTCGAACCCTGCCGATGAATGCCGAACGCTGGCTATGGCCGATGCTGGCCGTGCTTGCAGTGGGGGCCGTGTCCTGGCGGTTTGTATTTTCACGCCGGGTCGGGCGTTTGAAATATACCGTAGAGCGGGTCATTTCGGTGGCCAACAACCTGGTCGAACTGGTATTGAAACCAGCCGGACGGCGACATCTGAATTATGACGCCGGCCAGTTTGTCTATCTGGCGGCGTTTGATGAAAGCCTGAGCGACGGCTATGCCGAAGAGCACCCGTACACGCTGTCGTCGGCACCGGGTGAGGATGTGCTGAGAATTGCGATCAAGGGACTGGGCGATGCCAGCCGGGCAATTCAAACGATTCGCCCGGGCAGCCGCGTGACCGTCGAAGGGCCCTACGGCCGGTTTTTTCCGGATGATGAACCGGAGCGGCAACTCTGGATTGCCGGGGGCATCGGCATTACGCCGTTTTTGGGCCGCGCGCGGCATTTGTACCGACAAGGCCGGTCGCTTGATGTGCACTTGATTTATTGCGCTCAGGATGAAGAGCGGGCCCGTTTTCTGGACGAACTGACAGCCATCGCCGAAGAGGTCGACGGCATGCAGGTCACCCCGCATTACTTTTATCGGCAAGGGCCGCTGGACCAGGACTTTCTGGTCGCCGAGGTGGCGGGCCCGGCCGATCGTATGGCCTTTATCTGTGGCCCGCAGCCGTTGAATGATTTGGCAAAGCGCCTTTTGAGCGGGCTTGGGCTCTCCAGCAGAAATATCCGCACCGAGGAGTTCGAACTACTTTGAAAAAGCTGGTCTACACGGTATTTATCGTATTCTGGGCAGCGATTCTCACACTGCTTGCCGTGCGTGTGCTCACGCCCCAAGCGGATTTTGAGTCCGTCGAGATCGAGCGGGACGGTATTGAAATCGAGAACGGTGAACCGGTGGATGGACATCGGCAGCGGTTTACGCTGGAAGATGTGGCCGAACACGACACGCTGGACGATTGCTGGATGGTGATCGAAGGCAAGGTCCATGATTTCACCGACTATGTTCCGCGCCACCCCGCTCCGCCCTCGGTGCTCGAACCCTGGTGCGGTACCGAGGCAACCGAGGGTATGCGCAGCAAGGGGGATGATGAAGATCACAGCCGACGGGCCTGGCGCCTGGCCGAGAACTATCGCATCGGGGTTGTGGCCGAGGCGAACTGATGTCGACGACGATCAGCTGCCCGGTCACAGGCTGCTCAATCCGGCGTTCACCATTCGGGCTCTAACGCGGATTTATGGGGGCTCTTAGCCCCAGTACTGTTGAGCCAGGCAGCTTTTGTAGGGGCCAATCCATAACTCAACAGCATTGCCTCTAGCCCCCATTCATTACCCGGTTCCTGCCCCGCAGGCGTGCCCGCATGGTGTTTGCGCACAAGCAGGTTTCCGATGCTCGATCGTGAAGCGCCATCGACCTGCAGACACCTCGCAACTGGGAAAGACAAGACGGGTTTATCGCTTTATTCGCCGGAGCCTTCGCGAGCGTAAAACTCGGCCAGTGCCTTGATTTCACTTTGTTCGAGCTTTTCGACGGCCGACAGGCCCTTTTTCGGCTTCCATCGTTCGCCGGTCTGGTAGTGCTTGATCTGATCGATCAGATAAGGCTTCCACTGTCCGGCAAGGATGCCGGAATCGTCAAGCGCCAGGCTGCCGGCGTCGGTATGACAACGTGCGCAGTTTTTTTCGTGGATCGATGCGCCCTGCTCGGCCAATGACTGATCGACCTGCTGGTCTGCTGCTTTAAACGGCAAGGAGGCGTAATACTCGGTCACCTTGGTCATTTCATCTTTGGAAAGCTTTTCAGCCAATGCGCAGTGATCGTCGGCCGAGGCCGCACATTCGCTTTCAAACGTGTCTGCAACGCAAGGGCGTTGCCGCTCCTTGAACAGGACGAGTTGATTTTCCAGGTAGAAGGCAGAAGCCCCGCTGATGGTCGGCACTTCGGGCTCATGGCTGATGCCGTCCTCGTTGTGACAGGCCACGCAGGGTTTTGCAGCTTGCGGGATTTCGGCAGCGGCGATACTCATGCCGGCAAGAAGAGAGAAGCCATACAGAATTTGCTTGCGCACACTGTTCATATCGACTCCAGCGATTAGATTGATGTTATCTAATATAATAACATCTTAAATACAAGCCGGATCAAAATCAAGTCGAAATGGTTTGCCGTTTCTCAAAGATTGCGCGATTAAGGAGACGAGCAACGCCGATTCGATGAGCCGCAGGCGTCGTGATTTTTCAATATAGAAACTACATTTTTCATAGGTTTATTTAGTAAATGCCATCTTTCTTCTCATGAAGGCAAGCTGGGTTTGCAGGGGCAACTCCTTGGGGCAGACATCGTTGCAGGCCAGCAGGCTCATGCAGCCGAAAACACCATCGTCATCACCGATCAGCTCATAGAAATCCGGGTCCTGGCGCTCGTCGCGCGGGTCGAGCCGAAAGCGGGCCAGCTTGTTGATTCCGACCGCGCCGACGAAGTCCTCGCGCATTCGGGCCGTGCCGCAGGCTGCAACACAGCAACCACACTCGATGCAACGATCGAGCTCGTAGATTTCTTCGGCCAGTTCGGGCTCCATCCGTTCTTCCAGGCGGTCGATGTCGGCCTCGCTTTGGCTGTGAACCCAGGTTTCGAGCCGCTCGCCCATGGCTTGCATCCAGCTCCCGGTGTCGACCGATAGATCGCCGATCAATTTGAACACCGGCAACGGCGCCAACGTGATCTCGGCATCCAGGCCGGCGGTCAGCGTGCGGCAGGCCAGGCCCGGCCGCCCGTTGATCAGCATGCCGCAGCTGCCGCAAATTCCGGCGCGGCAGACAAAATCGAATTGCAGCGAAGGCGCTTGATGGTTGCGGATGGCATTGAGGGCGATGAACAGCGTCATGCCGGGCGCCTCATCCAACTCAAAACGCTGCATGCGGGCTTCGCTTTGCGGATCCTGGGGATTATGCCGCAGGATGTTGATGACGAGCCGGCGCGTGGCCTTCTCGGTCGGAGCGGTGTCATTCATCGCTTGAATCCTCCAGGCGCTCGTTGGCGCCCCGATAGCGCTCGGGAAGCAGGTGTTCAAATGGCATCAAGGCGGCCTGTATCCGGTGGCGATCGCTTTCGCCTTGTTCGGAGCGAATTTTTTCCACGGCAGCATTTCGGTCTGCAGTATCGGGATGTGTGATCTCGTTGCGCGTGCCGTAACCTCGAAAGCCAGGCGGCAATTCCATGGTCGAAACGTCAAGTGGTTCGTAATCGAGCGTCGGCAGTGTATCGGCTTCGTCTTTCCAGGTCGCCAGCGTTCGCTTGAGCCAGTCCCGGTCATTGCGGTCGGGAAAGTCCTCGCGAAAGTGCGCGCCGCGACTCTCGCAGCGCTCACGAGCACCCAGTGCAACGCATAATGCGATCTTGAGCATGCCCGGCAGGCGATAGGCGGCCACCAGTTCCGGGTTGGCCGCCGGGGTCCGTGTTTTGATCCCGATATTGCGGCTGCGCTCGAGCAACTGCTGAAGCTCGTCGACCGCCTCGTCGAGTTCTTTCCCGGTTCGGAAGATACCGACCTTGTCGATCATGATCTCTTCCATACGACGGCGCAGTTCGTAAACGCGCTCAGGACCGCTGGAATCAAGCAGCGATTCGATCCGCGATTGCTCGCGCTGGTGAAATTTCTCGATCATCCGGCTCGACAGGTCAATATCGCTGTCGGAGCTTTGACAATATTCGGCGATGAATTCCGACACGATCATGCCGGCGACCACGGTTTCGGCCACGGAATTTCCGCCCAAGCGATTGAAGCCGTGAAGATCCCAGCAGGCGGCCTCGCCACAGGCAAATAATCCCTTCAAAGTTGTGCTTTCACCGGTATGGCGCGTGCGGATGCCACCCATCGAATAATGCTGCGTCGGGCGGACCGGAATCCATTCTTCGGCCGGATCGATGCCGAGAAAATACTTGCAGATATCCTTGACCTCGCGCAGGTTTTTTTCCACGTGCTCGCGGCCGAGTACGGTGATGTCGAGCCAAAGATGATCGCCATACGGCGACTTGACGCCCTTGCCCTTGCGGATATGCTCGGTCATACGGCGTGAAACCACATCGCGCGATGCCAGTTCCTTTTTATCCGGCTCGTAGTCGGGCATGAAGCGATGGCCGTCGACATCGCGCAACAGTCCGCCGTCGCCGCGACAACCCTCGGTGGTCAGGATGCCGGCCGGCACGATCGCGGTCGGATGAAACTGAACCGCCTCCATATTGCCGAGCTCGGCCACACCGGTCTCCAGCGCCATGGCCATGCCGGTGCCCTCGCAAATGATGCCGTTGGTGGAGACTTTGTAGATTCGCCCATAGCCGCCGCTGGCAATGGTGGTGGCCTTGGCAATGATGGACGACAACTCGCCGGTGACCAGGTCGCGCACCACGGCACCGTAGCAACGCCCGTCGTCATGGATCAGCGCCAGCGCTTCCTTGCGCTCCAGTACGTCGATGCCGCGGGCAATCGATTGATCGCCCAGCGTGAACAGCATGGCGTGGCCGGTGCCGTCGGAGGTGTAACAGGTGCGCCATTTGCGCGTGCCGCCGAAATCGCGGGCAGTAATCAGCCCGTGTGCCTGCGTAGTTTCGCTGATGACGACGCGCTCGGCATTGATCACGGCTTCGCGGTCGCCGCTTTTGACCCGGTTCCAGGGCACGCCCCAGCCGGCCAATTCGCGCACGGCCTTGGGTGCGGTATGGACGAACATGCGAGCAACCTGCTGATCGTTGCCCCAGTCGCTGCCGCGTACCGTGTCCTCGAAATGCACATCTTCATTATCGCCCTGCCCCATGGCGCTGTTGCCGAGGCTGGCCTGCATGCCGCCCTGGGCGGCGGCCGAGTGCGAGCGCTTCGCCGGCACCAGGCTGAGTACGATGGTATCGAGGCCGTGGCGCTGCACGCCGATCGCGGTACGCAAACCTGCCAGCCCGGCGCCGATGACCAGCACGTCGGTATAGATCAGTTTCATGATCTTAAATCCCGGCTCACCGATGGCTCCGGTGTGTAGAGCTCGCCATAATCGTCGCGATGCTCAAGACCGATCTTGATGTATGCGGCCAGCGACAAAAGGCCCAGCGTCAGGAAAAACACAGTGAAGATCCATTTGGCCCGTTTCAGGTTTCGTCGGGATCTGGCAGGATCACGTCCCTCGAACCAGCCCCACTTGACGGCGAGGCGATAAAGGCCGATTGAACCGTGCAGTTCGACGGCCAATAGCAGTACCAGGTACAGCGGCCACATCCAGTCGGAAACGACACGATCGGCCGAGCCAAAGGGCCCGATGGTTTCCGGTCGCGTCATCATCGTATATAGATGAACCGATCCAAGGAAAAACATCGCAAAGCCGGTGTAGACCTGAACCAGCCACAAGCTTGTATCGCTATGCTGCATGCTTTTACGATGGCCCCGGAAGGCCTGGTATTGACGAAAGTCAGCCGGAAACTTGCGCATCGCCAACAGCGCATGCACGATGAAAATCGAAAACACGAATACGACCACGAAGGTGACCAGGATCGGATAGGGGCGACCGAAAAAATAATAGCCCTCGAAGAATCTCGCGACGGTGTAAAACGCATCATGGCCCAAAAGAATCGATGAGACGAACAGCATATGCAACCACATGAACACGCCCAGGAACAGACCACTTGCGCTCTGCGCCAGATCCAGACGGGCCGGTAGGCGGCTTTTCTGCTTCATCTGTCAGCTTTCCAGGTCGTCTGAAATCTCGAAACGCTTGATCCGGTAGAAGCCGTTGAACAATAGTGACTTGTGAGTCATATGGGCCCTTTTGCCAACATCCCGGGCGCAGTCGTCGACCAGCCTGGAAAGATCGTTTCGCCACAGGCTGTCCAGATGCGGCTCGGCCCGTGTGACCATCCAGCGCAGTATCGACAGTCGATGCAAGGCATGGGTTTCGCCCAGTTCGCCGTACTCGGTCAGGATCAATTGCGCGCCCGGCTTCAGGACGCGAATGGCGTGCGTCAATGCCCTGCGTCGTGCCGGGGTCGGCAATTCATTGAGCAAAAGAAAGGCAAGCGCGGAATCGAAACTGCTTGAATCGAATTCAAGGTGCTCGGCATCCATGCGCGAAACCGTGACCTTGTCGCGCAAGTTCGCGGCCTCCAGTTTTTGGGTCGCGCGCGCCACCTGGATCGGCGCCACGTCGATGACCGTCAGCGGGTTGCCTTCGATCTTTTTTGCCAGATCGGGCACAAGACTGCCATAGGCTGATCCGATCAACAAGGTCGAACCTGCCTGGCTGGGATTGGCGAAGTGTTTCAGGGTTTCTGCGACGATGCGCTGATACTGGCCGAACACAATACAATTGATGATTGGCATATGGTCGAAAAACCAGACGCCGGGACGCCATAAATAGGCCCAGCGGTAATGACCGGACAGGTAAGGCGGCATCGGCGGATTGGAAGATGCTGCTGCACTCAGCGCATCATCCGACCGCAGTGCGCGAGTTTGACTTTCTCTACTTCGAAGCATTATTCAACTCACTTTTTCAAACAATAGACAGTGGCATGCCGGCTCGATATTGCAATCCGGCATGGCCACGAAAGATTCAAAGGGTTTGAAACACTTTATGGCCGATCAGGGCGCCGGAAGAATAACAGGCAGCGGCAGTTGTCGATTGCATGCATGCTGGAGGAAGAAGGGCCGGACGATGTCCTGGCCCTTCGCTTGATCCAGAGTCTTGCAAAAATTCCGGACCCTGTTGAACGCAACGCTGGCCAGAAAGCCATTTAATCCGATCGTCATCATCAAACCCGGAACATGACCGCTCGTAACAGAACGGTCATGCTCGTGCCTGTCGATCCTTCAAGCCGTTTGATTCATCCGCCTTCGCGGGTGTAATACTCGACCAGCGCCTTCATGTCCTGCTCGCTCAAGTCCTCTGTGGCCGGTGCCATTTTTTCGGGCTGCCAGCGTTCGCCGGCCTTGTAGTATTCCAACTGCTCCATCAAGTAGGGTTTCCACTGACCCGCCAGAATCCCGGCATCGTCCAGCGCCAGGCTGCCGGCATCGCTATGGCAGCGATCACAGCTTTTGGCATGAATGGACTCGCCCTGGTCGGCCAACGCGGCATCAAATTCCTGCTCGGCCGGTTTGAAGGGTTGCGATGCATAGTACTCGGCCAGTTCGGCGACTTCGTCCTCGGAAAGGCTCGCGGCTGCGGCGCAATGGTTTACAGCAGAGACATCGGTTTTCTGTGTGAAAAAATCTTCTTCGCAAGGCCGCGCCTCGGCGTCGAAGATGGCCAACTGGTTTTCCAGAAAATAGGCTGAAGCACCTGCAATTATGGGCACGTGATGGTTTTCGCTGATGCCGGTTTCCTGGTGACACGCCACGCAGGCCTCGGCGGCCTGGGGCATTTCGGCGAGTGCAATGCCGGACCCTGCAAGAAATGCCAGGCCAAGCGTGAATGTGGTCGACTGAGCTATTGCGGTTTTCATTGGAACCTCTCGTTCTAAAAGTTAAGTGCTTTTGTCAATCAAGCGGCTTTGCGTTACTTTTCAATGGTACAGCAAACCATGATTGGCGTGATTTATGCTGGTTTCGGGCTTATTGGAACTGATAACGCAGCATTGCGCTGATGACATGCACGGTCTGGCCCGGCGTTCGCTGTCCGAGGCTCAGCAGGGTTGGGACCGTATTCGGCGCCACGTTGTCGTGGAAGAAATCGTCCTCGGTGAGTTTCCCGAACAGATAGCCGATGCGAAGATTCATGTTTTTTCGCAGCGCGCGCTCAATCCATGCATCGAGGGTGAATCGCGTGGTTTCCAGTTCGGGAAACTCGGGCGCGTCGACGCCGAACTTGTCGATTCGAATGTCGCCGTCCGCTGAATTGTAGGCAATGTCGAGGTTTGCCTGCACCCATTTGCCGGGCAATTCGTTGAAATTCACGCCCAGCCCGACGGTTCGGAACTCATCGTCCTGTCGGGCCTCCCAGGGTGCACCATTGATGTTGTCGGCACCACTGATGTCGGCTTCCAGCGTTTCCAGCGCAACGAATGCATAGGCGGTGATGTGCTCGGAAAAGGTCGCTGAAAGATCCAGGCCGTAGCTCTCGCTTGTCGCATCGCTAAGCCCGATCTGGACGTCCTGGTAGTCCTCGTCGGCAAGCTCGACGTAGACGCCGGCAAAAAGATTGTCCAGAATTGCATAGTCAACATTCAAACGAAGGAAATCGCGCTCTTTCTCGGCAAAGTGAAAGCGTCTCAGGCCAGGGTTTACCTGCGGCCCGAGCAGGCTTGGGTCAAGATCGTTGTCCCGATCTTCTCGGGTGGCCTCGAGATTGATGCTCAGGCGTGAAAAAGGCGTCGCCCGGGCCTGGAACGAGTAGATCTCGGTATCGGTGTCTTCAACCTCCTGAAATTTCCGTTCCATGCTCTTGTGTTCAGCCGACGCGGTGAGTTTCAGGAAGGAAAACAGCCGATAGTCGAGTTCGCCCTTGATGCCGGTCCGCTCGTAACTGACCGGCTCATTGATCTGCGCCTCGGTAAGAAATGTATCCGAAACGACCTGCGTAAAGGCATCGCGCGGCGTGTCGTCATCGCGCTCGTCGTATTTGAAGCGCACATTGGCGTTCATTCGACGGGTGATTTTACTGGTGGCCCGCAGGTTGACGATGCGCGTATTGACTTCGCCATCAAGGTTGGACCTGGGCAGGCCTATGCCCGAGAAATTCGGATTGAGGCTGGTGGCCAGGAACTGTTCGTCCTGGTCCATGCGCCCGAACGCCACCTGACCGGCCAGGCTCAGCCACCGGGACTGGCGCCAGGAACCGGACAGCATGACCTGGTGAAACTGGTTGTCCGGTGCTTGCGAAATTTCTCCGGTATCGGCGCCATTGATGCCCAGAAACGGGTTCTGCCAGCGCAGAGAACGGTTCCGATTGTCGAAGATCGACAAGTCGTAAGACAGTTCGAGTTCCCAGAGATCGCGGACATAGCCGATCGCGGCATCTAACCGCGTGGTTTCGTAATCGACTGGCGCGGCCAATTCGGATGCGCGAAAAATGAAGCTTGCACCCTGCAGTCGCTCACCGTCCCGGGTTTCGCGTTGCACGTCCGCACGATAGCGCCACGGGCTTTCACTGCCGATCAAAAAGCCCAGCCCAACCGTCTCTCGATCATGACCGATATCGATATCGCGAAGACTGGCGTCGAGCGCCGTCATTCCATCGGTCGTGCCGGCGCGCACCCAGTCGGGCGGCAACTCCTGATTCGCGGTGCCGGCGCCGTCGAATATCGTTTGGGTATTCTGGAGTCGGGCGTGAGGGATCTCATCGTAGCGCAGCCACAGCTTGTAACTGCCCTGGCGGCCGCCCTCGATCGACAGCGTTCGGCTGTCCAGGCCGAGGCGCTCCCCGAAAATGCTTAAATGGTGGCCGTCTTCAGTTCTATACAGCAGGTCTGCGCCAAACGCACCAAACACGCCATCGTCATCGAGACCGCCAAAGTTGCCGAAGTCGTGAAAATCGTCGGACACGTAACCGGCACCGAACAGGATGCTGCCGGTCAGGCCGTAGGAAAACGGACAGTCTGCGCAGGCCCAGCCGCTGGTATCCGGGATATTTTCTGTCGCATCCCCATCGGTTTCGGGCGAAGCCTCGCTTTGACCCTGGACATTCAAGCTAAGCGCAAGCAGGCATGCCACGGCAACTGCCCTGGCGCTTGCGTATCCGTTATTTGATTGATCCAACATAGCTGACTCCCCACATTCCGACTATCGGTTCAGAATGGCTCCGGATGGATGGTTGGACCCGTGAACCTGCGAGTGGCAATTCATGCAGCTTCCGGATAAAAGAAAATTCGACGACGTCCCGGAAGGCAGGTCGTTGGCGGTACGCCCGATACCGGGGTGTCCGAGCCGTGAATGGCACTGTTGGCACAGCAACGGCGCGCGACGGGTCAAGAGAGACGGATTGTTCGAACCGTGAGCCTGATGGCAATTGGTGCAATCCTCGGCGACCGGCTCATGTTCCCAAAGAAACGGACCGCGGGTTTCGGCGTGGCATTGATAGCAGTTCTGATTGATCGTCGGGCTGGCCAGCATGGCCTCATTCGGCGCTCCGTGAGGCTGGTGGCAATCGGTGCAGGCCATCTGCCCGTGTCTGATCGGATGAGCATAGGCGCGATTGATTTCGGAACGCTGCTGGATGTGACATCCGAGGCAGACCTCGGCCTGGCTGGATTGAACGGTGACCGGATCGCGACGTACGTGTGAGTCGTGGCAATCGGCACAGCCGACGTCCTGGCGCTGATGCGTGCCGCCATCCCAAAACCGATGCCCGTCTCCTTTGTGACAGCCCAGACAGATTTCGTTTTCGCGTTCCTCCGACCACAGGGCGTTTGGCCCAAAGGCCGGCATGGGTGGACGTTCCTGTCCAAACCGTACCCGACCGGCATGATCGCCGCCGGGACCATGGCAGGCTTCGCACTGGCTGCCGCCAAAAGGGCTTCGCGAATCTGATAGGACCGCGTGCGGGCCTTCGAATATGGCCATTAAATGAGCACTTTCGTCATCACCATGGCAACTCAGGCAGGTATCCGCTCCTTCCCGGGAGTATGACGGGAGATCTTCGTCCGAGCCATCTTCTCCCTGCTGTGCAACTGCCGGCGAGGCGAACACGGCCAATGCCAGCATGCCGATGATCAGCGCGGCCGGCATGATCTGGCGGCCAAGTGGCGACTGTGGCGTTTGTGTAACCCGGTTGCGGTGGCGATCGTGATTGTGATTGCGATCGTGATTGCGATCGTGATTGCGATCGTGGCCATGATGATCATCCGCTGCGGGGCATGCATGCTGCCTCGGCACATCGGCACTCGCCGCAGAATGAATCAGAACTTCCTGAATAAGCAATCACTATCTCCTGCCTTGGCCCAATTGTTTGCTGGCCTGTCGAACACATCGACAGGCCAGCACTGTTTCATCAACCGCGGCGGACGGGTGTTCCCGCCCGCCAAACCTTGCTACAGCCCGTGTGCTTCTCCGACCGGAACAAAGCCGCTTTCGCTGTGGCAGAAGAAGCAATTTTCCTGCGGACCCATGTCGATCAACGCCTGGGTATCCGGGTCGGTGGTCGGATCCGGGTTCATCAGGAATGCGTTGCCGAACGAGAACCCGCTATCGCTGCGTACGGACATGTGATTCTGGGCCACACTGGAATCATGACACGAAACGCAGGCTGCCGCTTCCGGGCTGATGTTGTTGTCGTCAGTCGGATCACTGGCCGAGCCGTCTCCGGGCGCGAATGCCGATGCACCAAAGCGGCTGCCCGCTATGACCGTGGCATTGGAGTTGACCGTTGTGCCAAGGACATCGTCCGTCGGTAACGGCAGCGTATAGGTATCACCCACGTGGCAGGCCTGGCATTCGGCAGGCGAGCGCGGGTAGCTGGCGTCACTGTAGTCATGTACGCTGCCGCCAAAGCCATACGCGATGTACGGTGTTTCGCGAATCGAGGCCGAGTGGATTGCATGCACCATGAACTTGATATGAACCGACTGATCTTCGCGAGAATCGGCCGCGGCCATATTGACGCCGTCAAGCATGCCATCGGGGTCGATGGGCCGTCTGAACAGGTCGGTTGCATCCGGCGTATGGCAGGTTGCGCAGGCAATGACGTTATCGGAACGGTTGCCGCCGTGTAATGCCAGCCCATCATTTTGCGCATGGCAGTTCTGGCATTTGGCAACATCGACGACCATGCGACGCGGCTCCGGCGCCGAATCGGTAATCGCGAACGCTCGGGTCGCACTGGTCACCGGCACTTCATCGTCGTAGCTGCCGTCAAAATCGAAATCTGCAGCCGTATGACCCTCGATCAGGACCGTGCCCGAACCCAGTGCCGGCACCGTTGATGGAATGGTCAACGGTGACGATAGCGAGAATGTATCGACCGTGAAGGTGCCGTCTCCATTGTCGGTCAAGCCGGTCGGAAGCACCCCGCTGCCATCGGCCAGCGTGATACTGATCGACTGCCCGGCGGGTCGGCCAGTAACATCGGTGCCGCTGTCGTTGGAAACGTTGTTGAAATCGGTATTCGGCCACGCAAGGCCCATCGCCAGGCGTGTTCCGCTACCGGTGAACGGCGCATCGTTTGCGATGTCGTAGGGTGCATCATCGTTGGTCGGGTCGGTTACCGAGAACGTGATTACTGGAGACTGGCCTTCACCGGTATTGGTGATTTCGAGGATGTTGTACGAAAACTGCCTGGCTGCCAGTTGCGGCTCGATGACATGGCTTTCCAGTGCGCTGACGAGCAGGCCTTCTTCCGAGTGACAGGCCGCGCAGGTTTCATTGGGTTGTGCCAGGCCGATATGATTGCGATTGGCGTTGGTCAGCCCGTTTTGGTCAAACGCCAGGTCATCGTGGCAGGAAGCACAGACCGCGGCGGTGGGCCGGTTGGCGATGTTGATGGCTTCCGGGGTTGCCGGATTTTCCGGATCGTGGCAATTGACGCAGTTTCGTGTGTCCTGTGGAAACACGACGTCGCTGAAGTCATCCGGCGGCGCGCCGAAATTTTCACAGCCAAAGCCACAGAATTGATATGGCTTGTTGTTCAGGTCTTCGCCGGTGTGGATCTTGTGGATCATGACTCGGAAATCGAGCGTGTTGCCGCTGAACGCGTCGCGGGTAAACGGCTGGTGGCAGGTCACACAGTAATCGACGCTTTGGCGGGCCCCGCCGTGAAAGGCGAATTCTTCGGTGCCGTGGCAGGTGGCGCAGGCTTCCTGGGTGATGATTCTGCGCTGCTCGATGCCCGAGGTATTGCCGGTCAAGGGCTGGATATCGAATACCGCATCGCCGCCGGGAACATCCTCGCCCGAGACAACGGCATCGCGAACTTCCATGCCAACCCGGTGGGTCAGAAACGGCTGAAACGGCACATTGGAAATATTCTGAAGCGTTGTGTCGAAGGTAAACCTGTAATTGCCGTCGCCCAGGTCCTGGAGCATTCCATCCGAGTAGGTTCCCGGCGCGATCCTCGGCACGCCTTCATCAGAACCGCGCACGTAGGTGCGCCAGTTATTGGTCTCGCCGTTCGGGCCCGGCATTAATTTGTTGACCGTGAAGCTGAATTCCACGTTTTCGCCCTGGCTCAGACCTTCCACACCCAAATTGAATTGGTCGACGATGCGGAAGTCGATGACTGGCTGGCCCTGGAGGCTTGCGTTGGTGATCGTGGCGAAAAGCTCCTCCGGTGGGGGCCTTTGCGGGCCATCCTGGAGTGTGCCTTGCATGAACAGTGGATCGTTTTCAAGCACCAGGTCTTCCGGCATGAACTGGGCGCGAATTTCAGGGGGCATCGAGCCAAAGAAGCGAAGCAGCTGCTCCTGATCATCGGCCTCGCCTTCAGCCCAGGCTTGCGGTGCAAGGAAACCGACAAGTAAAACCCCGATCAATGCCACGAATGACATAAGAGTGGTCTTTGAATTCAGACAGAATTGCATTTTGGTTCTCCTTCTTGCGCAAGTTCGAATGGTGTTCAGGCCCTGTTGCAAAGCATTTTCAGCATCCAGCCAGGTTTTCGGAAACGCGTCCTCCGGGATGCTTGAAAAGTTCTCGTAAAGCATTCACAAGCGGCTCCATGCCAGCGGCCTACATTTCGGCGGGCAGTTCATGAGCCACTCCCTTGTGGCAATCGATACAGGTTTTTCCGGTCGCTTCCCGGTATTCCTCGGAATGCCGGCGTTGCGCTGAACGCACTTGAAGATCGGCCGACATCGCTTCGTACTTGTGGCAGTTGCGACACTCTCTTGAATCGGTCGCCTTCATCCGCGCCCAGACTTTTTCTGCCATTTCCAGTTTGTGCGCCTCGAATTTCTCCCTGGTCGCGATTCGCCCCGTCAGGTGACCCGGGACCTCGACCAGTGACGCCTTGATCTTGGTTTGCATCTTGGGGAAAAATTCTTTGGGGACGTGACAATCCTTGCACTTGGCCACGACGCCTGAGCGGCTGTTGTGATGGATGCTTTCATTTTCGTAATAAGGAAATATGAAAGCTTCCATTTCGTGGCAGGACGAGCAGAATTCGTTTGAACTGGAAACGTCGACAACGGTCATAAAACCCTGCCAGGCCAGCGCGCCAACGACGATGCCGACTACAAGCAGTGCACCAAAGCCAAATTTTGTGCTGGGCTGGGTGAAAAATCGCTTGATTCGGGTCCAAATGCCGCGGCGTTTACCGCCATTGTCCTGTTCGTCGGTATTAGCCATTCAAAAAAACCTCGCGTGCCTGACATGATGATGGCAATTCAAGCGCCAAAATGCCTGATTGCTCTTTGAGAGCCATCTTCACACAGATTTTTCGATTCTTAATTGATGACAATCAATTTTTAACAAAAAAATCCGGCTGCGCCTGCCTGCGGCGCTCTGGCATTGAGCTTCCTCTGAGTCCGGATGATTCACCACCTGATCGTGGCGAGGCGGTTCCAGGCTTCCAGGCCCTGTGGAACCAGCGTTTTCGCAACCGAGCGCAGCGCAAGCGTGCTCAGCCTGTTTGTCTATAACGGCAGGTGAGGATGCGCGACCGGGCAAAACGCCGTTGGCACGGGGCCTGGGCCGCCGCCGCAGTAGACCGGTGGTGAATCATCCAGGCTTACAGCGCCCTGCGCGCCAGCGGCATGGTCATGCAGCGGCAGCCGCCGCCACCGCGGCTGAGCTCGGCGCCATCGATGCTGACGACGACCTTTCCCGACTCCGGGATCGGCAGATCCTTTTCAAGGACTTCGGTCGCATCCAGCACTTCGAAACCAGCGGTCGAAAGGGCTTCGAGCGTATACATGTTGTGTTTGTAGCCGAGAATCTGGCCCGGGCCGAAAGCAAAGAAATTTGCGCCGCTGGCCCATTGTTCCCGCTCTTGATGAAACACGTCATCGCCGCCACAGGCAATCGGCTTCAAGTCGACGCCGAGCTCGCGCAGCGCTTCGATCACGCCGGGGTATTCCTGGATGTGGGCGCGTTCGTCGTTGCCGAAGCGGCAATGAAAGGCGCGGCAGCGCCGGTTGCCGGTGATCAGTGGCGGAAAGACGACGCACTGGTCGCGATCGACCATGGTGAAAATCATGTCCAGGTGGATCGTGGCCCGCGTCTTTGGGATTTCCACGACGACAAAATCGGTGACCGGTCCCTGGCTGGCAATGGCACGCATCAAGCGGTCGATCCCGGCGACCGAAGTGCGCTCGCTGTAGCCGATCACGACCAGGTCGTCGCGAATGACCAGCAGGTCGCCGCCTTCGATCGTGACCTCGGAATCCGGATTGGCGGTGCCATCGAAATAAAAGCCGCCGGAACGCATTTTCGGATGGTATTTGAAAACTGATTTCAGCAACAGCGCCTCGGCGACACGGGCCCGGAACGCCATGGAGCCGATAATGACCCGATTGTTCAGACACATGGTGGCGTCGCGCGTGAAAAACATGTTCGGCAAGGGCGGTATCGCGTAGCGCGAGAGGTCCAGGAATTTCTCCAGGCTGTCGGGGTGTTTGGGCGTACCCTGGATCAACTGCCCCGCCAGCTTGTGCGAATCCATGGCGATCAACTCCGCGACCACCTCCGGACAGCCGAACAAATTGCTGAGTTCCTCGACCAGGGCGCGACGAACCCGCTCTTTTTCCATGACGTCGGCCAGCAGATCGCGAAACTCGATGACCTTGGCTACTTTGCCGAGAATGCTCGTCAGCTGCCGGTGCTCGGTCAAAGCCAGCGGCAGACTCAGGATGTCGTCATAGAGAACGGAGGCGGCAGTGGCCGGCGTCATGTTCTCCATTTCCTGGCCCGGGGTATGGACGACGACGGTTTCGAGAGCGCCGATTTCGGAGCCCAGATTGACTTGAATTGACATTAAAACCTTTCTTTTTTGTAATTGAGTTCAGGCATCCGGCTGGTATTCGATCCCCAGTTTCGATACGTCCTGGTCCAGCGATTTGACCCAGCGAACCTCGCCCCTGACTGGGGCCAGGTGGCCGACCTTGACCAGGCAGGCAGCGCCCTCTTTCATCGAATCCGGCGTGGTCTTGCTCAGAACGACCAGACCGCAACCGCCATAGGCTTCTTCGACGACCAGGCCTGCGGCATCGGCCTCGAAAAAAAACTCATCCGGATCGCGATTGGTGAACTGGATCAGCGCGACCTCGATCTCGTCAGGTGAAAAGCGCATGTAGCGCCGCTTGCCTTCCTTCCCATGTTCCGGCATTTTGAGTTCCCTCTTTGCAGATACTGCCTGTCGTTTGAGCAAAGTCCGATGATATAACGGAATCGAGCCGAACAAGCACTCGGGGAAATTACGTAGTTTTGATTTGTCCGGGAAGCGGTGGCCGGTCGGCAGCTTGATCGAGCTTAGTACTGGCCGGTTCATCAGGCCGGCCAAACCAGCTTGCACGCGGATTGCACAGGGACTTGCTGGATATTTCGAGGAAAAGTTGATCGGCCAAGAGGGCCCGGCAAGTCATTGAGTCGGTTGGTGCCCGGGGCCGGACTCGAACCGGCATGACCTTTCGGCCGA
Organism: Wenzhouxiangellaceae bacterium; assembly: GCA_032251235.1. Taxonomy (GTDB): domain Bacteria; phylum Pseudomonadota; class Gammaproteobacteria; order Xanthomonadales; family Wenzhouxiangellaceae. Next base: position 33,717 of record JAVVET010000023.1, read on the forward strand.
GGGATTTTAAGTCCCTTGTGTCTACCAATTTCACCACCCGGGCAAATGGTCACCGAGCAGGGAGACCGCGCTGCCGCTCAAAATTGCCGCACTGTCGAAGGGATGGAGGCTAGGCCCGGAATCGAACCGAGGTAAACGGCTTTGCAGGCCGCTGCATGACCACTCTGCCACCTAGCCGGGCGATGTCCGCTTCGATTGTAGCGCGCAATTCTGGCGCGCGCGAGTCCGGCGGAGATGAAAAACCCCGGCCGAACCGGGGTTTTGCACGAAACTGGAGCGGGAAACGAGACTCGAACTCGCGACCCCAACCTTGGCAAGGTTGTGCTCTACCAACTGAGCTATTCCCGCAGACAAGACCCACAAGTTTAAACCCTGTTTTTTTTCTGTCAACACTTTATTTCGATAATTATCCGAATTGTTGATTGGAACGAGCGAGTCGACGGCATCGAATTCCGCCGGCATTCATCAATTCGCGGACTAATTGCTTTTTTCCTTGGCTTTTAAGACTAAACAATGGCAGAATAACGTCGTTTTAACAACTAATGGAGCCTCATGGCAAAGGACGAACAAATCGAGATGGAAGGCAAGGTGCTTGAAACCTTGCCGAACACGATGTTTCGTGTCGAACTCGACAATGGCCACATCATTACCGCGCATATTTCCGGCCGCATGCGCAAACACTATATTCGCATTCTCACCGGTGACCGGGTCAAGGTCGAAATGACGCCCTATGATTTGTCCAAGGGCCGGATCACCTACCGCATGAAATAAGACCGCCGCGGAGCGGCGGCTCGGCTGGATTTACTCGGTCAGCGCCTCGAGCTCGGATTTTGGCAAGGTGATTTTCAGACCCTCCTGCTGCTCGTCGATATCGATCCGAATCGTTCCGCCCTGCTCTCCCAGTTTTCCGAACAGCAATTCGTCGGCCAGCGGCCGCTTGATGTGCTCCTGGATGATGCGCTTCATCGGGCGTGCGCCCATGGTCGGGTCGAATCCGTGCCTGGCCAGCCAGGTGCGTGCGGCCGGACTGACTTCAATGTTGACGTTGCGGTCGGCCAGCTGATTTTCCAGTTCCATGATGAATTTGTCGACGACCTTGAGAATGATCTCGAAAGGCAGCGACTGGAACTGGATCACGGCATCGAGCCGGTTGCGGAATTCGGGCGTGAACTGTCGCCGGATCGCCTCCATGCCGTCGGGTCGTGCATCGGTTTCGGTAAAGCCGATCGATCGCTTGCTCATGTCGGCGGCGCCGGCATTGGTCGTCATGACCAGGATGACGTTTCGAAAATCGGCCGTGCGGCCGTTGGCGTCGGTCAGCTTTCCGTGGTCCATCACCTGCAATAGCAGGTTGTAAATGTCGGGGTGTGCCTTTTCGATTTCGTCGAGCAGCAGAACCGCGTGCGGATTTTGTGTGACGGCTTCAGTCAGCAGGCCGCCGCGGTCGAAACCAACGTAGCCCGGCGGCGCCCCGACCAGTCGCGACACCGTATGCGCTTCCATGTATTCGGACATGTCGAAGCGAATCAATTCGATGCCCAGCGTTAACGCGAGTTGGCGCGTGACTTCGGTTTTGCCGACGCCGGTCGGACCGGCGAACAGGTAGGAGCCGATCGGACGATCGGCATCGACCAGGCCCGATCGGGCCATCTTGATGGCCGAGGACAAGGTCTTGATGCCGGCGTCCTGGCCGAAAACTGTCAGCTTCAGGTCACGTTCCAGCGTCTTCAGGGCGTCGCGGTCCGAGCGCGAGACCTGTCGCGGCGGAATTCTCGCCATGCGCGCCACAATGTCCTCGATTTCATGGACGCCGATGGATTCGACGCGCTGGTCCTCCTCGAGCAGGCGTTGTCTCGCGCCGGCCTCGTCGATGACGTCGATGGCCTTGTCCGGCAAATGGCGGTCGTTGATGTGGCGTGCCGACAGCATCGCGGCCGCTTCCAGGCCTTCGGGCAGATATTTCACGCCATGGTGGCTCTCAAAGCGAAATTTGAGGCCATTGAGGATTTCGATGGTTTCGGCCACGCTGGGTTCGACGATATCGATTTTTTGAAAACGTCGCGCCAGCGCGCGGTCTTTTTCGAATACACCGCGATATTCTTCGAACGTGGTCGAGCCGATGCAGCGCAATTCACCGTTGGCCAGAACCGGCTTGATCAAATTGGATGCATCCATGACGCCACCGGAGGCCGCGCCGGCACCGATGATGGTGTGAATTTCGTCGATGAACAGCACCGATCCGGGCCGATCGCGCAGTTCAGCCAGCACAGCCTTGAGACGCTTTTCGAAATCGCCACGGTATTTCGTGCCAGCCAGCAGCGCGCCCAGGTCCAGCGCCCAGATTTCGGCGTCCCGCAGCACCTCGGGCACTTTTTCTTCGACAATCCGCAAAGCCAGGCCTTCGGCAAGCGCGGTTTTTCCAACGCCTGACTCACCAACATACAGCGGGTTGTTCTTGCGCCGGCGGCACAGGATCTGGATCGTCCGTTCGATTTCGGCCTCGCGGCCGATCAGGGGATCAATCTGATCGGCGCGCGCCCGGTCGTTGAGGTTGACGGCAAAACTTGCGAGCGGTGACTTTTGATCTTCGCGCTCGCCACCGGCCGCTGGTTCGGCTGTGCTGTTTTCCGACGGCGCCGGCTCGTCGGCCTTGGTGATGCCGTGCGAGATGAAATTGACGACATCGAGCCGGGAAACGTATTGCTGGCCGAGCAGGTAAACCGCGTGTGAATCCTTTTCACTGAAGATCGCGGCCAGCACGTTCGCCCCGAGTACCTCGCTGCGCTCGGCCGACTGGACGTGATAGAGGGCGCGCTGCAAAACGCGCTGGAAACCTACCGTCGGTTGGGTGTCGCGCTGATCGCCGGCCGAAAGTACCGGGATGGTCTCATTGAGTACCCGATCGAGCTCGCGCGCCAGACGCTCGAGATCGACGTTGAGCGCCATCAGCACCGAGCGTGCCGACGGGTTGTCGATCAGCGCCAGCAGCAGGTGCTCGACGGTGAGAAATTCGTGTCGTCGACTTCGCGCGGCGTGATATGCCTGCGAGATCGCCAATTCGAGGTCTTTACTGAACATTACCGCTGATCTCCTTGCGCAATGCGGTATCGCGATGGCGTACGTTCACGTACTTTCAAGATTGACCGCATTTTGCAGATAGTGGTTCCGTGATCCGGCTGTAGATTGCACAATTCCCTGCTCAGGATTCCTCGAGCAGGCACTGCAATGGATGGTCGTTCTCGCGCGCGCAATCGTTGACCAGGACAACCTTGGTTTCGGCGATTTCATAGGTGTAGACACCGGCCACGCCACGGCCCCGCGTGTGCACGTTCAGCATCACCTGGGTGGCTTTTTCGTGCGTCAGGCTGAAGAATTTTTTGAGCACATCGACGACGAACTCCATCGGCGTGTAGTCGTCGTTGAGCACAACGACCTTGTACATCGGTGGTTTCTGCACCTTGGGCCGTGCTTCTTCCAGCGCCAGGCCATCGATCGGCTGGTCGTTCTCGCGTGATGAATCGGTCATTAAATACTTCAAATTCCTGGTCGGTATATGCCGAATCTTAACCGAATCCGGGTATCTGCAAGGTGAATATTTATGCTGCACTCGCACGGCACCCGGACACTGACGGAGAGATGGCCCGGCGCGGGTCGGTTCCGGTCATGCGTGTCTTGGCGGTGACTTGACCTGCCAGGGGCGTCCGATTGAACGCTGATCGACTGCTTCAAAAGCCGGACTGGGCCGGATTTTCCGATCTTGCTCGTGAAACAGCCCCGCTATTCCTTTCAGAGGATCAAAAAACCCGGCTCCAGCCGGACTTTCCCTCGTGGCACTCGTTTAAACCCGAAAGGTTCCTGGAAGATCGAAGTTTTGAGTCCAATCGGCTGTCCCTCGCGACCAATCAGCGAAATACGGCCACTCCTTCGTGTGCAAACGGGCATGCTGGTCAGGCGGGCGCCGCCTGGGGCCCGGGTCTGAAGACCCGGGCCCGGAAAGTCGGCAAGGCATTCTTCAGCGCCTGCAGCTGCTCAGGCGGCCGATTCGCTGAATTGATCTTCTTCGGTGGAGCCGCTGAGCGCGCCCAGTGAGGATTCGCCGCTGGAAATGGCCTGCGAAAGCTGATCGAAATAGCCGGTCCCGACTTCGTGCTGGTGCCGGGTTGCGGTGTAGCCGTCCTTTTCGGCGGCAAACTCGGATTCCTGGAGCTCGACGTAGGCTTCCATTTGACGCGCTTTGTAGCCGCGGGCAAGCTCGAACATCGAGTAGTTGAGCGCATGAAACCCGGCCAGCGTGATGAACTGGAACTTGTAGCCCATCGCGCCCAGTTCGCGCTGAAAACGCTTGATGTCAGTTTCGGACAGGTTCTTCTTCCAGTTAAACGAGGGCGAGCAATTGTAGGCCAGCATCTTGTCGGGGTATTCGGCGCGGATGGCATCGGCAAAGCGTCGGGCCTCCTCGAGGTTCGGTGTTGCGGTTTCGCACCACAACAGGTCCGCGTAGGGTGCGTAGGACAGGCCGCGCGAGATTGCCTGGTCGAGGCTTTCACGAACCCGGTAGAAGCCTTCGACGGTGCGCTCACCGGTAGTGAATTCACGGTCCCTGGCGTCGATATCGGAGGTCAGCAGGCTTGCGCCCATGGCGTCGGTGCGGGCAACGATAATGGTCGAGACATTGCAGATATCGGCAGCCAGGCGGGCCGCGACCAGCTTGGCAACGGCCTCGCTGGTCGGAACCAGCACCTTGCCACCCATGTGGCCGCATTTCTTGGCCGACGCGAGCTGGTCCTCGAAATGCACGCCGGCTGCACCGGCTTCGATCATCGACTTCATCAGTTCGTGGGCGTTGAGCACGCCGCCAAAGCCGGCTTCGGCATCGGCCACGATCGGTGCGAACCAGTCGATGTCGCCGTTGCCTTCCGAATGCTGGATCTGATCGGCACGCAGCAGGGTTTGATTGATCCGTCGCACCACGTCGGGTACAGAACTTACCGGGTACAGGGACTGGTCGGGATACATCTGGCCGGCGTTGTTGGCGTCGGCCGCGACCTGCCAGCCGGAAAGGTAGATGGCCTTGAGGCCGGCGCGCACCTGCTGCATGGCCTGGTTGCCGGTCAGTGCGCCCAGTGCGTTGACGAACGGCGTTTCGTGCATCGACCGCCAAAGCTTCTCGGCGCCCATGCGGGCCAGCGTGTGTTCGATCGTGATCGAGCCGCGCAGCCGGAAAACCTCGGCCGCGTCATACGGGCGCTCGACATCCTTCCAGCGTGGATTTTCAGTCCAGTCACGTTCCATTTTAATTATTTCGCTCACATTTCCGTTGTTTTTCATGATTCTGATGTCCTTGGGCTATTTCAGCATTGAATAGGCGGGAAGCGTAATGAATTCGACAAAGTCGTCGTTACCGGTGACCTGGTCGAGCAGTTCGGCCGCTTTTTCGATGCGTTCGACGGTTGCCGAATCATCGCCTGCGGCCTGGCAAAGTTCGGCCAGAATTTCGTTTTTCCAACTACGAACCAGCTCCAGGTCGATGTCGCGGCCATCGTCGAGTTGGCCGGCCGGGTGACGAATCCACTGCCACAGCTGCGCGCGCGCGATCTCGGCGGTTGCGGCATCTTCCATCAAGTGATTGATCGGCACGCAACCCTGCCCGCTCAGCCACGAGGCCAGGTAGCGAATGGCAACGGTGATATTACCGCGTACGCCGGTTTCGGTAATCGTGCCGCGGACCGGTTCGACGAGATCGGCGGCGGTGACATTGACGTCGCGTCGGGGCTTGTCGAGCTGGTTCGGGCCGTGCAGGTATTCATTGAAGATCTCCATTGCAATCGGGATCAGGCCCGGATGAGCCACCCAGGTGCCGTCATGGCCTTCGGAGGCCTCGCGCTTTTTGTCTGCGCGCACTTTGTCCAGTGCTTCCCGGTTGGCCTGTTGATCGTCCTTGATCGGAATTTGCGCGGCCATGCCGCCCATCGCGAATGCGCCGCGCCGGTGACAGGTCTGGATCAGCAGTTGCGAATAGGCTTTGAGAAACGGCACCGTCATCGTGACCTGTTCCCGATTGGGAAGTACTTTATCGGGATGGTTTCGGAAGCGCTTGATATAGCTGAAAATATAGTCCCACCGGCCGCAGTTCAGACCGACGATTCGTTGTTTGAGCGCATACAGGATTTCGTGCATTTCAAAAGCCGCGGTGATGGTCTCGATCAACACTGTGACCTTGATCGAGCCGGCCTCGATGCCGACTTCGCGTTCGATCAGCGACAGCGCTTCTTCCCACAGCGCGGCTTCGTGGCGGTTTTCAAGCTTGGGCAGATAAAGATAGGGGCCCGAGCCCTTTTCGAGCAGTTTTTCGGCGTTGTGGAACACATAGACGGCCGCATCGAACAAGCCGCCCGGTATCGCCCGGCCGGCGACTTCGACGTGTTTTTCGTCCAGGTGCCAGCCACGAGGGCGCGCAATCAGGACCGCCGGATGGTCTTCCAGCGCATAGTGCTTGCCGTTTTCGGCGGTAAAGTCGATTGTGCCGCGGACCGCGTCGAACAGGTTCTTCTGGCCATTGAGCATGTTCTCCCAGCTCGGCGTGCTGGAATCTTCAAAATCGGCCATGAAAACGCAGGCGCCGCTGTTGAGCGCATTGATGATCATTTTGCGATCGACCGGGCCGGTGATCTCGACGCGTCGGTCCTGCAGGTCGGGCGGAATCGGCGCGACGCGCCAGTCGCCCTCGCGAATTTCGCTTGTCTCGACTGAAAAGTTCGGTAGCTGGCCCTGGTCGAACTGTTGCTGGCGCTGCTCTCTTGCGGCCAGCAGACGATCGACGGGCTCACGGAAACGTGTACCCAGATCACCCAGTAGCTGCAACAGCGAGTCACTCAGCAAGGCCTCGGTGCTTTCGGGCGGCGTGCGCAGAATGCGCAGCTGCGCGGCGTTGCTGGAGTCAGTCGTTGAATCGCTTATCGAATCAGTCATCGAAATGCCTTGTCCAAGTCATCTGGGCGTCATCGTAGCCAGCGAACCCGGTATTTGACAAATTAAATAATCAGATATTTATCATTGGTTTTTCCAATACCCTGCGGTATTATCGAACAAATCTTTGACAACAATTTCTGATGGCCATATACAAGGGCAATCTTCTCAAGCATTTGCGGGCCTTTTGTCAGACCGCACGGCTGGGCAGCGTTTCGGCTGCCGCTACCCAGCTCTATCTCTCGCAGCCATCGGTCAGCCAGCAGATTCGCGCCCTGGAAGACGAACTGGGTCAGCCGCTGTTCGATCGCCTGGGGTCGAAAATGCATTTGACGCCTGCCGGCCGAACGCTGCTGGAACTGGCACGTCCGCTGGTCGATCGGCTCGACGCGCTGCCCGACGAGTTCGCGCGCAGCTTCGGCCGGCTTGATTCCGGCGAGGTGCGGATTGCTGCAGGAGAGTCGACCATCCTGCACTTGCTGCCCTCGCTGGTCCAGCGCTTCCGCCAGCAGCACCCGGGCATCTTCGTGCATCTGCACAACGTGACCGGTGCCGACGGCCTGGGCATGCTGCGTTCGGACCAGGTCGATTTTGCAGTCGGCTCGATGATCGATGTGCCCGATGACATCGGTTATCGGCCCATTTACAGTTTTCGGCCGGTGCTGATCGCCAATCGGGATCATCCGCTGGCGCGCCGGCGAAACCTGAGCCTGGCCGATATCAGCCCGTACGGGTTGATCCTGCCGCCAAAGCGCCTGACCACCTATGCCCTGATCGATCGGGTGTTTCAGAAACACAAGCTGCCGTTCCGGGTCACGATGGAGGTCGGCGGCTGGGAAGTGATCAAGAAATACGTGGCGCGCGGCATGGGCATCTCGATCGTGACCAGCATCTGCCTGACCGACGCCGACCGCGACCTGCTGGTGACGCGCGATGTGAGCCAGTGGTTTCCCAAGCGAACCTACGGGGTCGTGGTTCGCAAGGGGGCCTACCTGACGCCTCAGGCCCGACGGTTCATCGATTTGATGTCGCCTGAATTGTTTCCGGATCCCGATTTCAGCGATTCGGGCCGTCAAGGCCGGAATTGATGGGCATCGCGCATTTCGCTGGTGTTTCGCTTTTTGGAAAAAGCCCGCTGCCTCTCCCCTGTCGAATTGTCGATGACACCGATGGGTTGGGGTCATGCCTTTGGTGCCGTCTGAACTCGTTGCTGGCCTGGCGCTGCATACAATCAATCGATTGGATGCCGGGATTGCGTTGGCTTTTGGCATTTGGCTTGCCATTGCCGTCCATCCACCCCATTTGAACGATCATGAGTAATTTGACCATGGTGGCCATGTCCGGTGGCGTCGATTCATCCGTGACCGCTTTGCTGCTGAAGCAGCAGAACGTCAACGCGGCCGGCATGTTCATGAAAAACTGGGAAGAGGACGATGCCGGCGGCGCCTGCAGCGCCGCAGCCGACGCCGCCGATGCACGCGCGGTGGCTGAAATGATCGGCATTCCGTTCCATGCCCGAAACTTTGCCCCCGAGTACTGGGAAAACGTGTTCGCGGAGTTTCTGTCCGAACTCGAAGCCGGCCGCACCCCGAACCCGGATGTTTTGTGCAACC
>JAVVET010000024.1:0-41045 GCA_032251235.1 Wenzhouxiangellaceae bacterium
AAAGCCTAGCCGCCGAAAACCAGCAATGTCCAGATCGTGCATGGCTGGTGCGATGATGTGGTCCCATGGAACAACAGCGTCCAGTTTGCTGCCGGCAGCCGCGCCAGGTTCGATCTCGTGAATGCCGATCACCGCCTGAGCGGCATGCTCCCGGAATTGCAGCAGTTGTTGACCCGCTTCCTCGAACAGGCTGACGAATCGGGCCAATAAACGGTTGCCGCAGCTGACTTTTTCGATCGTTTCAGTGATGAGCGCGCCCGGCCAGCGAAAACGACTGAGAGAATCGGCCAATCCGCTGGTTCCAAAGCCGTCGATCAACAATGGATCGGCGCTGGACCCGTCAGGCTTACCGGCTGCCGAAAAAGCAAAAGCCCCGCACGGGGCGGGGCTTTTCGCCTTTCTTTCGACCTGCCTCGGTCAGATTGGCGTTACGTTCGCGGCCTGCGGACCCTTGGGGCCATTTTGCAGTTCGAACTCCACTTTTTGGCCTTCGGCGAGAGACTTGAAGCCGGAGCCATCGATCGCGCTGAAATGCACGAAAACGTCGGAGCCGCCATCGTCCTGGGAAATAAAACCAAAGCCTTTGGCGTCGTTAAACCACTTTACAGTTCCTGTAACCATTTTATTCACTACCTTTTCGAGTTTGGAATATAAAGAATGCTGCTTGACTAATTGAAAAGTACTGCATGGTCTAGAGGTAGGTCTGGCGATAATCGTCAACACGTCTTACGCCCGGATTTTCCACTGCCCTGCTAAGCAGCGTCTACTACTATACGCGTTTTCAAGCTATATTACCAGCTGCTGTTATATTACGGTCCCGTTATATTTTTCGGCTCTTATTTATTCCGCGCGGTTGACCCCAACATTGATCATCCGCTCGCGCCAGGTTTCGTGCAAGCGAGGTTTGACGGTGCGCATCACAAGCGTACTTGGCTCCACCTCGACGATGGCTGAGTGGGCCAATTACCCTGGATTCGGGCTGGTGGCGCCGCAGCACAAGGATGGCGAAAAGGGGGGGGCTTTGAGGCGCATTGTCACTGAACCGGAGGCTGTGAGATACTGCGGCCTGCATCGATTTCCCATGCCTCATTTCCCCATGCCGATCACATGCTGAAGCTGTTTCTTTCCAGTGTTTTGCGAGCCATTTATTTGTGGCTTGCCGCCGGGGTTTCGCCGTGGACACAAGGGCGCAAACCGATCGGCACCTTGCTGGTGATCGTGGCGTGGCCGGCGTTTTGCGTGCTGCAACTGCTGCACTGGATCGGCTTTGGCCTCGATGAGCTGTTTTTCCGCGGCTGGCGAAACGTCGAGGTCGAGCAGCCGCTGTTCGTGCTGGGCCCGCCACGTTCGGGCACCACGCACTTGCACCACGTGCTGTCGGCGGATGCGCAAACCACGACCTTCAGGACCTGGGAATGCCTGTTTGGCCTGTCGATCACGGCGCGCAAACTGCTGCTTGCCCTGGGTCGCATCGACCGCTGGGTCGGCCGGCCGCTGGAACGCCTGGGTGGCGCCGTCAGTCGGCGTTTGCTCAGCGACATGGAAGAGGTCCACCCGTTCAGCATGGACGCGCCCGAGGAGGATTTTCTGGCGCTGATGCCGGCGATGCAGTGCTTTATCCTGGTCGCGGTATTTCCGCGCGCCGAGTGGCTGTGGCGCAATGCGCGGCTGGACCAGCAGGCCGGTCCGACCCAGCGTCGGCGCCTGATGCGTTACTACAAGGCCTGCGTTCAGAAGCACATGTATGTGTTTGGCCGCGACAAGCGCTTTTTGTCGAAGAACGCCTCGTTTTCCGGCATGCCCGAGGCCTTGCTGGAAACCTTTCCAGGCGCTCGCATCATGGCCTGCACGCGTGACCCGAAAAAAACTGTTCCTTCGCAAATGAGTTCGCTGCTGCCTGGATTGGCCGCGGTCGGCTTCGAGTCGGTCGACACGCATCTGCGCGACCGCCTGATGGCCTTGCTGAAGTTTTACTACCTGCACCTGGACCGGGTCGCGGCCGAGTACCCGCGCCGGGTGGTGATCATCGACAATCAACGTTTGCGCGATGACCTGGCAGCGGTGCTGCAAAAGGCCTACCGGCAACTGGATCTGAACATGAGCGAGCAGTTTTCCGGATTTTTACAGCAGGCCGATCGGCGCTCTCGCGGCTTTGAATCGGGTCATCGCTACACGCTGGAGGCTTTCGGCCTGACCGAGGCCGATATCGAAAATTTCTTTTCCGAAGTCTATCGGCGCCAGAGCTTTCAATCGGGTTCGGCAAGGCAGGCGTCGGCATCATGATCGAAACCGCTTCGGACGGAGCCGGGCGCGTGCTCCGCGTCGCCTTCGTGTCCGATTCGGTGCCCGAGCGCAACGGCGTCGGCGCCTACTACGCCGACCTGATCGCGCAACTCGATGGGCAGGGCTTCGAGCCGGTTTTTGTCTGCCCGGGCGGGGCCGCCAGCGGCGGCTTTCATTTCCCGTTGCCCGGCGATGCTACCCAGCAGGTCTATCTTCCTTCGCCGCGCAAATTTGGCCGCGCCATCAAACGACTGCGGCCCGAGGTGATCGTGGTCGCCACGCCGGGGCCCTACGGCATGCTCGGCGTGCGCTGGGCACGCAAGCTCGGCATCCGGCTGATCGTCGGTTTTCACACCGACTATGCCGGCGTCACCGACCTGTACCAGCGCTCGCTGTTGAGGGTCTTCAGCCGCGCGTATTTCCGGCTTGTCGACCGGGCGCTGTTCAAGTACGCCGATCATGTGCTGGCCAATTCGGCGCAGATGATCGAGCAGGCCAAATCGATGGGTGCGCGCAAGGTCAGCCGGATCGGCACGCTGTTGCCCAGGCCGGTGCTCGAGACGCCGTTGGTAGACCCGCGCCCGAAGCTCAAACAGGTGTTGTTCGCCGGTCGGCTGGCGATGGAAAAGCGTCTGCACAGCGTGCTCGAGGCGGCCGAACGCCTGCCTGATATCCGCTTCGTGATTGCCGGCGACGGGCCGTTGAAAAAGGACATGGTGGAGGCCGCCGCGCGCCTGCCCAACCTCGACTACGTCGGCTGGCTGAGCCGCACCGGGCTGTTGTGGCAAATGGACGCCGCCGATGCGCTGGTGCTGCCGTCGGAGCTCGAATCGTTCGGAAACGTGGCGCTGGAGGCTATGGGCCGCGCCCGGCTTGCGGTGGTGACCGATACCTGCGGCATCGTCAACTGGCCGAATCTTGCCCAGTACCTGGTGGTGTTCGAGCGCGGCGCGCCGCTGTGGCAGGTGCTCGAGCAGATTGGCCGCTGGCCCGATGAGCGCCGCATCGCGCAGGCCGAAGGCGCTTGCCGGGTCGCGCGCGAACTCAACCACAGCAGCCTGGCGCAGTGGCAACAGTTGCTGCGGCCCGCGCCCGCGCACCCGGACTGAGGCGGCTGCGATGAAGCTGCTGGTGTCGATCCACGATGTCATGCCCTCGACGCTGGCTCGGGTCGAGCGTATTTTGGACCGACTGCGCGAAGCCCGGCGGATCCGATGGTGGCCCGTCGATGGAAAAAACAGCGATGTCGGCCCGGCCCCGGTGATGCTGCTGGTGGTGCCCGGGGTCGCCTGGCAGCACGCAGATCTGGACCGCTTGCGCGCCTGGGTCGAGGCCGGTGCCGAGTTGGCCGGTCACGGCTGGTGCCACCGGGCGCGTGATATCCGCGGTTTGAAGCATCGGCTGCATTCGGCGCTCATTTCGCGGCGTGCCGCCGAGCACCTGGCCCTGGCAAGGCCCGCGATTGTGCGCCTGATGCTGCGCAACCACCGCTGGTTCGGCGACCACGGCTTGCCGGCCCCGAAGCTGTACGTGCCGCCGGCCTGGGCGATGGGGCCGGTGCCGGCTCGCTTTCTCGATCGCCTGCCGTTCGATCAGTACGAGACGCTGGCCGGCGTTTATGACCGGCGTTGCGGCACGATGCTGCGCCTGCCTATGGCGGGTTTCGAAGCCGATACGGCTTTCCGCGCGGCCGGCGTGGCTACGTTCAACAAGCTCAACCGGGCCTGGTCGCGCCGCAGCGGCCGACCGCTGCGGCTGGGCATCCATCCGGATGATTTCGAGCTGAGGCTGGCCGATGATCTGGCTGCCATGCTCAGGGTCGGTGGCCAGCCGGTGGCTTATTCGTCGCTGGCGCCTTGTTCGCCGGAGGCGGCCAGCGACGCCTGAAGCCAGGCATTGATGGTGTTGGCCTGCTCGCCGGCCAGGCCGGCGTGCACGAGGCTGTCGATGAGCTCGGCCGGCGTGGCTTGGCGCCGATCGTCGAGAAAGCCCGATGCGCCCAGATGGGCTGCCAGTTCCTCGATCTTGTTTTGGCGAAAGCCCGATACCGCACGCTCGCGCAGTGCCTCGAGCAGCGCGGCGGGGTTGCCGTCAAGGCTTTTGTTCAGCGCCGAGACTTCGGCGAAGAACGTCTCCGTTACCGCACCCGAGGCCTGCAGAACCCGATCGTCGATCGGTTCGATGCGGCCGCGCCGCCAGCGCTCCAGCCAGGCACGCGCGGCGCGTACCCGGCAATCCAGCGCCTTCGCAAGATCCGCATCGATCGGCAGTTCCAGCGCCAGTTCGCGGGCATGCTCGAACTGCCCCAGCGTGATCACGCCGAAGCGGCGCAGTGCATTGAGTGCATCGAGCCGGTCGCGCAACAGGTGGAACAGGTCCACGGCCTCGGCACCGCGCCACGGGTTCAGTGCGGCCACGCCGGCCTGGCCGGCCCAGTCTTCGGCCGCCAGCTTCGGGTCGGGACAGGGCAGGGCCGGCGCCAGCTCGAAGCCGAAGCCCGCCTCATCGATGACCGCCAGTTCGATGACCTGCGGTGCCCTCTCGCCGGAGAAGCGGCGCCAGGCCTGCGCATCGGCCGGCTGCGACGAGAGATAAATGACCTGGCGGCCGGCCTGGACCAGTTCCTGTAGTGCATCGACCACCGCGCGGTAGCGCTGCGGGTCGGTCGTGGCGAGCACCTCGTCGAGAAAAACCGGCAGGCCGGGGCCATCGCGTTCGGCCTGCTCGATCCAGGCCAGGCGCAGGGCCAGCAGCAGCTGGATTCGGGTGGCGGTCGACAACTCGGCAATGTTGCGGTTTTCGGCCATGGCCTGGTCGCGCGCACCGAAGCGCTCGCCATCGAAAGTCAGCTGGAAGCGGGTCCGGGTCATGCGGCCGAACAGGGCCTGGGCCCGGGTGAACAGGGCCGGCTGGTGCTCGTGCCTGTAGCCGCCGCGGGCACGCTCGATCAGCAGCTGTGCCGCCTCGGCGTCGCGGTGCGCTTCGAGCTCGTGTTCCAGGTCGGCTCGCAAGCGTTCGCGAACGGCGTTCAGGCGTTCGAGTTCACGCTGTTCCAGTGCTGCCTTGTGTTCGTTTTCGATGGTCGCGATTTGCTCGCCCAGGGGGTCGCGCCGTTCGGCCGCAGCGGCCAGGTCCTGGCCAATCCGGATCAGTCCGGCCTCGTCGCGCGTCTGCGCCATTTCCAGCAGGTCCGGGTCACCGCCCAGCGCCTCCAGCGCCACCCGCCGCGCGTGCTCCAGCCCGCGACACTGGTCGTGCAGCGCTTGCCAGTCGCTGAGTCGACGCAGTCGATCGCGCAACCGTTCGCGTCGATCATCGACTGAATCATGGTTTGCGGCATCGACCAGGCCGGCGGCTTCGAACAGTCCGCGGCGCTCGGCCTTCAGCGACTCGCGTTCGTCTTCGAGTTCGGCCAGCCGGTGCCTGGCGCCGGCGATGGCGTCGCGCGCGCTACGCGCCTGCATGATTTTCGGGTTGAGCCGGTGCAAGAGGTGGCCGATCGCATCGGAGTCGATTTCTATCGGCGGCTGCTGCGAGGCCTGCTCGAACGCGGCGCGTATTTGCGCGCCCCGGGCGTCGGCCTGCTGTTCGAGATCCCCGATTGCCCCACGTGTGCGTTCGAGGCGGCCTTCGGCCTCGCGCAGTGCAAGGATTGCGCGCAGCCGGAGTTGTCCGGTGGTCTCCAGCGCCCACTCGCTGCGAACCTGCAGCCGGTCGGCTGCCATTTCCAGCTGGCGCCGCTCCGATGCGAGTTGATCCTGCGCGCGTTCGAGCTCGGCGAGCCGTTCCCGGGTACGCTCGGCGTCGCTTTTTTGTCTCAAGTATTCGGCCAGGCGGGTTTCGAGTTGCTGCAGCCGTTGGCTGACTTCGGGCCGGCGCCAGCGCGCCGGGGCATCGAGCCGGCTGGCCTGGAAGCCGGCTCGATGCTGCGCTGCGCGCCGTGCGCGAGCGGCCAGCACCACCAGATGGCTCAGCGGCATCAGTCCGGCGGCTGCCGCAATTGCGGCAATCATCGGGCGGTTGAGTTCGAACCAGGCCCAACCGGCAGCCGCGGCGGCGCTGGCCAGCAGCAGGCTCCAGGTGGTCCAAAGCGGTGCCGTGGCCGATGCCGAGGCAAGCCAGGCGCGCAGCGAGCCGATGCCTGCGTCCAGGTCGGCCAACGCCTCCGGATCGGGTGGTTGTTGGCAGCGCCAGGACGTTTCCCGGGTCAGCGCAGCGACGTCGGCCTGCCGGGCCTGGACCCGCTCGGCCAGCCTTTCCAGCCCCTCCAGCGCCTGGTCATCCAGTGCACCGCCGGTTTCGGGCTCGAGCTGCCCGGCGTGGCGGGCAGCCGTTGCGCGTGCCCGCTCCAGGTCGAGCCGCTGCTGACGCAGCTCTGCCTGCTTGTGTTCCAGGCTTTGCAGCCGCTGGCGGTGTTCGCCGAGATCGGCGGTGAAGGCTTGCAGGGCCTGGATGTTGCCGACCCCGCTTTGTTCCAGCGTCTGCTCGGCCTCGGCGCGGTCCTGGCGCGTGCGCTCCAGGCGCTGCTCGATCTGACCGATCTGCTCGTCGAGCCGGGCCAGTCGCTTGTCTTCGGTGCCGTCCAGGCGATCCATGCCTTCCGGGTATTGTTCGGCTGCCAGGCGCATCGCGGCCAGTTTTTGTTCCAGCACCAGCAGTTCCAGCGCGCGCTGCTGGGCCTGCAGCCGGCGCTGCGCTTCGATGCTGGCGCGGTGCTGCTTGCGCAGCGATTCGAGTTGATCGATTTGTTCGGCCAGTTCGGCGTAGCGTGCCTCCAGCGCCTGCAATTCGCGGCCGGCCTGTTCGAATTCGCGCGCGCTTTTGCGCGGCCGGCCCGGTTTCTGGAATGCTGTGCTGCCGGCCAGCGCATCCAGGTCGTAGCCGCCGGCCATGACCTGTCGCAGCGTGTCGGAGAATTGCTGCTCGGTGCCGCCGGCCTCGGCCAGCTGGTCACCGCGAATCAGATAGGCGGCCAGCTGGCCGGTGTCGGGCCAGGCCGGCCGTTCGACCGCCACGCCATCGAGCATCCATGCGCGCGCCTGGCCGACGGCCGTACCCTTGATGCGTTGTTCGCCGTCGCTGAACTCGGCCACGATATCGACCGGCTGGCGGTCCGGCCGGCGCTGCAGCAGCACCGCCAGGGCGCGGATCAGGCTGGTCTTGCCGGAGGCATTGGGGCCGATGACGACGCTGACCCGGTCGGCTGCCGGTGCCAGTTCCAGCCTGCCGTCGATGCCGGGCAGCCGGTTGATCACGAGCCGGGTGAGTTTCATTGCCGCTGCTCCAGCAGCATCGCCAGTGCCGTCTGGCCGACCCGGGCCAGGCGCTCGGCGGCCTGTTCGGCGGATACTTCGCCGGCCACCGCTTGCAGTTCCGCGATGGCCCCGACTGCCTGGATTTGCTCGCGCGCTTCGGCGATGAGTCGCCGGCGCGCCTCGCAGTCCGGCCCGGCCAGCAGCAGCAGATCCCGGGCGATGAGGCCGGCCGGGTCGGGTTGTTGCGCCAGCGCTTCCAGATCCAGCGGCGCACAAACGGCGCTTTCGATCTTGTCGACGAACACCTGGCAGCCGGATTCTTCGAAGACCGGCCGTTGCTCGACGATGCTGCCGGCGAAATCATTAATTGCCGAAACCGCCTGGTGCTGGCCGGTCAGCCGGATGCGCAGGCCCAGCGCATCGGGCAGGCCATCGGCATCGATGCGCGCTGCCACCCGGGCCTTGCCGGCCGCTAGAATCGCGCCGTCCAGATCGCCCGGATGCGCCAGCTCGCCGACGTCGAGATCCAGCGCGTCGTATGCCAGCGGTGCCAGCGCGATCTGGCTTGCGTGGATGCTCTGGCCCTCGACTTCGATCAGCCATGGCCCGCGCAGGCCGGTTTCGCTGGCGCGCAGCGCGCTGACCGAACCCAGGTAGCCGATCGGGCGGCTGTCGCCGGCCAGGTCCGGCTGGTGCACGTGGCCCAGCAGCCAGGCGTCGACCGCGGCGGCCTCGAGTTCGGCCGAGCGCACCGGCGCGTAGGCGCTGCCGGCCTGGTCACGGTCGCAGTGCAGCAGGCCGATGCAGGGCCGCGACAGCACGTGCCCGGGAAAGCTTTTTAGCGGCGAGCGGGTGACCCGCCGGGTCGGGAACGACCAGCCGATGATGCTGGCCTGGTCCAGCTCCAGGATTTCCCAGTCGCCGCCGCGCCCGAGCAGCTTCAACTCCGGCAAGGCGTCGGCCAGCCGCGGCAGCACCTCGGTGTCATGGTTGCCGGCCACCGCGATGACCCGGATGCGGTGTTCCAGCAGCGTTTCGATACCGGTTTTCAACGACGCATAGCCGGCAAAAAAGTCGCGTTCGCGGTCGACCACGTCGCCGGCCAGCAGCACCGCCTCGACCTGCAGCGAAATTGCCTGTTCGACGCAGCGCTGCCAGGCCGTTTCCGGGCCCAGCGAACGCGCCGCCTGGGCCAGGCCTTCGGGCAGCGCGACCGGCAAGCGGCCCAGGTGCATGTCGCCGACTGCCAGCAGCTTCATGGACGGGGCGGTTTCTTGATGCAACGATCAGCCATGACAGTCAGGGTTCACGTGGGCGCAGTCGTCAAGGCTCTTGAGCTCGGCCTGAAGCGTGGGGTGATCGATATGGAAACGCTGCAGCAGCATCGCATTGATTCGGCCGAGCAGGTCCGGCCAGGCCTCGAGATCTTCAATTACGACGTGCGCCGACAGGGCGACACGGTCGCCGCTGATCTGCCAGATATGCAGATCGTGAATCTCGATGACGCCGTCCAGCTCGGTCATCGCCTGGCGCACCTGTTCCAGGTCCAGCGTGCCGGGCACGCGTTCCATGACCACGCCCAGTGCGGTTCTGAGCAGGCGCACGGCCGCGATCAGGATCAGCATGCAGATCACGATCGAAAGAATCGGATCGATCGGCGTCCACCCGGTCAGTAAAATCACCGCGCCGGAGGCCAGCGCGGCGACCGAACCGAGCAGGTCGCCCAGTACATGCAGCATCGCACCGCGGACATTGATATTGGCCTGGCCGCCGTGCAGCACCCGTAAAACGGCCAGGTTGATGCCCAGGCCGATCGCGGCGACCAGCAGCACCGCGACACCGCGCACCTCGACCGGGTTCTGAAAGCGGTTGATGGCGTTGTAGACGATCACGGCGACCAGGCCGAGCATGGCCAGGCTGTTGATCAGGGCCGCGATGATCTCGGATCGGCCGTGGCCCCAGCTGTGGACCGGGTCGGCCGGCCGGGTCGCGATCCAGGCAGCGACGGCGGCCAGCCCCAGTGCGGTCGAATCGGTGAGCATGTGCCCGGCGTCGGCCATCAGTGCCAGTGAACCGCCCCACCAGCCGACCAGGAATTCGACCGCGGCGAAGCTCAGCGTCAATAGCAATGCGCCGCGCAGGGCGCGGCCGCCGGAGGCATCGTGGCTGTGGTGGTCGTGTTGGTACATACCGTGTAGCTTATTCGCTTCGAGCCGTTGTTGTGGTCCGGATCACAGCCGGGGCCGTGTGCCGGTGCCATGGACTGAATTCAGTCCCTGCCGTCGCCGTGAAGAAGATCCGGCGCCGAAAGTGGCTTGTTCGCAGCCGTTTCTGAAGCCTTTGCAGCTATAGTCGAACGATAGACGACCCGGCCCCAAGGCGGCGACAAGGAAAACGCCATGTGCTCCATTTTCGGAATGCTCGATATCCATGACAAGCCCGCCTCGCTGCGCGGCGAGGTGCTGGCGCGGTCGCGCCGGCAGCGCCACCGCGGTCCCGACTGGAGCGGGATGCACGAGGACGAGCGTGTGATCCTGGCCCACGAGCGGCTGGCCATCGTCGATCCCGAAAGCGGGGCGCAGCCGCTGTACAGCCCGGACCGCCGAACCGTGCTGGCAGTCAACGGCGAGATCTACAACCATGCCGAGCTTGAGCGCCTGCACGCGCCCGGCTATCCGCTGGCCACCGGCTCGGATTGCGAAATCATTCTCGCGCTGTACGAGCAACTGCAGCCCGGTGCGCTGTGCCGTGCCTTGAACGGCATTTTTGCCTTCGTACTGTGGGATGCCGGGCGCGATCGCTACCTGATCGCTCGCGATCCGATCGGTGTCATGCCGCTGTACTGGGGCCGCGATGCGCACGGTCGGCGGGTCGTGGCCTCGGAACTGAAGGCCCTGCATGATCTGTGCGAGTCGTTCGAGATTTTTCCGCCCGGCCACGTTTACGACTCGGCCGAAGATTGCCTGCTGCGCTATTACGACCCGGCCTGGCGCCACCACGTGCCGTCGGCCGGTCGCGGGCCGGATTCTGTCGGCCCGGTCAACGGCGCCACGATCGTCGATGAGGACCAGGCCGTCGCGGCGCTGGCCGAACAACTGGAAGCCGCGGTCACGCGCCAGCTGATGTGCGACGTGCCCTACGGCGCGCTGCTGTCGGGCGGGCTGGATTCATCGATCATCGCCGCGCTGGCTGCGCGTCACGCCGCCATGCGGGTCGAGGCCGGCGAGACTGAACCGGCCTGGTTCCCGCGTTTGCACACGTTTTCGGTTGGCCTGGAAGGCAGCCCCGATCTCGATGCCGCCGAGATTGTCGCCGAGCATATCGGGTCGGTCCACCATCGCTTTACCTTTACGCTGCAGGAAGGGCTGGACGCGCTGGACGATGTGATTCGCCACCTCGAGACCTTTGACGTCACGACCATTCGCGCGGCCACGCCGATGTTTTTGATGGCGCGCCGGATCAAGGCCATGGGCATCAAGATGGTGCTGTCGGGCGAGGGCGCCGACGAGATGTTCGGTGGCTATCTCTACTTTCACAAGGCCCCCAACGCAGAAGAATTCCACTACGAGACGGTCCGCAAGCTCGATGCCCTGCACCAGTTCGATTGTCTGCGAGCCAACAAGTCCATGGCCGCCTGGGGGGTCGAGGCGCGGGTGCCGTTTCTGGATGTCGAGATGCTGGACGTGGCCATGCGGATCGACCCCAGGCTCAAGATAATTGGCCCGGGGCGCATGGAAAAGTACCTGTTGCGCAAGGCCTTTGCGCACCTGCTGCCCGAGGAGATTGCCTGGCGGCAGAAGGAACAGTTTTCCGACGGCGTCGGCTATGGCTGGATCGATGCCTTGCGTGATCACGCCGCCGCGCGGGTCGGCCAGGCGCTGGCCGATGCCGAAAAGCGCTTTCCGGTGCATCCGCCGGCGACCCACGAGGCTTTTTTGTATCGCGAAATCTTCGAGTCCCATTACCCGGAAATCCCGGCCTTTGCGACCGTGCCGGGCGGCAAGTCCATCGCCTGCAGTTCGCCGGCAGCGCTGGCCTGGGACCCGGCATTCGCCAGCCGCGCCGATCCGTCCGGACGATCGATTCTGGGCGTGCACCGCGATTCGACCTGAGTCTGCGTGATGACTTTCAGCCGCGCAGGGGCATGCCCGGTCCGCTGACCGAGCAATCCAGCTTGTGCAGGCGGCCATCGGCCAGCGCGTAGATCAGGCCGTGGATTTCGACCGCGCAGCCCCGGCCCCAGGCACTGCGCAGGATCGGGGTCTCGGCGATGCGCGCGACGCTGCGCTGGACGTTGAGCTCGGCCAGCCGGTCGCGGCGCGCTTCGTCGCCGAGTTTGTCCAGTTCACCGGCGTGGGTGTGATTCAGGCTGCGAATGGGTTCGATCCAGTGGTCGATCAGGCCGTGCGAACGGTCTTCACAGGCCGCGTGCACGCCGCCGCAGCCGTAGTGGCCGCAGATGATGATCTTGCGGATATCCAGCCCCTCGATCGCGAATTGCAGTGCGCTGAGCAGGTTGAGGTCGGCTGAATGCACGATATTGGCCACATTGCGGTGGACGAAAACCTCGCCGGGCTCCAGGCCGGTAATGACGTTTGCCGGCACCCGCGCGTCGGCGCAGCCGATCCAGAAATAGTCCGGTTTCTGCAGTTGCGCAAGCCGTGAGAAATATTCCGGTGAACTGGCCCGAAGCTGTCTGGACCATTCGCGGTTGCGGCGTATCAGTTCTTCGGGCATCGGTCACGTAAAATTCTGGTCAGCCGGGATTGTAGCGGTTCACCGGCGGGCTCTCCTGTCTTTCAAGCGCGTTCGGTATGCCCTGGCGCATCGAGCGCTTCGGTGACCCGGGCGCGCAGGATTGGTACCAGGTCGCGTTCGAACCACGAATTTCGCTTCAGCCAGGGGTTGTTCCGGGGGCTGGGGTGTGGCGTCGGGATCACGCCTGGTTCGCATTGGCGCCAGTTCGAGACGCATTCGGTCAGCGAGCGTCCAGCTTGCTGCAGGTGCCAGAGCTGGGCATGGCGCCCGACCAGCAGCGTCAATTGCAGCTTGTTCAATCGGTTGAGCAGGGAATTGCGCCACAGCGGAGCGCAATCAGGCATCGGCGGCCGGTCGCCCGACACCGCCGCACCCGGGTAGCAAAAAGCCATCGGCAGTATCGCCACCGTGCCAGCGTCATAAAAGGTTTCGGGCGCCAGGCCCAGCCAGTCGCGAAGCCTTTCGCCGCTGGCATCGTCGAACGGGATGCCGGACCGATGCACCTTGCGACCCGGCGCCTGGGCTGCGATCAGGATGCGGGCTCCGGGGTCGAACTGCAGCACCGGTCGCGGCTCGTGCGGCAGCTGTTGTGCGCAATGCCTGCAGGATCGTAGCGATTGCAGCAGGGCCTGGGTTTTTTCATCCAATCGTGGTGCCTCGGCAGCCTTTTGCTTTGGTGATTTCGGTTTGACGGCCAAGGCGCCTGGAGCAGGAGATTCCATGTTGGGAGGCAACCCTCCCGGCATGGAATCTCAGGCGCTCTCGCGCAGGGTTTCGATCGCTTCCTCGGCTTCCAGCCATTGGCTTTCCATCGCGGCCAGGCGCTTTTTGACCTCGGCGCTTTCAGCCAGCAGTTTCTGCAGCTCATCGGCACGCTCGGCCTGGTAAAGATCGGCGGCCGCGAGCAGCTGTTCGAGTTCGTCCCGGCGTGCTTCCAGGCGTTCGATTTCGCGCGTGAGCTTGTGGATCCGATTGGTCAGCGGCTTCATTTGCTCGCGCTGGGCGGCCTTGCGCTGGCGCTCGGCCTTGCGGCTGGCGCCGCCGTTATTGCCACCGCGCTTGTTGCCGCTGGCCGTGGCCTTGCCACCGGACGAGGTGCCGGCCGCCTGGCTGACCCGCTTGCGGTAATCGTCGAGACCACCGTCGAATGGCTGCACGCCGCCGTCGGCGACCAGCCAGTATTCATCGACGGTCGCGGCCAGCAGATGTCGGTCATGCGAAACTGTGACGACCGCGCCTTCGAAGCCCTGCAGGGCCACGGTCAGCGCATGGCGCATTTCCAGGTCGAGGTGGTTGGTCGGCTCATCGAGCAGCAGCAGGTTGGGCGCTTTCCAGATCATCAGCGCCAGGACCAGGCGCGCTCTCTCGCCGCCGGAAAGCCTGGAACAGGCATCGGTGGCCAGGTCGCCGGAAAAAGCGAAGCCGCCGAGAAAATCGCGCAGTTTCTGTTCCGGCGTGTTCGGTGCGATGCGCGCCAGGTTGGCCAGCGGGCTGACGCTGGAATCGAGCTGTTCGAGCTGGTGCTGGGCGAAATAGCCGATGTTCAGGTTGCGGCTGATCTCGAGGCTGCCCGACTGTGGTTCGAGTTGTCCAGCCAGCGCCTTGACCATCGTGGATTTGCCGGCACCGTTGACGCCGAGCAGGCCGATCCGGTCGCCGGCCGCGAGGTTCAGCGAAATGCCGTCCAGCACGCAGACCTCGCCATAGCCGAGTCGAACGTCGCGCAAGGCCATCAATGGATCGGCTGCGCGGCCCGGTTCGGGAAATTCGAAATCGAACGGGCTGTCGGCGTGGGCCGGCGCGATTTTTTCCATCCGCTCCAGCGCCTTGATGCGGGCCTGGGCCTGGCGGGCCTTGGTTGCCTTGGCCCGAAATCGATCGACGAACGATTGCATGTGCGCGATTTTCTTCTGCTGCTTTTCAAACTGCGCCTGTTGCAGCGCCATGCGCTCGGCACGCTGGCGCTCGAATTCCGAGTAGCCGCCGGCGTAGCGCTGGAGCTGTTGATGTTCGATATGCACGATGCCGTCGACGACCGCATCGAGAAAGTCGCGGTCATGCGAGATCAATACCAGCGTGCCGTCGTAGCGCTTGAGCCAGTCCTCCAGCCAGATGATGGTTTCAAGATCCAGGTGGTTGGTTGGTTCGTCGAGCAGCAGCAGGTCCGACGGGCTCATCAATGCCCGCGCCAGCGACAGCCGGATGCGCCAGCCGCCTGAAAAATCGCCGACCGGCTTGCGATGGCCATCGCTTGCGAAGCCCAGCCCGTTGAGCAGCGCCCCGGCCCGGGCCGGGGCATCGTAGCCACCGGCATCGGCCAGGGTCTGGTGGGCGGTGGCAATCTGTCGGCCGTCCCCGGCCCGGTCGGCGTCGGCAACCTGCTTCTCGGCCGCACGCAGGCGCCGGTCGCCGTCGAGTACGTATTCGATAGCCGGCCGGTCGAGCTCGTGAATCTGCTGGGCCATGTGGGCCACGGTCCAGTCTGAGGGAATGCGCAGTTGCCCGGCGTCGGCGTCGAGTTCGCCCAGCAGCAATGCAAACAGGCTGGACTTGCCGCTGCCATTGGCGCCGACCAGGCCGATTTTCTGACCCGGATTGACGATTAGTTCGATGTCCTCGATCAGGACTTCCGGGCCGCGCCGGACGGTGATGTGTTCCAATTGAATCATGGGCGCAAAGGTACCGCAATCGGGGTGCCAACGGTGCCTGGATTGCCGTGAATGTTGCCTTGTCTGGCTGTTTTTCGGCCCGTTGCGCGGCCCTGGCTGGGGTGGTCGCCTGTTTTTCCCGATAGCCTGGCCGGTTTGTCGCAGAAGCGTCGAATCCGGGTCCAAGACGTTTCGCCACGCGCTGCGCGCGTGCGGCCAGCCGTTTGTGACTTTCGCTTTTGACTTCGTGGGTCGAAACCGAACCCGGCTCGCGCCGGAACCCACCGACAGCCAGGCGAATCAGGAGACCCTTTTCGATCCCGAATCGATGCCGGGCTGGCCGAGCCAGTAGCCTGCGACGCTGCCCTCGGCCGATTCGACCGCATGGCCGGCAAGCGCGGACTCGAAGCGCTCGATGATCGGGTCGAAGCCGTTGGCCTGCGGATACAGTCGGAGCAGATCGACGCCGCAGGCGGCCAGTTCGTCGACGCGCGATGAAAGGTCCTGGATCGCAGCACTTTGAACCTGGACGCCGTTGAGGTTGAGAAACTCCTGTCCTTCGCGCGTGTTCACGAGCTGACCGTGTGGATGATGGATGCATTCGAACCCGCACTGGTCCTTGCCGCGCCCGACCGCGCGAGCGGTAAAGCAGCGCGCCGACCAGGCCAGCGGCAGCCGGCCCCAGGCGTGCAGCTCGATCTCGGGCAGCGTCATGTCCGCATCGCCTGCGTGTTCATTCAATGACGCCAGTCCGGCCCGGCCCATTTCCACCGGCAGCACCATTCGAAACATGCCGTTGCGGCGCAGGTAGTCCACCGCCAGGTGGTTGTAAAGGTTGATTCCCGGCCCGGCAACGAACGGCAGCTTGCGTTCGACCAGGTAGTGGACCGCCGACATGTCGTTGGCCTCGACCGTGAACTCGCCGTTTTCGACCAGCCGGCGGCAGGCGCCCAGCTCGGAGCCGGCCTCGATCAGCGAAAGCGTCGAGACGATGACTTCATGGCCGTGTCCGGCCAACGCGCGGCCGATTGCCAGCCAGGCATCACGATCGAGTTCGCGCCGCTTGCTGCATACGGTCTCGCCAAGATAGATTGACAGTGGGCAATGGCTGGACAATCGATCATAGAAGCGCTCGACCTGGTCGCGCGGCCAGAAGTATTGAATGGGCCCGATCGACAGGCGCATGGTGCCGTTGTTAGACCGTTCGCCGGGAACCTGGGGGTTTGAATGCAACGTCGATTGGCCGGCCATCATTGCCATGCTCGCTGGTAGGGCCCCAGCGTGACCTGGCTGCCTTCGGACAGATCGCCGAGCGTGCGGTGCCATCCGGGCTCGCTTGCCGGCAGTTCGCCGCGGTCCATGCGGTCGATGGCCTGGCGCCAGATCCGGGTCACGGTGCCGACGTAGGCCGGACTGCGCTGGCGTCCTTCGATCTTGACCGCGCTGACGCCGCATGCGGCCAGGTGCGGCAGCAGGTCCAGGGTGTTCAGGCTGACCGGTTCCTCCAGCGCGTGTACGAGCTTGCCGCCGAGCTGGAAGCGGCCCTTGCACACGGTCGGGTAGCCGGCCCGTTCGTCGGCTTCGAAACGGTCGATCAACAGCCCGTTCAGGCGAACGCTGCGGCCTTCGGCGCTTTCATCCCAGGCGACGGCTTCGGGCGGCGAGCACACGCCGTCGCAGTTGGGTGATTTTCCGGTCGCATAGCTCGACAGCTGGCAGCGTCCCTCGACCATGATGCACAGGCTGCCGAATGCGAAGACCTCGAGTTCGACCGGCGAGGTGGCGGCGAGGTGCTCGACCTGCTGCAGTGCCAGTACGCGCGGCAGCACCGCGCGTGAAATGCCGAAATGCTTCTGGTAAAACTCGAGTGCCGCGGCCGTGGTCGCCGAGCCTTGCACCGACAGGTGGCGGCGCAGGTCCGGGTGCCGGCTTGCCGCGTATTCCAGTACCGCGAGCTCGGCGATGATCAGGGCCGTGGCGCCCAGGTCGGCGGCCCGGTCGACCGCGTCGAAGGCCTGGCCGAGCTTGTCGCAGGTCGGGTAGGTGTTGAGCGCAAGGTAGATTTCACAGCCGGCATTGCGCGCGTGCGCCAGGCCACGCGCCAGGTCCTTCGGCGAAAAATTGAGTCCGGGGAATGCGCGCGCGTTGGTGGTGTCGCGAAATCCGAGGTAGACCGCATCGGCGCCGTTGTCCACGGCTTCGAAAAGTGCCGGCAGCGATCCGGCAGGACAGACCAGTTTCATTTGATTGATACCCTTGCATCGAATCCTCAATCGTCGCATTATTAATGGTGAAATGTCCTTGATTTTTGTCAAGCAAGGCGATTGAAATTGATTCGTTCCATGCGATCGATCGACGACATGAAATTTGTTTGAATATCGATGCGTTTATGCTCCGACCCAACCTGCGCGTCGTGTATTCTTTTCTCCTTGTTCGATTCGAAAACAAGGTCGTGAAAAGGAATGATCTCGTATACCGGGAATGAACCGCGACTGACTATTCTCAATGACACCGATACCGATGGCAGCCACTTCGGATGCAGTCGGGTTATGGCCAATATCAAGATGCTTTCCGAGCAATACGGCTTGAGGATAGGCAGCACCGTTGCTGCGGCAACGCCGTTGTCCAGTCCGTTCATGCGTCGTGCCATCCGGGAAGCGGATATCGTGGTGATCAATGGCGAAGGCACGCTGCATCACGGCAGAAGGCGCGCCCGCTGGCTGATCGATGCCATCGAATACGCCAAAGCCAGAAACAAGCCGGTCGCGCTGGTCAACGCTCTTTACCAGGACAACCCCGACTTATGGAACCCGATCGTGCGCCAGCTGGACATCATTTACGCCAGAGACGCCTTGAGCGCGTCACAGTTGTCGGTTGTCACCGCGCGCAGGATCGAATACATGGGCGACCTTGCGCTTTACGACGAGGCCTTGTCATCTTTCGAGTGCGATCGCAGCGGCATGTTGTTCGGCGATTCCGTACATATCAAGACCACGCGCCATCTGTTGGCGACCGCAGGAAAGGTTTCGAAGTTCACGCCGGCTCGGATCATGCCCATCATCAAGCGCTGCCGCATACCCAATTCAAGGCGATCGGCGGCCTTCGGGCTGCAAACCATCTATACCTATTACTGCCACAGGAGAGCGCCCAGGTACCGCAGCATCGTGTCCTTCGCTGTATCGCAGCACGCCTATATCGAGGCGCTCAAGGGTTTTGCGCTGTCGGTAACCGGACGCTTTCACGCCTTGTGCTTTGCCTTGCTGACCGGCACGCCTTTTGTTGCGGTCGCGTCGAATTCATGGAAGATGGACGCGATCATCAATGATGCCGGCCTGAATCGAAACAGGCTTCTTGCACCGCATGCGCTGACGCCGGAAATCATTCTCGATAACGATTGGTCCTACTCGGCCGAAGAGCGCGATGCAATCGCCCGATACATCGAGACCAGTCGTGCCAAGGCAAGAAAACTGTTTTTGTCACTGCACTCGCTTGTAGGTTCGGCCCCGGTATGCGAACTCTGAACAAGGCCCTGAGCTGGCTGCGCAACAAGGACATCAAGGTCATCGAAGGTCTGGACCTCAGTGCCGACACGCACGCTTACCTGGCGACACTGCCGTACTGGGTTGGAAGATCGCCGATCATTTACATGCCGACGTCGCTGCTGGTGATGCAGGGCGCGTTCAGCTTCGGCGAGCAGCATCCCTTCGTCCGGACCATCGCTTGCGGCCGGAATGAACTTGCAGCTTTCTATAAGAATTTTCAGCCGAAGAACCTGGCCCAGATGTATCGTCTGCCGGAACCAGCCCGGGGTGGTGATCTGGCGCCATGGGAGTTGCCGTGGCTGCTTCGGCGGCGACGGCCATCACGGGGCGAGAAGGGATTGGCTCCGGCGCACGGTGTGAGCTATTACGGGCCTTGCACGGATGCCAAGATCGATCTTGAAACAAGCCGGCTCGCTGCAATCGCAAAGAGTATCGCCAAGCGCGGCTACCGACAGCCGCCGCTGCTCGCTCACATCGCCGGACATTTCATGCAATCGGGTGATGAGATCCGGTTTTTCGTGCGCGGTGGCAAGCATCGTGCGGCCGCACTGACCGCGCTTGGTTTTGAGCATGTGCCGGTGCGAATGCGCGACACCTGGCCGCGCCTGGTCAGCCGCGACCAGGCAGCCCACTGGCCGTTGGTCCGCAGCGGCGAGATCAGTCGCTCGTTTGCATGCCGGATTTTCGACCGGTATTTCGAGTGAATACGCTGGCGCACAAATTGCTTATCCGGCGATTTCATGAAGATTGACGTCATCGAGACCTGCCGCCTGTTGCCATGGCGTGTCATGCCAGGCGGGCGGGTCGCAATCGACGGTGTTCGCATGCAGGCAAAGGTTGGCGCCTGGGCTTTTTATGTGCCGTCGATCCATGCCAAGATTCTGCATTCGGTCGATGGCACCTGTCACTGCATCCACGCCACGGCGCCGGGGCGAGAGACTGTGTTCGAGGGACATGCCCCGCCGGGGTATGACCGCTACACGGCGGCGGACTGGCACCGGGCTTACGCTACGCGCGTGGCGCGGCGGGCGGCCGAAAATTACATCGCCGCGCGGCGTTTGCACGATTGCGGGCTGGGACCCCGGGTAACGGCTTGCGTTGCGGTCAGAAACTACCAGCCGTTTTATAGCCCGAAGCCTTCGCATTCTTTCGGCATCGTCGTGGAAGATCTCCGGACCTATCCGAAAAGACCCAGCGTGACGCTGGCCCAATTCGAATCGGCCGGCGTGGCCGCCGATCGAACACGCAGCTGTCTAAGACAGCCGATTCGAGGCTATGTGAGTGATCTCAACTCGGTCGTCGGCGTGATGCCGGTAGACGCAGCGCGCGAGGTGCAAGAGATTCAACAACGGCTGGAGGATGCGCTCAACCCGCCTTGTCCCCCACTCTTGTGTCGCAAGGGATCGTCAGGATCCGTGGCTGCGGCGCTTCGCAGCAGGGGGGGTGGTGAATAAGACGGGCCGACCCATGATGGGTCAGCCCGGGTCGAGGATGCGCGCGCAGATGGCCTCGACGCGACGCTCGATATCCGGGTCGGGGCGGGCCGGTCGGGGCCAGTC
Source organism: Wenzhouxiangellaceae bacterium (assembly GCA_032251235.1). Lineage (GTDB taxonomy): Bacteria > Pseudomonadota > Gammaproteobacteria > Xanthomonadales > Wenzhouxiangellaceae. The sequence continues at coordinate 20,046 of JAVVET010000024.1, forward strand.
GCGGCTAGTCTCGCCGGCAATCTTGCGCGTGGCGTCCAGGCCGAGCTTGGAGCCCAGACCGGCTGTCGGACTGGCAAAATCGAGCACGTCGACCGGCGTGTTCGAGACCAGCATCGAATCACGTTCGGGGTCGACGTGGTTGGCGATGGCCCAAAGCACCTCGTTGTGGTCACGGATGTCGATGTCGCCGTCGGTGACGATCACGAACTTGCAGTAGGTGAACTGTCTGAGCCACGACCACACGCCCATCATGACGCGCCGGGCGTGGCCGGGATAGCGCTTGTTGATCGAAACCAGCGCGATCCGATAGGAACTGGCCGCCGGCGGCAGGAAGAAATCGACGATTTCGGGAAAGGTGCCGCGCAGAATCGGTGCAAACAGTTCGTTCAGCGCCGAGGCCAGCACCGAAGGTTCGTCATGTGGTGATTTGCCCATCCAGCTTGCCTGGTAAATTGGGTTCTTGCGCATCGACATTCGCTCGACGGTCAGCACCGGGTAATGGCCGGCCGCGTTGTAGTGCCCGGTGTGATCGCCGAACGGACCCTCCAGCGCGGTGTCGTTCGGGTGGATATGGCCTTCGAGCAGGATCTGCACGCCGGCCGGCACATCGAGCCCGGTCAGCGGCGCCCGGGCGACGGTACTGCGTTCGCCCCGAAGCAGGCCGGCAAACTGCAGCTCCGACATCGTATCGGGCACCGGCGAGACCGCGGCCAGCGTGGTCGCCGGGTCGGCGCCGATGGCCACGGCGACCGGGAACGGACGGCCGGGATGGGCCTGCTGCCATTCGGCAAAGTCCTGGGCGCCGCCGCGGTGTGCCAGCCAGCGCATGATGACCCGGTTATTGCCGATGAGCTGCTGGCGATAAATGGCGACATTGGTGCGCTGCAGCCGCTGGCTGTGGGTCAGCACCAGCCCCAGCGTAATCAGCCGGCCGGCGTCTTCGGGCCAGCACTGCTGAATCGGCAGCAGGCCCAGGTCGACATCCGGCCCCTCCAGCTCAAGACCCCAGGTTTCGGGCTGGCGGCATCGCCGGGGCGCGGTCAGGGCGATCTGCGCCAGCTCGGGCCAGTCGCGCAACGATTCCTTCAGATTGCGCGGCAGGCGCGGCTGGTGCAGCCTGGCCAGCAGCGAGCCCAGTTCCGACAGCGAGGTCAGCGGCCGGTCCGCCAGCACGGCCTCGATCCGGCGCCGGTGACCGAACAGGTTGCACAACAGCGGGATGCGGCTGCCGACGGGGTTTTCCAGCAGCAGGGCCGGGCCATGACGCGCCTGGACTTGCCGTGCCAGGGCCGTGGCTTCCAGTACCGGATCGACGGCTTCGGTCACGCGGATTAAATCACCGTTGCGCTCCAGCGCGTCAAGAAAGGCATTCAGGTTCGAATACGGCATGAAAGGACCGATGTCTGGCAAACCATCAGTCTAGACAGACTGCCTGACGCAGTCGTTGCGCCAGGTCAAGAATACGGCAAGCCTGGATCGTGCTGTTCGGCAAGCGCGACCACCTTGTTCGGGTTCAGCAGATTTTTCGGGTCAAGCGCGCGCTTGATTCGCCGCAGCACGTCGAGTTTGACCGGCGCGCCCCGGGCGGCCAGCTGATCGCGCCGAAGCTGGCCGATGCCGTGCTCGGCGGCGATCGAGCCTCCAAGCCGGTCGACCTGATCGAAAACGATGGCATTGAGCCGCTGTTCTTCGGCCATGAACGCCTGGTCGCTCCATTTTTCCGGGCGGTTAAGGTTGAAGTGCAGGTTGCCGTCGCCGACATGACCGAATATGCACGGGCGGATTCCGGGCATCTCCCGGCGCAGTGCCGCGACCGTGCGGTCGATCATTTCGGGAATGGCTGAGATCGGTACCGACAGGTCGTGCTTGATGCTGGCGCCGGACTGTTTTTGTGCTGCCGGGATGCTTTCGCGCAACAGCCAGAGTTCTTCGGCCTGGACGTCGCTCGAGGCAATCACGGCATCATCGATGTGGTTCGCTGCCAGGGCATCGGCAAACAGCGCGGTGGCTGCCTGCTCGAGCCAGTCGCCGTCGATTGAACTGGCCGCATCGATCAACACATACCAGGGGTAACGGCGCTCGAGCGGATCACGGGCCGTGGGTCGATGGTCCAGCACCAGTTCCAGCGCCCGGCCCGGCAGCAATTCAAATGCGGTCAGTGTCTCGCCCAGCCGATGCCGGCACTGGCCGAGCAATGCCAGTGCAGCGGCCGGCGAGGGCAGTGCACACCAGGCAGTAACTTGCTGCCGGGGCAGCGGCAGCAGCGCAAGCGTTGCCGCCGTGATGATGCCCAGCGTACCCTCGCTGCCGATCATCAGCTGTCGGATGTCATAGCCGGTATTGTCCTTGCGCAAGTCAGACAACAGATTCAGCACGCGGCCGTCGGCCAGCACCAGTTCGAGCCCCAGCGCCATCCGGCGCGCGTTGCCGTGCCGGATCGTGGTGTTGCCGCCGGCGTTGGTGGCCAGGATGCCGCCGATGCTGGCACTGCCGCCTGATGCAAGCCGCAACGGCACATCCAGCCCGTATTCGGCGGCCGCCGAGCGTGCCTGCTCGAGCGTTACACCGGCCTCGACGGTCAGGGCGGCGGCTGGTGCGTCGACTTTTCGAATCGCGCGCATCCGGTCCAGGCTGAGCAGTAGTTCGCGTCCCGTCGCCGTCATCGACGCGCCGCCGACCAGGCCGGTGCCGCCGCCGCGCGTGACGACGGGCAGGTCGCGCTGGTGGCACAGGCGGATGACAGCGGCCACCTGTTCGGTGCTGGCCGGGCGCACCAGCCCGAGCGGCCGCTTGTGCCAGCGCCGCCGCGGGTCTTCCAGGAAACGGTCTTCGACCGCTTCGCCGACACGCACAAAATCAGCGCCCACCAGTTCAGCCAGCTGGTGGTCCAGGGAGGCGGCCATCATCAATGCCTTGTCGGTTCTGTCATGTTTTTCTGCCGGCCTTGATTCATCTGTAGAAAAACGCTTTCGCGACGTGTTGCCTGCAATCAAGCACTTACTGCAAGGAGCGTTGTTCGTGCGCTGCAAGCTCGAGCTCTTCGCGGACCAATTCGCCGAGGTAGCGGCAATAGCGGTCCAGGTAATTCATGCCGTGCTCGCCGCCGGCCACCCACGGGTTCATCAGCGTGTGGCGAAGCAGGAAGACGTTATCGGCCTGCCTGTCGGGGACCTCCGGGGCGGCAGTGAAGCTGTCCGGATCCAGACCGAGCGCATCGGTCAGCCGCTGAGCAACCTGTTCGTTGATCGACGTGCGCTGAACCCGCGTGCGAGAACCGAAAAACGGGCGCTGTCGATGGTTGAGTCCCTCGCCCACACGCATCCGTTCGTATAAGCGTTCGCCGAAGCGGTTCATCGTTGCCAGGTCGCGATTGCCTTCCGGGTTGATCGCCAGGCACACCAGGTTGGTGTCGGGCTCGAACGGCATGAATACGCGCGCCGTGCCGTCCAGGTCGGCGGCCAGGTCATCGATGTGTTCGAAGAAGTATTCGCAGTTGCGAATCGTCTGGGAGCAAAGGCGGCCGAAATGGTCATGGTTCAGCGGCAGCACCCGGTGGGTGACCCAGGCCGCGGCGGCGGCCGCACCCGGCTTGGAGCCTTCGATGATGTATTTGCCCAGGTTCTGAAAACGCCGTTGGTACTCGGACTCGTCGTCATCGGCTTCGAACACGTAGGCGGCCTTCTGGCTGATGAAGTCGGTCATGGCCCGGTTGCGCGCCACGTAGGCGCCGCAGCCAAACGGGATAAAGCCCAGCTTGTGCGGGTCGACGGTGATCGAGTCGGCATGCCGTAGCGAGCCGAAGGCATGGTAGACCTCGTCGGAGGGAAAGAAGTGAAATGACTTTCGCAGTTCGGCATGATCGACCAGGCCGCCCTTGTCGTTGCGGAAGATGCTGGCCAGGTAGCCACCCCAGGCCGCATCGACGTGAATGCCGAAGTCCAGTCCGCGTTTTCGCCAGCGCTGGCGCGCCGATACGATCCTGTCGATCGGATCGATCGCGCCGAACTCGGTCGAGCCGAGGATGCCGACGACGGCCAGAACGGGGCGCTGGGCTGCGTGAGCCTCGGCAAGTGCTGCATCCAGCGCCGCCGAATCCATGCGCATTCTCTCGTTGAGTGGCACCGTCACAAGGTTGGCGCTGCCGAGGCCCAGCAGTTTCAGCGCCTTTTCCCACGAGTAGTGAGCGCTGGCAGGCACAATGACGCAGGGACTGGCGCTCGATTTCAGCTGGGCGTGGAACTGGGCGGCCCCCAGGCACTCGATGCGCTCGGCCTCGATCCTGCCGGCAATTTCCCTCGCCTGGACCGCCGAATGGTTCTCGTGGATGCTCATCAACAGCGTTCGGCGCAAGTCGACGATCCGGTCGACCGACAGGTTGAACAGCGTCCAGTCGTCCAGCGCGCAAAGGTCGTCGGGCAACCCGGCGATCGGTCCCGGTTCGAAGCCCGCCTGTCGGCACGCCGCGCGCGCGGCAAGCGGCCAGTAACGCACGGCGCGCAGGTACCACAGCGCTTCGTCGTTGGCCAGCGTGCCGCCGGAGGTGACATGGCCCCAGGCGCAGGGCTCGTGTTGCGGATCGCAGCTGTAGCCGAACATTCGCGCCAGCTGCAAGCCGACTTCCAGGTCCAGCCCCAGCGTGACCGGCGCGGCCTCGTCGGTGACGTGGTTGGGGTTGTACAGCGTCGTGACGAGTTGCGCGATCAACCCGGGCAGCAGCAGGTCCGAGGCCATGTGACCGATGTAGCGCGGATTGAAAAATGGCGCGGAATTCTTGAGCTTGGCGCTCAAGCCGTGCAATTCGGTTTTCATGCGTGCAACGAACTGCCGGTACTCGGGCGCATCGCTGGCCAGCATCGGGATCAGCGGCGGGTCTTCCGGATGCAGGTTGCGTCGCCAGAAACAGTGATCACGCAAGAACTCCACGAGGATGTTCTCAAGCAGGGTATCGTTTTCAGCGTAGGCCCCAAGAAAATACGGATTGAGCCATTCAAGCGATTCGGGGTCTGTGGCGTTCGTCATCGGTTGTTACCGGCTTCTTGATTAAAAAGCATTCTAAATGCCTTTATTCGGCTAGAATTGATTTGCGACAATATGTTTTCGACTCAACTCGCTTCAACGCGGGTCGGACTATCCACTGCAGGGTGACCGCAGGCGCGCCAATGAATGAATCCAGGGAGACCATTTCGTTTGCCGAGGTCGACCGTCACCCGGTCCTGTCCCAGCTTCCGGCCGCGCTCAAGCAGCGTGCCGCCGAGCGTGCCCGGGTGGTCAGGCTGGGCCGGGCCGAACCCTTGTTCCAGCAAGGCGATCCGGCGCGCTGGGTCTATCTTTGTCGCAGCGGTCAACTCAAGCTTTTTCGGCTTTCCGATAACGGCGATGAAAAGATCGTCAACCTGATCAACGCCGGACGCAGTTTCGCCGAAGCGACGATGTTCATGTCCGAACGCCGCTACCCGGTGTATTGCAGCAGCCTCAAGGTCAGTGAACTGGTGGCCTTTGATGCCGAAGACCTGGTCAGCACGTTCAAGACCTCGCCGGAGCTGTGCTTCCAAATGCTCGGCATGCTGAGCCGTCGGCTGCACGAGAAAATTGGTCAGATCGAAGCGCTGTCGTTGCAAAATGCCCAGACCCGAATCGCCAACTATCTGCTTGAAGAATTGCGCAAGATGGGCAGCGCAAGTCGCTTCGAGCTGCCGATCGGGAAAAAGTACGTTGCCAATTTCCTCAGCGTCAAGGCCGAGACCTTCTCGCGCGTAGTCGCCGGGTTCGAGCAAGCCGGGGTGCTCACCACCCATGCCAGGAACTTCACGGTAATCGATGTGCCTGCGCTGGAGCGTATTGCAAGCGGCGCGTCGCCTGCGGCATCTTGCTGAAAGCCGCGCGTCCATTGCTTGCTGAAGGTGACCCGAACGCTCGGTCAGGGGAGCAGCATTGAAGCCTTGCTCAAGCCATGGGTCGGTGATTTTTCGGGATTACGCCCCGGCCCGGCCAAAAACTTCCGCGAAGCTGCCGATTATTGACATACGTCAAGGAACCTATAGCGCTGGCTGCGTATTGTTGAACCCGGTCCCCATTGGATGGTTTTTTTATTCGGCCATCATTAGGGGATTTTGGAAGACGTCGATCGCCGTCGATCCACGCCGGATGCTCCCCCGGCAAGCCTTTAACAACGAGCATGCCTCCAACAGCAGCTTAGTTTCAGGCACGTACGGTCATTGACAGCAAGACGAGCCGGCCGCGGAGAGCCCCGCAGCCGGCTCGTATTTTTCTGGATTGACGTTTCGGAGATCGAATCATGCAGCCATCGATTTTGGCCGGACATATTGCCCGGAGAATGCCGCCGCCGTGCATCGTCGGATTGCCGCTGCGCGCAATGCCGATGCGGTTGCAGGGCGTGGCCGTCGAGCGCTTGCTCAATACCCAGTTTCGCCAGGCGCTGGAGGCCGGTGATTTCGAGTACCTGGAAGACCATGCACTGGCAGTCGAGCTTGCAGACATGCGGCTTCGCTGGGTGTTCGGCAGCCAGGGCAAAAAGCTGGTCATGCTCGATCGAAAGACCCCGGCCGACACGACCATTCGCGGTGATGCGGTCGAATTCCTGTTGCTGCTCGCGCGGCTGGAGGACCCCGACACGCTGTTCTTCCAGCGAAGACTGCAGTTCAGCGGCAATACCGTGGTGGGCCTGACGACCCGCAACCTGCTCGATCGCTTGTGCTGGGACGAACTGCCGCTGGCCTTGCGCATCGTTTTGAACCGTGCCGGGCGCCTTGGCGCCAGATTGCGTTCGCTTAGAACCTGAGCGCATCGACGCCGCCTTCTTTACCACACGGTCGACCCGGACGCCGCATCCCTGCCGGGCGGGCCCCATCGCAGTGCTGCCCGGGCCACGCATACGCCCGGCGATGAACAGCTGGCCGACAAGGCCGGCCGGGTCCAAAGCAAAAGTTCGAAAGCAGGCCCGCAGGATCGACCGATTGCTTTTAACATTGGCGCTGTGGACTCCTCGATTCGAATTACGCGCCACCCGCGCGCGCGCCGTCTGAAACTGAAGGTCGGCCGGGATGCCTCGGTGGAAGTGGTGGCGCCTTTGTCTGCCCGCGATCGCGAGATCCGGAGGTTTCTCGCCCAAAACAGCGAATGGATCGAGGTCACGCGCCAGCACATGCTTGAACGGTGCGCGGCTCGCCCGGCGCTCGATCCGTTCCCGCCTGTGCTGGAGCTTCTGGCGATCGGGCAGAGCGTGTCGGTGGCTTACGTTCAAGGTGCAGCCAGGGCCGCGATGGCATGGTCGAACGACGGCCTGCAGTTGAAGATGCCGGTTGCGCGACCGGCGCTGGTGAAAAACATGCTGGTCGAGGCCCTCAGGTGCCGTGCCGGATCGACGTTGCAGCACAGGCTGCAAGAACTGGCCGGGACGCATGGCCTGCAATACCGTCGGGTGGCCTGGCGAAATCAGAAAACGCGCTGGGGCAGCTGTTCGACGCGGGCGTCGCTGTCGCTGAATGTGCGTTTGCTGTTTATACCGCCAACGCTTGCCGACTACGTGCTGATTCACGAACTGGCCCACCTGGAGCACCCCAATCACTCGGCGGCGTTCTGGGGCCGGGTCGAGCGAATGCTACCGGCCTGGCGGCAATGCGAGCGCGAACTCAAGCGTGCGGATCGATACCTGCCCGAATGGATTTTCTGAGCTGTGCGGCCAGCGCATGAACCCGCTCCTGGCGGCCGGGCGAATGCGGCGAATCGTGATTCAGGCTCGAAAGCGCCGGCTCCAGCCGCGCCTGTATCAATGCCCTGGGCAGGCGCTGATCGGGCCACGGGTTCTTTCTTTTGTGGCCAAAGCCGATCGGTGTTTGGGCCGCGTGGCCGCGCTGGCGCAGGGCATCGACCAGTGCCAGTTCTCGCGCGGCCAGGTGGCTTAGCGCGGCAGCATCGACCATGATGCGAAGTCGGCCGCGCACGCGGTCGGCCAGGTCGCGGCGCAGTTGCCAGATCGCCGCGCCGCCACCACCGGAAATTGCGCCGACCAGCGTGCCGGCGCCGAGCGAAAGGCCGCCACTGGCGACGTCCACGGCCGCACCCATGGCTGCACCGGCGGCCAGGCCGGAGCCGGTTCTTTTGCCATACAAACCCAGCAAGGCCGGGTCGAATACGTCGTGCTGCCAGCCGTGTTTGTCGATCGGCAGCGGCAGTTGCTGCTCGAATTCCTCGTCGAAGCGAAACAGTTCGAGCAGCTGCCGCGCACACGATTGCTCGCGTGCGCTGACCGCTTGCTGCAACTCCTGCGTGGCCCGGCCGATATCGGCCGGATCATGCCGGTGCGCCAGCCGGTAGGCGGCGGCCGCGTCGATCAGCATTTCGGCAACCCGCGTGATGGCCGCATGATGTTGCCATTCGGCCTGGCGCTCGCGCGTATCGATCAGCCGTTCCATTTCCTGGCCGTGCGATTCGACCAGCGTGGCCAGCCGCCGCCACAGGCGGGCCTCGGCTTCGAGCGAAAACACGACCGTGTCGAACTCTGCGACCGCGTGCAGGCCGACGCGTGCCAGCGCTTCGCGCCATCGGTCGACGCGGCTTTTGGCGTTGGCGGTAAAGTTGAGCACCGGCAGTACCGGGCGGGCGCACAGCGCCAGGATTGCCAGCTCGTCCTGGTACTTGCCCAGCACCGGTTCGCGCGTATCGACGACATATAGCGCGGCATCGCTTTGCAGCAGCTGTCTCAGTACCCGCGCTTCCTGCTCGAATCGCTGCCCGGCATCGGTGGTCTCCAGGAAGGCCCGAATGCGTTCGGGTCCGCCATGTCGGTCGCCGGGCAGCGCATCGAGGCGCTCGATCAGCGCGCCGGCGTCTTCAAGGCCGGGGGTGTCGTAGAGCTCGACCAGCGTTTGCTCATCGACCAGAAGCCGGGCACCCTCGACCTGGCGGGTGGTCGCCGAACTCGGCGCCACTTCGCCGAAGCGCGCATCGCGCATCAAGGTGCGCATCAGCGAGGTCTTGCCGGTGTTGGTATGGCCGACGACACTGAGGTGCAGTGGCGCGGTCGGGCGATTGGCTGGACGGTCGGGCATTGCCCAAGCATAGCGCAGTCGCCTGCTTTTTCTGCTGCGAACGGACTCCTGGTGGGCCACGAGATCGGGGGCCGATGGCCGATTCCCATACGTTTCATTGGCTGGCCGGGCGCAAGGGGTGATCGTGATCATGATTCAGGCTACAATCCGTGTCGCGGTGACGGGATCGGGGATTTGCGGCTCAAACCGGAACAATCAATTTTTCAAGGGAGCATGTCATGTCGAAATTACCCGAGTTGTTGAAACAACTGGGCCGCCAGGCCGAGACGTATGAAAAGTACCGCGCCGATCCGCGGGCAGTCATGGAAAAATATCAATGTACCGAGGAAGAAATCAAGGCCATGTTGAGCAAGGATCTCGAAGCGGTCAAGCGTCTGAGCGGTATGCAGGAACTGACCAGCAACCACACCATTCGAACCTACGATTGAGACAGCGATTCGAGCGGCCTGAAATGTGACTCGAATGCTCGTCGTTATCTGCCTTGCGGTTTATCCACTGGCCGCAGCGGCGCTCGGCGGGCTCGACAGTGTGCCCGAACAGCCTGTCGATCGTCAGTTCGGCCAGCAGGTCGATCAAGCGGAAACGGATGATTTCGGGTCACTGCTGGAGCTCGTCGAAACGCTCAACGTACGCGCCTCCTGGCGCGAGACGCGCGCGGCACTGGAGCGTGCGCGGCCGAGGCTGGACCAGGCCAATTCTTCGGAATATGCGCGCTTTCGGATTCTGGAAGCGCGCAACCTGACGATTTCCGGTGATGTTGCCGGTGGCCTTGCAGTGCTCGAGGCGTTGCTGCAGAAGAACCTGGAACGTCGCCACGAGCTTCGAGTGCTGGAACTCGGGGCCAACCTGGCGATGATCGATCGCGACTACGCACGCGCCTTTACGTTTCTCAACCAGGGCTTGAAATTCGAGTTCACGCGCCGCGAGCGCGACCAATGGATCGGCCTGCTCAGCCTGGCGGCCTACACCTATGCACGGGTCGGGCGCCTGGAGCGTGCACTCGATTATGGCGGCCGTGCGCTTGAACTGGCGGTCCAGTCGGGCCAGGCGCGTGACCTTTGCCTGGCCAGCCAGCGGCTTGGCTTTGTCTATAAAACGCGCAACGAGCCGGTCGCGGCCGAGGCCCAATACCGCAACGCACTGGATTATTGCGACACGGCGCAGGACCCGATTATCGGCAACGTGGCTCGCTACGGGCTCGGCGATCTGCTGCGCGAGGCAGGCCTTTTCGAGCAGGCCGAGCGGCTGTTCATTGAGTCCATCGAAGGCCTGGAGGCTTCGGGCTACGCAACCGGCATCGACGAGGTTCATTTGTACCAGGCGCGCCTGCAGACCCAGCGCGGCGGATTCGAGCGCGCAGGCGCCCTGCTGGAACCGCTTCTTGCACGTTTTGCCGAGCAGAAAAACTGGGATTATCACGCCGAGGCCCTGTTGATGCTTTCAGACATTGCAGCCTGGCGCAACGACCACTCGCAGGCGCATCAAATGATTCGTCGCGCCATGGCATCGCGCGAGAAGTACCTGGCGGTCGAGCGGGCGATGCGCCTGGCATTGGCCGAAGTCGAGTTCGATACCCGCTTTACCGAGCAGGAAAATGCGCTGCTGCGCGAACAGGCCGCGGTGGCGGTGCTGCAGCAACAGACCCGACGCGAACAGGCCCGCTTGCGCCTGGCGCTTTACGCGCTGGGCCTTTTCGTGCTGCTCGTCCTCGGCTTTTTACTGGCCGTTACCTTGCGCCAGCGCCGACACTTTCAGCGTCAATCCTGGTTCGACGGTTTGACCCAGCTGCGCAATCACACGCAGTTCTTCGAGATCGCGGCCGGACAGGTCGAGCAGGCGCATGCGCAGACCTCCCGGCTGGCGCTGGTACTTGGCGATATCGATTTTTTCAAGCAGTTCAACGATCGCCATGGGCACCCGGTCGGCGATGAAGTTCTGCGTCGCGTCGGCGCTTGTCTGCGCAAGGATTTTGGCTCGGACGCGCTGGTCGGTCGCGTGGGCGGTGAGGAGTTCGGCATTTGTCTTGGCAGCATGGCGTTGATGGAAGTCGAGGCCATGGTGAACCGGCTGCGTGATTCGCTGGCCGCCCTGAACGGCGCCGTAACCAATGAAGGCATCACGATGAGCTTCGGTATTGCAATGCTGGAGCCGGGTGAGGCAGTCGATGAACTCCGGCGCCGCGCCGATGTGGCGCTGTACCAGGCCAAGCGCGGCGGCCGCGACCGGATCGAGATCGCGACCAGGCCTCAAGCCGGCGCAGCCGGGCCGGCCTGATGGGCGGCCAGGGAGCCTTGATCGTCGTGGGCTGCGGCATCCAGATGGGGCGCCACGTCAGTGAACGCTGCGTTTCCGAAATTCGACTTGCCGATGCGGTGGTCGGGCTGGTCGACGCATTCTCGGCGCGCTGGCTGGCCGATCTGCGGCCGGATTTCGAAAATCTTGGCCGTTTCTATGGCGACGACAAGGACCGGCGTGAAAGCTACCGGGAAATGCAGGATGCCGTGCTGGCGCCGGTGCGCGCGGGCAAGCGCGTATGTGCCGTGTTCTATGGACACCCCGGGGTCTTCGCCCAGGTGCCGCACGTGGCGATCGCGACCGCTCGGGCCGAGGGTTTCGAGGCACGCATGGAGCCCGGCATTTCGGCCGAAGCCTGCCTGTACGCGGATTTGGGCCTGGACCCGGGTGCGCGCGGCGTGCAGTCGTTCGAAGCGACCCAGTTTCTGATCAACCGGCGCCGGATCGATCCGAGCGCGATGTTGATTCTGTGGCAGGTTGCGCTGGCCGGCAAGCTCGACTGCATTGGCTTCGAGCCTGAACCCGCGCGCCTGCGCGTGCTGGTCGAGAAACTGCGGCACTGGTACGAGCCGGACACCGAAGTGATTCTCTACGAAGCCGCGCAACTGGTGATCGAGGACTTTCGTGCCGAGCGCCTGCCGTTGCGAGCATTGCCGGATGCGGCCTTCAAGGAATACACCACGCTGGTCATTGAGCCGGCCGCCGAACTGGAGGCCGATACCGACATCCTGAAACGACTCGAGCTCGTCGCGGGCAACTGTGCTCGATGAAATCGAAGCGGGCGTCCGGTCGCGAACGCTCATGAGCATCTGCCGGTCATTGTCAAATGATTAGCAGAGCGAATCCGATTGCGATGCCATTGCCGATAGCCGGATGCTTTTCCCCGCCGGACCTGTCACCATGAAACCGACCCTGAATTGATGAGGAATTGCCATGTTTTTGCCTGTCGTGTTCAACAATCGGCTTGCTGCCGGCGCGCTGACCGGTCTATTGCTGTTGGGTTCGTGCGCGGTGCTCGACGAAATGGCCCGCCCCGGGACTGCTGTCGGGCAACCGTCGGAAGCGCGCATCGCCGCGGGGCTGCGCGAAGCGCTGCTGGTGGCCAGTCGGCGGGCGAGCCAGCAGGTCGGCCGTCCCGGTGGCTACCTGGAAAACGACGCGATCCGGATTCCGTTGCCCCCGACCCTTGATGATGCGGCCACGCAATTGCGTCGATTTGGCCTTGGCGGCAAGGCCGATGAACTTCAACAAGCCATGAATCGAGCGGCCGAAGCAGCCGCCGACGAGGCGGTGGCAGTGTTTGCCGACAGCATCCGTCAAATGCGCCCGTCCGATGTCTATGCCGTTTTTACCGGTGCCGATGATGCCGCGACCAGCTACCTTCGAACAACTTCCGAGGATCGGCTGCGGCAGCGTTACCAGCCCATCGTGGCCGAGCGGCTTCGCCAGGTGCAGGGAATCGATCTGTACCGCGACATCGCCTCGGCCTGGAATCGATTGCCGGCCGTGACACCGCTGGAAACCGACCTGGAGGCCTTTGTAACCGAAAAGGCACTGGATGGGCTGTTTGCCATGATCGCGCGGGAAGAGGCGCGTATTCGCGATGACCCGGGCGCTCGCAGCACCGAAATTCTGCGCGAGGTCTTCGGTAGCCGGTAGCCGGTAGTCGGTGGTCGGTGGTCGGTGGTCGGTGGTCGGTGGTCGGTGGTCGGTGGTCGGTGGTCGGGAATCGGGAATCGGGAATCGATCACGCGGGCAGGATTGGCTGTACCTGAATATTCGCTGTGCACTGCGCCTGGTGTGTGTCGGGCGTGGTGCATGGTCAATTCGACCAGGCCGCAGCGTGGGATAAGTTTGACCAGGCTCGGTGCGCGGTCAATTCGACCAGGCGTGGCGGGCCGCACACTCGATGCCTGTCGAGGCCGGCCGGACGGTTGCGTCACGGCCGGGCGGTGATGCTTATCTCAGGATTTTTTCGCGGCTTTTTCTGCGCGCTTTTCCTTCATTGTCTTGGCCGGTTTTTTCTTCTCTTCCTTCTTTTTGGTGTCTCTGCTCTTGGCCATGTCGGTCTCCGTCGATGTCGACTGTTGGGTTGAAATGCCGGTGTTCAGCGCTCCTGGTTTTCGGGAACCCTGCGCTTTGCATTAGACCACGTTTCAATGTATTGATTCGCCCGTCGAGGGCTTTGGCAAACGCATGCATAGGCATGTCCGGCCCTGTCGGGAGTTGACAGCGGCGCTCTGGCGCTCGTCTCAGTCCTCGACTTCCAGTCCGAATCGCTCGCCCAGCCGGCGCCAGTCGAGTCGTCGTTGCTCGGCATCGATGCCCATTGCGGGCAGTGATTCGCCGTCCTCGAGTTGCAGCTGCAGCGGGGCAATTTCGGACAATTCGCCTAGATAATGCCCAATGCCGCGATCGGGCGTGCGCGCCAGCGAGCATAGCGCCACGATCTTTCGAGGCGGCGGGTCGAGCAGCTTCAGCGCCGCCAGCAGCTCACGCTGCTGGCGCCGGTTGTCGGCGCGGCCCAATACCCGGCATTGCAGGTTTTCGGGTGGCCACCGGCTCTCATCGCGGTCGAGCTCGACGCCGATCAGCACCGGCCGGCCCTGGCCCCCGACTGCGTGGTGGTGGTGCTGCCGCGCAGTTATCTCCGGCGCGTCGGGCCCGATCTTGCCGATCGCCTCACTGGGACCGGCGGCCAGCACCGGCAGCAGCCTCAGGTATCCGGGTTGGCCCAGATCGAGCGCCAGGCGCAGCGCCCGACAACGCCAGGCGAACCACAGTGCAAGCAGCGCCCGCGGTGCCAGGCCGTAGACGGCCAGCGCCGACAGCAAATAGCCGGCCCATAGCTGGCGATCGACAGCCGGCGAGCGCTGGCCGAGAATGGCCTCGATCTGTTCGGCGCCAGGCAGCGACAAGCTGAAGAGCCAGGCCGGCAGCCAGCCGATTGCCAGGATGATCTGCTGCAGCGAGTCGCCGGCCAGCAGCGTGGTCTCCCAGCTGAAATCGAAGCGCAAGCCCAGAAACCGCAGCCACAGCCAGGCAATGCAGCCGATAAAGAACATCGTCCAGAAGCCGTGGGTGGCCAACGCCAGCAGCTTGCGGCCTTCGCGGCGACCCAGTTCTGCCAGCGCGGCGGCCAGGTGGCGCCGCTGTGCGGCCAGTCCGAATCGGCGCGTCCATTTCGTCAACAGCCACCAGGCGACCCGACCGGGAAGACCGGCCGAGACGGTTTGCGGATCATCCGGCTGGGCCCGGCGCAAGCTCAAGCCGGCCCAAAGACCCAGCAGCAACAGCGGGATGCCCAGTAGTGCGATCAAGGCCTGGGACAGGGCGATGGTGGCGTTTGCCGCAGGCAGCGAAGCCGCCGCCGCGATGCCGGCCAGCAGGCCTGCCGCCAACAGCAGCAGAAACAACCAGCGCATGCTCGAAAGCGCGTGCTCGACTTCGACCGCAAGATCCTGGTCCCCGGGCTGGTCCTGCGATCGGAGCCGGGCGCGCTCGACGATGCGCGCCGCCGGATGACCGGGCAGCCTGCCGGCAGTTCGGGTGGCTGGGTCGTCCAGCGGAATTTCGCCGCTGGCTTCTTCGGCGCGCCTTACGGTTTCAGCCAACAGCCAGTCGGATGGTTTGAGCGCGAGCGGGTCGGGTGATCCTGCCATGCAGAGCATAGTACTCACACCGAACCGGATTTATGCGTCGCCGGTGGCACTTTGGCGCGGCAGCGCAGCGTTTCCTGTTCATCAAGCCAGTCGCTTTGAACGACCGAGCGTGCCTTGACCGCTCGGCTGTCCTTGAACAGCACAATGAAAAAAGGAATCTTGAACAACGACTGGCAACAGGCGGTCGAGCGGGGCGCTGGTGCATGGACGCACTGCGTTATCAAATGCTGGTCTGCAGTCGATTTGGCCCATGCCATAGTCGATGCGTGGCACTGGATTGGTATAATTTGCGCGTCGCCGGATGAGCAAGGTTTTGCAATTCGGCGAGAGGCGCAGGAGCCGGGAGCCTGAATTGTTCTGCCAATCCAAGTCAGTCGGCCATGTTAACGGCAGACGGTTCTTGACCTGGATCAATTGATGATTTCGTCGCTTCAACGAGAATACGCCACTTGCTGTTCGCCATCGGAAATTCACTCATGAGCAATAATCAAACCTATAACGACCGGGTCGTGCGTCAATTTGCCGTAACCACGGTGCTTTGGGGCATCATCGGCATGCTGGTCGGCGTGGTGATTGCCTCGCAATTGATCTGGCCGGACCTGACCTACGGAATTTCCTGGCTGAGCTACGGGCGCCTGCGGCCGCTGCATACCAACGCGGTGATTTTCGCCTTTGGCGGGTCGGCCCTGTTTGCGACCAGTTACTACGTGGTCCAGCGCACCTGCCAGGCGCGTCTTTTTTCCGACAGGCTGGCGGCCTTTACATTCTGGGGTTGGCAGGTGGTCATCGTCGGCGCAGTCATTTCATTGCCGCTGGGCCAGACCATGGGAAAGGAATATGCCGAGCTGGAATGGCCGCTGGCCCTGCTGGTGGCGCTGGTCTGGATCGCCTACGCGGTGGTGTTCTTCGGCACCATCATGATGCGGAAAATCAAGCATATCTACGTGGCCAACTGGTTTTTCGGCGCGTATATCCTGACCATTGCCGTGCTGCACATCGTCAATAACCTGTCGATGCCGGCCGGCTGGTGGAAGTCGTATCCGATCTATTCGGGCGCCGTCGATGCCATGGTGCAGTGGTGGTATGGGCACAATGCCGTCGGCTTTTTCCTGACCGCCGGTTTTCTCGGCATGATGTATTACTTCGTGCCGCGCCAGGCCAACCGCCCGATCTATTCGTATCGCTTGTCGATCGTGCATTTCTGGTCGCTGATCGCAATCTACATGTGGGCCGGCCCGCACCATTTGCACTACACCTCGCTGCCCGACTGGGCCCAGACGCTCGGCGTGGTGTTTTCGATCATCCTGCTGGCCCCGAGCTGGGGCGGCATGATCAACGGCATCATGACGCTGTCGGGGGCCTGGCACAAGCTTCGAACCGACCCGATCCTGCGCTTCATGATCGTCGCGCTGTCGTTTTACGGCATGTCGACCTTTGAGGGTCCGATGATGTCGATCAAGACCGTCAACTCGTTGTCGCATTACACCGACTGGACCATCGGCCACGTTCATTCCGGTGCGCTGGGCTGGGTTGCGATGATCTCGATCGGCAGCCTGTACACGCTGTTTCCGCGCTTGTGGGGTGTTGAAAAAATGTATTCGATCAAGGCGATCGAATGGCATTTCTGGGCCTCGACGATCGGCACGGTGCTCTACATCACCGCGATGTGGGCGGCCGGGCTGATGCAGGGCCTGATGTGGCGCACGTTCAACGACGACGGCACGCTGACCTATACCTTCATCGAGGTGCTCAAGCGCACCGAGCCGTATTACATGCTGCGCCTGCTCGGCGGCCTGGTCTTTCTGAGCGGCATGTTCTTCATGGCCTGGAACGTCTACAAGACCTGGCAGAGCGCGCCGGAGCGCGCGCAATCCGTCCCCATCCCGCAGCCGGCCTGAAGGAGAAACCCGCATGTCGCATGAAGCAATTGAAAAAAATGTCGGTCTGATGGCGGTCCTGATCCTGGTCGTGATCAGCCTGGGCGGGCTGGCACAGATCGTGCCCCTGATGTTTCGCGCAACCATCGTCGAGCCGGCCGACGGCGTCAAGCCTTACAGCCCGATCCGCCTGGCCGGGCGCGATGTCTACGTGGCGGAAGGCTGCTACAACTGCCACAGCCAGCAGATCCGCCCGTTTCGGTCCGAGACCGAGCGCTACGGGCACTACTCGGTGGCCGGCGAGTTCGTCTATGACCGGCCATTCCAGTGGGGTTCGAAGCGAACCGGACCGGATGTGGCGCGCGTGGGCGGCAAGTATTCCGACGACTGGCATCGCCTGCACTTGATGGACCCGCGCGCCGTGGTGCCGGATTCGAACATGCCGGCTTACCCGTGGCTGGCCGAACGGCTGGTCGATCCAGCCGGCTTGCAGCGCCATTTGCGCGCGCTGCAGCGGCTTGGCGACCCGTATACCGACGAGGAAATCGAGGCCGCCTTCGACGAACTGGTCGGCGTCACGGAACTGGAAGCGCTGATCGCCTACCTGCAGGGTATGGGCCGCGAATGGACCGGTCAGCGCCAGCTGCCGACCGCGACCACCGGGGGTGGCCAATGATGGGCGGAATCATCACGCTGCTTGCGCTGCTCGGGTTTCTGGCCGTCGTGATCTACGTTTTCGTGATCAAGCGTCGCGAGGATTTCGACAAGCAGGCGCGCCAGCCGCTGGAAGATCGTGACGACGACAAGCCGGGTCACACGGATCACAGGGAGAATCGTTCATGAGCACGTTCTGGCACTGGTACATCATCATCATCACGGTCGGCACGCTGGCGGCCACGATCTGGTTTTTGATCTGGACCACCCGCGTTCGGATTCCTTCGACCAAAGACCAATACGGCAATGAAACCACCGGTCACGTTTGGGACGAAGACTTAAGGGAACTGAACAACCCGCTGCCGCGCTGGTGGCTGGGCCTGTTCTGGCTGACCGTAGTGTTTGCGATCGTCTACCTCGTGCTTTACCCGGGGCTGGGCCGGTTCGGCGGCGTCCTGGGCTGGTCGCAGCAGGGCCAGTACGACCAGCAGATGGCAGCCGCGCGTGCCGATTTCGAACAACGATTCGGCATGTTCGACGAAATGGCGCTTGCCGAGCTGGCCGCCAACGGCCAGGCCGTTGAAATGGGTCGCAACCTGTATGCACACAACTGCTCGACCTGCCACGGCTCGGACGCGCGCGGCGCGACCGGTTATCCGAACCTGACCGACGATCACTGGATCTGGGGCGACAATCCCGGACAGATCGAACACACCGTCGTCCAGGGTCGGCGCGCCGCGATGCCGGCTTTCGGCGACGTACTGGGCGAGCAGGGCGTGACCCGCACCGCCGTGTATGTTCAGCAGCTGGCCGGCGAGCCGGTCGATGAAACCATTGCCGCGGCCGGCCGTCAGCATTTCCAGCAGGTCTGCAGCGCCTGCCATGGCCCGGAAGGCAAGGGCAACCCGGCACTCGGCGCGCCGAACCTGACAGCCGGCGTTTATACCTACGGCGGCGATATCGATACCATCCGGGCGACGATCCGCAACGGCCGCAACGGTGTCATGCCGGCGCAGAAAGACCTGATCGGCCAGACCCGGGCGCGTCTTGCCGCCGCCTATATCCTGAGCCTGCAGCCCGATTACGGACCCGACTCGAATGAGTAGCCGGCCCGGGCATGAAACCGGGCACCTGGCCGATCATCCGCGGCGGCCATGGAGCCAGTGTATTGGCGCCATCGTATGGCCGTCGTTTTTTGCCGCCGCTGTGGCCACCATGGTCCTGTTCGCGTTCGTCGATCCGCTGGAACTGGCGGCGATCAGTTTCCCGGAGCTCGAAATCTCGCGCCAGGCCGGTTACACGGTTGCGTTCCTCGGGTTTTGGCTGTGCACGGCTTCGGCTTGCCTGTTTACCTGGATTCTGCTGCGCCCAAACGCCCGCTATAACGGTCGGTCCTGATGCCGATGGCTTGCAGGAGGTCATGAATTGAGCCAGGCCAGCGAGTCCGGGGCGCCGGAGGAACTTAAGCTCTACGTCAAGGCGCCCAAGGTTTATCCGCGCGAAACCGGCGGCCGTTTTTCGCGCCTTCGGGTGCTGTCGGCCTGGGTTCTGCTGGGGCTTTTCTATGCCTTGCCCTGGATCAATGTCGATGGTCAGCAAGTCGTGCTGTTCGATTTGCCGGCGCGCGAATTTCATATCTTCGGGCTGGTTTTCTGGCCGCAGGATTTCTTCATGCTGGCCCTGTTGCTGGCGATCGCGGCGATCACGCTGTTTTTCGTCACCGCCCTGGCCGGTCGGCTGTGGTGCGGCTACGCCTGTCCGCAGACCGTCTGGACCGAGGTCTTTTTATGGATGGAGCGCTTTGTCGAAGGCCCGCGCAACAGGCGCATTCGCCTTGACAAGGCGCCGTGGAACGCCGAAAAGATTCGCAAGAAGACCGCCAAGCAGTTCCTCTACATCACGTTCTCGTTCTGGACCGGTCTGACCTTTGTCGGGTTTTTTACCCCGATCCGTGACCTGGTGCCCGCGGTATTTGCATTCAGGGCCAGCGGCTGGGAGTCCTTCTGGATTGGTTTCTACGGGCTGGCCACCTACGGCAACGCCGGCTATCTCCGGGAACAGGTCTGCAAGTACATGTGCCCGTATGCGCGTTTCCAGGCAGCGATGTTCGACCGCGAAAGCCTGGTGATTTCCTACGACGAAAAGCGCGGTGAGCCGCGCGGCAAGCGCCGCAAGGATGCCGACAAGGCTTCGCTGGGCCTGGGCGATTGCATCGATTGCCATGGCTGCGTCCAGGTTTGCCCCACCGGCATCGATATCCGCGACGGGCTGCAGATCGAGTGCATCGCCTGTGCGGCCTGCATTGACGTCTGCGATGAGGTCATGGACAAGATGGATTATCCGCGCGGCCTGATTCGCTACACCACCGAGGCGGCCAAGGCCGGTGAAAAGACCCGCATCTTCCGACCCAGGATCCTGATCTATATCGGCATGCTGGCGGCGCTGACGACGCTGTTCGGGCTCGTGCTGACTGGTCGCGACATGGTCGATGTCGATGTGCTGCGCGACCGCAGCGCCTTGTATCGCATGGCCGGGGACCAGATCGAAAATCCGTTTGCGCTGAAAATCACCAACCGCACCGACGACGAAATCCGCCTGCAGGTGGCCGCCGAGGGCCTCGAGGGCTTGACCGTGGTCTCGCCGGTCAGCGGATTTTCGGTGCCGGCCGGCGGCGTCAGCAATCGGCCGATGACGCTTGCGGTTCCGATCGAGGCGATCGGGCCGGGCATGCACCAAATTGAGATCCGGCTGTCGAACGCAGCGACCGGCGAGTTGCTGACCGGTGCCGAGAGCCGTTTTTACGTACCGCCGAATCCACGCTGACAGGAACGCCATGCAAACGACCGAAGCAACACCCTGGTACCGCCAATTCTGGCCCTGGCTCATCATTGTCATCCTGAGCTGGGGGGTTGTTTCGTCATTCATCACGCTGACTTTTGCCGTGCGCAACCCGCCGCACATGATGACCGGTGACTACGCCACGCTGGGCAAGGCGCTGATCGACACCCACGTGCGTGCCGACCGTGCCGAGGCGCTTGGCATCGAAGGGTCGCTGATGCTGCAAGACGACGAATGGCTGCTTGAACTGGCCTCGGCCGAGCCATTGGGCGAGCAGCTCTTGTTGCTGGCCCAGCATCCGACCGATTCGGCGCGCGACCGGCAAATGGTGATGAACCGGGCCGGCGATGCACGCTACCGCGGCAAGGCGCTGGACGTGGCCGAGCGCGGCCGCCTGATCGTGTCCGATCTCGAGCAGACCTGGTGGATCTCGTCGAGCTATCGGCGCGCCGACATCGAACGTGGCGTGGGGCTGGCGCCGGAAAGGCTTTGAGGCCCCGGCGCGCCGAAGCTGGAAAGTGATTTCGGTTGCGTCTACGGGCCGCGAATTACGGTAGTCGGTAGTCGGTAGTCGGTAGTCGGTAGTCGGTAGTCGGTAGTCGGTAG